>NZ_JBNBZS010000044.1:0-44966 GCF_049629625.1 Roseomonas chloroacetimidivorans | reverse complement strand
CGTCCAGATGCAGCGCCAGGGGCTGGCAAATCGCGGCCAAGCCAACGACGGTAAACCAGACCCACCAGGGTGCCTTGTCCCCGATGAAGGACATGCTGGGCGCGACATCTGGGTCGCTGTGGTTCCAGGCACCCAGAGCCACGAACAGCGCCGTGGATAAGCCTGAGGCTATGTCGAAGAGGTCGGCCGGTCGGTGAACGAGACGGCTGAACCATAGGCGGATACGACGAATAGTAGCCATCGTCACCCTCCGATCAGCGCGGCGGGGCGGGTCATGCGACTGTCAGCCCATAACGGTCGCGCGCGTACTGCTTGAGCAGGCCGAGCAGTGCAGCATTGCTGGACGCGGAGAGGTCCACGTTGAACATCCCGCAGTCGAAAATGTCGCCGCATCCCGCGAAACCGCCGATCGGGGCCACGCCGCCGATGACCAAGGCCGGATCGCTACAAACGGCCGCCGCATTGGTTCCGCTCGTCCAGCTTGCGCCGTTGATTGCGACCCGCGTGGTGCGGGTGGCGCCGTCCCAGGTCGCCATGGCCAGGATCGGCACGCCCGGCGTGTAGGCGACGCTCGCGCTGGCCTGCGTTCCGCTCGTACCGACGCGGGAATGGATCGTGTTGGTTCCGCGGATGGCAAAGCGGTGCAGGCCAGCAGAGGCAGACTGCCCCGACAGGATGTCGTGGAAGACGTTGCTGGTGGCCTCGGCCACGGGGGTCAGCACAGCCCATTTGGTCCAGGCCGTCCCGGGCACGACGATGGGCGACAGGAGGCAGTCCCCCCGCGCGGCGTCGAAGGTCATGCTGGGGCGGTTGCCCATGGCCGCGACGGAGGGGTTAAGGAGGGGGCGCTTGGCGTCCGTCGCCTGCGAGGCACCCTTCGCGGCCGAGGACCGGTCCGCCAAGGCAGACACCCGCCCGCTCACCAAGGTCAGCCGGGCGGGGTCCGGCACATACCAGCCCAGCATCTCGGCGCGGGTGGCCAGCAGCTCATCAAAGGTCCGCGCATCGCCGAGCCCGGGCCCGGTGATGGCGCCATTCAGCGTAAGGCCGCTACGGGCCATGGGCAGTCCTCCAGTCAGGCGAACAGGTTGGCGATGACGCCGTCGATCTTGGGCGCCACGAAGGCTGCCTCCCTGGCTCGGGCAAGGTCGGTCTGGTGCGAGCCGTCCGCGAAATAGGCGTTGTTGTTCGCGTCGGCGGTTGACCAGAGCAGATCAAAGTCAATGAGGAGGGCGGCCCCGAGGTCCGCGGCGTAACCAGCCCGGAGAAGATCGTTGAAGGCCAGGCGCACCGCCTCCTTTGTTGGGTCGGCGTTGAATGCGGCCCTCGGTCGCACAGTTCCAACCACGATCGCGGCGTAACCAGTGGAGCGCGCCAAGTCGCAAATGCCCTTGGTTCCAGCGTACATGTCCTGAGCCGTGGGCATCGTCGTCCCGCCGATGTCGTTGGTTCCAAGGCCGTTGATGAGCAGGACATTGACCGCGTCGCCGCTCGCGAAGGCCGGCACCACCTCCGAGGTGAAGGTGGCGGTCTGGCTGGCGATGGTTGCGCCGGAGATAGCGAAGTTCCGCACGTTCATCGGTCGTTGGAGGAGCCGGGCCAGGCGCCGTGGCGTGCTTTCGAAATACGTTCCGAAGGCTCCGTCCGTGATGCTGTCCCCGAGCACATCCATGGTGCCCCGCACCTGCGGCCTGAGATTGAAATGCGCGACACTCGACTGCCGGAAGGCTGCGATTTCATCCCCGGACAAGCCGCGCCCATAGATCGCGACCGCGCCCGCCATATAGCCGCCGTTGCGGCGCGTCACGCCGTCGCCCGCAACGAAGATGTCACTGGTATTGCCAATGGTGCCCCCGGCGAGGGCAACAGAGGACAGGGCGGCGAAGGAGGCTGTCTGCCGGTCGCTGCCGTAAAGGGTGAGGCCGCTTGGCGACGACGAAAGCGCAATCACCTGCCCGGCGAGCGATGGCTGGTAGCGCCCGAGGCTACGCCATCCGGCGAAGTAGGCGGCCACACTCTCCAGCCCGCGCTGGGAGGAGTGCCCGAGCGCGAGCTTGGTGGAGCCCGAAAGCTCGACTACCGGCACGTCCCGGCCTGAATGGGAGAAGCACCCCACCGCCAGCACCGCGACGTTGTCGCTCTGCGCCGTGACACCGGCCGGAATGGCGATGGCCTGGTCGGGCGTCTGCTGGCCGTTGTAGATGACACTGTTCTCGAAGACGGCCGCGAAGCCGCCGCCGCACTGCGGGGCGGGCGCGACCGCGGGACGGCTCGTCCCAGCCCAGGGGGCCAGCGTGCCACGCAGCAGCCCGGCCTGGATGAAGAGGCCCTCGATCCGCAGCGTGGTGCCGCGCGCCCAGGCGATCGCCTCCGCCATGCTCGCGGCGTCGAGGGTGGTACTGTCGCTGTCCCGCCCGAAGCGGGCGATCGGGCCATAGTAGTCTGCCCGCAGGCGAGACAGTCCGGCCAGGAAGATCGGCTCCAGCCCAGGCACGGCATCACCCGGAAGTGGCAGGCCACCGCCGGCGAGCGCATCGCCGGCTGGGGGAAAGGCCGCCACAGCAGGCGTCCAGATTGCGTCCGCACCGACGCTCCGCGCGACAAAGACCGACCCGCCAGGCGCACCCCACTCATGCCCCGCCGAAAAGCCCACCGTATCGGTATCAGTTGGTGCACGACCAGCGACGGTGTAGCCGTCCATAGGCGACCGGCGGATCGTGCGGGCGGTGTCGGGCGTGGCGTTGAAAGCCAGCCGCCCGGCGGCATCCCGCGCCAGAATCATCTTATGGTCAGCCATGGCGATGACCGGGATGAGCGGCTTCTCGCCGTCCGCCTCCCCGCTGAGCACCACCTCATCGGCCGTGAGGCTGGATACCGACAGATCGTCCGGGAGCACGGGCGGAGGAAGCTGGCCGGCGATGCGCCCGATCAGGGTCGGCGACGGGATCGCATCAAGGCGCGCCTGGTCATCCCACTCTGCGAGCCCAATCCCGTTCGCGCTGCGCAGGAGGATCTTGTTTTCGGGTCTTTCGTCGTCACGGTACTGCGTCGGATTGACCGCGCTGGCCGCCGCCTGCCGCGCCACATTCGCCTGGGTCGTGGCCTCCACCGCTTTGGCCTCGGAGGTGGAGGCAGAGCCTGCGGCTTTGCCGGCTTCGGCGGTGGCTGTCTCGGCGTTCCTGGCCGCCTCGCCTGCCGCAGTGACGACCGCCTCCCGGTTCCCCTCCACCTCCACCCGCGCCTCCTGCACGGCGGCGGCGGTGGTGGTGACGGTGTCGGCGGCCCCTGTCAGGATCGTCCCGAGCGGCGTTTCGGCAAGCACAAGGCTTATCCCCTTGTGGCCAAGGGGAGGCGTCGTCTCTGACATGCGAGGCTCCGTCAGGCCGTAATCAGCGCGCCGTCGTCAGACAGCAGTAGAAACAGGCCGGTGTCATCGGTCACGAATGTCTGCGGCGGGGGCGGGGTTCCGGCCGGAAGGGGGTCTACGAAGAAGGACCGCACGTCGACTGAGGCAGTCGGGCTGGTGCAGCGCCCCACTGCCTGCCAAGTCCCTCCGAGCGCAGGGACAATGCGGCAGCCGTAGCGCCCCTGAGCAAGGCGGAGCATGAAGCCCTCCGGCGCCACTGCCTGGTCCTTATCTGGACGGAGGAAGGCAATCGACACGCCCTCCACGTCCGTCAGCGGGCCGTTGCGCCCGTTGCGGAACTGCAGCTCGAACGGCACGCTTTCATAGGCCCAGACGCGAACCGGCCGGCCCGCGATGCCGTTGACCAGCAGCGTCGTCACGACGTCTGCCGGTAGTGTCTCCGACATCCGCGCACTCCTGATTGTGGGTGGTGGTCGGCTAGGCGCCGGACCGGGTTTCAAGCGCCTCAAGGCGCGCCGCGAGTGCCTTCGTCGCCTCGATCAGCAGGGCGATGAGGGCGTTGTAGTTGAGCCCGAGGAAGGGCTCGCCGTTCGGGTCGCTCGCGGGAGGCGCCATGTTGGCAAAGACCGCCTCAGGCAGCACGCGTCGCACATCCTGAGCAATCACGCCGACATCGCGCCGCCCGCCCATGTCCGCACGGGTGTAGGTGAAGCCGGTCAGTTCGCGGACCTTCGCCAGCGCGTCCGTGATAACCTCGCGCTCCACCTTCACGCGACCGTCGGAGCCGCTGATCCAGGAGCCGTTCGCGACCGCGGAGCCGCTGTTATAGAAGCTGAAGGGACTGCCGATGAGCAGTTGGACGATGGCCTCGACGCTGGGCTTGTGCAGCGTGCGAAGGAAGCCCTCATAGCCACCGGCGTTCATGCTTATGCCCATGGAGGCGTAGTAGCCGTCGGGCTGGAGTACGGAGCCCAGCTGGATGAAGCCGTAGCCGTCCGGGTAGTTGGCCGCGAAGGACCTGGAGGTACGAAAGCTTTCCTCTGACGACACGATCCCGTCGGTATCGCGCAGGACCTGCCGGTCGGCATGCACCGTGAGGAACAGGTACTTGGTCCCGGCGCTCCAATTCACGGCCGAGCCCCCATTGGAACTGGCCTTGATGGTGGAGCGGCTCAGGGTTTCGGGCGGACCAGCGCCGAAGATGCCCTCTCCTTCTTCGAACTCCGTGGGTGCGCTGATGCTGTCCTGGACCGTGTACATGTAGCGACGCCCAGCCACGCCGCCGGCCTGGCCGATGGTGCGGAAGGTACCGCTCGCAGCAGCCGCCAAGGCATAAGCGCCAGTGCCGGTCGTGTTGGTGATCGCCAGGACACGGTCCGCGGTGAAGACCGGGTCGCCCATCAGAAGTCCTCCTCAAGCGAGACCTTGGTGGTGAAGGCAGGCTTGCTGGTCTGGGATGGAGCCAGCGGTGCCGCGAGGCGCCCGAACATGGCACGTCCCATGTTGTCGAAAGGTGCGGCCAGGATCTGACCGGAGGTGCCTGCGGCGAGGGCGATCCGGTCCAGCGCATCCGCTTCGGCCCCAGTCAGCAGCAAGTCGAAAGCCAAGGTCCGGGCGACGGCCCCGCGCTGGACGCTGCGCACGCCCGAGATGGCCGCGCGCTCCGAGGAGCCCGTGTCCAGCACACCCCTCTGCCACCCGTAGGAGGGGTTCCGCTGCGTCACCAGCGCCTCCCCCGCCCAGACGCGGCCGAGCTGCAGGTAGGGGTCGGATGCCGCGCCGTAGAAGCTGAACTGCACGTAGCGGCCGCTAACCGTGGCGGGTGCCAGGAAGGCAAGAGTACCCCGTCCGCCATCGGCCGGCAGGACGCCTGAATTCAGAACTTCACTCTGGCCGATCGCGACGTTGCTCACCCGCACGCGCCAGGTCGCGCCAGGGCCGGGCAATACGCCGTCCCGGGGCATGGCCGCGGCGAACACCCGAAGTGGCTTGGCCGCGCCCAGGTTTGCCCCGATGCGATGCGTGGCGGATCCGCCCAGGTCCGAACGCCACACGTCGGCGATGGTGGTCGAGAGCACGGACTGCACGCCAAGACCCGGAGCCTCGGATGAGGCGGACAGGCTCACGCCCGCGCCCTCCAGCGCGTTCACCCATGAGAAGACCGCGCCCATGCTACCCCCAAAGCTCCAGCGTCAGGCGGTCGCCGCGCGCGGAGAAGGCGCGAACGACCAGGGGACGGCCACCCTGCAGGGCGCGCACCGCCGGCCAGACAAGGCTCACCACCGCACCGGGCTCTGCCACGCCCCAGAAGCGCCAGGCCTCTTCCGGCCGGATACCGATCTGCCAACCGCGCCGCGGTGCCGCGAAGATCCGCAGCAGCTCGTCCGCCAGGTCTTCAGCATCGTCGAATGTGTCGAAGGCGGTTTCCACCAGCGGCCCATCGATCGCGCCTGGAAACCGGGTCTGGGTCTCGATGCTGTAGGAAGGTGCCACCCGGTAAGGCTGGGCGAGATAGGCCCGGTACTCCTCGGAGACGACGCCGGCGACATCCTCGCCCGTCTGCACGCTGCCCAGCGTCTCGAAGGTGGTGCGCACCCGGTACCAGGGCCCCTGTGAACTCTCGGGAACCTCCTCGGGCGGCGCGGACAGCATCCAGGGCTGGATGGTCAGGATAGGTGTGGCGGCCTCCGGACGATGGAGAACCGCGCCGCGGAAGGCGCCATCCAGGCCGGCGCCCCACCAGCCGCAGACACCAGATGCGAGGCGGTCCAGCGCGCCGGCGACGGTCAGGCCGGTCGCGTCCAGCCGCACCTCGCCCGCGGGCCAGGCGAAGGAGGCAGCGACGGCCCGGGATGCATCGATGCCGCCGGGCGCCCTGAGCAGATGCGCCGCAATGCCGGCAGCCGTGCCCAGATAGCCAAATCCAGCCGGGGCCGCGCCGCGGAAGTTCACCGACAGGAACCCGGTCGGGGTTCCGATCCGCAGCACCCCGGCTGCCCGGCAGGTCGCGTAGGTACCCTCGGCGAGGGCGGCGGCGGCCAGCGCGGGCCAGGAGGGATAGTCGCCCGCGAAGGTCACGTCGGTGCCGCGGGCATGGACCGCCGAGACCTCCTGGATCGGCCCGTCGTGCAGCATGTAGGCGAGCAGCCCCGGGTGGAATTGCACGGGCTGGACATTGATGTGCTTGCCGTAGCGGACGGGCTTGTCCTGCCCCGCCATGTCGGCCGTCCCGTCCAGGTCGCCCGTGCCCGCGAAGATGGACGAGACCGGCATGGTGAGATCCGCCGCGGCGCTGCCCAGGGGCAGGCGGAGCTTGCTGGTTCCGGCCGCGACCCCCGCCACCCGGAAGCGCGCGACCGTCGTGAACTCGGCCCGGGCGGCGCGGAACGGTGCCCGGTAGGGGCCGCGCAGCACCTCCAGCATCCGGCCGGCAAGACGCCAGTCCGTAGCCAGGTTGTCGAGCGCGCCGTCCCCGTTCGCCAGGATCACCTCGCCGCCGTTCACCTCTGACCGCCGGGTCTCGGTCGGATAGATCGGGATGGCCCGCTCCATCGCCGGCACGTCCAAAATGCGTGCCGGCCAATGCTCATTCGGCGCGTCCGGGTCGTCCGGCTCTCCGGTCCATCCCCGATCGGAGAAGCGCAGCGTCGGCAGGTCACTTGCCGCCATCACGGGGAAAGCCACGACGGCCGTGGGCAGTCCGGCGGTCAACCCGAAGGGCACCAGGACAGGCTCCGGCGACGCCGGGCTGTCCATGGCGATAGCCCAGATGGGCGGCGCGGCGCTCATGCCGCCGCCCGCAGCCGGTAGGAGCGGAACTCCTGGCGCAGACTGGCCACCTCAGCCGCCAGGGCCCGGTTCGCCGCCGCCTGGTCGCTCTGGGCCGCGATGAGGCGGTCCGCCGTCGCATCCCACCGGTCGCTGAAGGCGGGCAAGCCAAGCACGGCACCCACGGAGGTGATCTGGCTCATCACCCCCGAGCGGATCATCGCGGCCTGCGAGCCCTCCCCGTAGAACGAACTCGTGGCGCTCAGCAGCGTGTTCGCCGCGCTGGTGAGGCCGCCGAGGTCCGCCGTGTCCGCCGCAGCCCCCCGCGCCGCCTGCAGGGCCCGGTCGTACTGCTCCTGCGCCGCGCGGAACGCGTTTTGCGGGCTCACCGCGGCGCCCACCGCCTGCTGATCCAGGAAGGAGGTCAGGACCCCACTTTGCGAGGCAAGCGTCTGGAGCGCGTTCCGCTCGTAGCCGAGCCGGGTGTTTTCCTCCTGCGCCGTCGTATTCGCCGCGACGGCGTCGGCGTTCGCCAGCATCTGCTGGGCGAGAGATGCCATGGCGTCATCCCAGCCCACGAAGTTGGTCGCCACATCGCGCAGGGCATCGGTGGTCAGCTGGCTCAGCGCGGCGATGGCCTGCTGGTTGAAGAGATCCTCCGGGTTCCGCCCGACGCTGCGGTAGAGGCTGGAGTTGGTCTCGTAGTTCTCCCGGATGCCGCGCAGCGTGGTGATGTAGCCGCGGCCCTGCGCTTCCCACATGGCTTGGTCATAGCCCTGCGCGACTTGCCACCGGGCGTAGTCCACCGCCTCCTGCTGCCGGGCGTAGAGCTGCTCCGTCGCCAGTCCCAGGTCACGAGCCTTGGCCGCGGCCTCCTCGAAGGGAGCCTTCAGCGCCTCGATCTGAGCCTGGAAGGAGGCCAGGCCGGAGCGGGTCTGCTCAGGCGCCTCCTGCATCGCCTTCCAGGTGTTCTCGTACCAGTCGAGATTGGCCATGATGGCGTCCGGGTCACCGCCCGGCGTGCGCCCGATGATGCTGCGGATGTTCGCGTCCGGCGTCTGCTCGGCAGCGGCGGCAAGAAAGGACTGCACCACTCGCGCGGTGACCGCCTTGACCCCTTCCTCGTCTATCGTGGTGGCCTGCGCGATGGTGTCGCCGTTGACGAACTTCAGGCCGTCGCGAGCGCCAACCTCGACGCGGTAGGTGGCATTCACAGGGCCGTTCATCCCCGTGGCCTGCCCTACCTGCCGGGCCAGTTCATCGAACGAACGCGCGAACTGCTCCGCCTGCGCCCGGTTCTCCGCCGAGTAGCGTTCGCCGGAGAGGCCGCCGATGTCCATCTGGCCCGTCAGCGTGTTGTAGGTCGCCGCGCCCGTGCGGTCGCTGGGCTTCTGGCCAGGGAGCAGGGCGCCTAGGACCATGAGCGCGGCGGCGGCGATCCAGCCGTAGACGGGGACGGCCATGCCAGCCATCGCGGCGGCGCTCAAGCCCGCCGTGGCCGCGCCGCCGGTCGCCTGGGTATACCCGCCCACGCCGCCTCGGTTGACACCCTGATAGGCCGCGTAAGCCCCGCCCGCGATGCCAAGCGCGCCCATCGCAGCGCTGCCGTACGACATCGCCGGGCTCACCGCCCCACCACCTCCGGTGAAGGCGCCCGCCTCCCCGGACAACGCCGTGCCAGGGATGAAGCCGGAAGCGTTCGGGCCGGCTCCAAGGGCCTGCGTTGTCCCGATGCCGCCCCCCCACGCCGGCGCGTTCAGTATGCTGTCTGCGGAGCCCCAGCCGGTGCTGAAGGAATAGCCAGGGCTCATCATCGCCCCCGGGTTCAGGCTGGAAACTCTGTTGTAGAGACTGTAGGCCGAGCCCGCCTGCTGCGCGTAGCCTACAACTCCGGAGCCACCGCCGCTGGTGCCGGTCACCCCTTCGACGGTTCCGGCGACGCCACCGCCCCCCACGAACTGCTGCACCACCGGCATGATGATCGGGCGAGCGGCGGCCTCGAATGCGATCTTGGCGAAGGTGGCAATTGCCACCCTTTCCAGGTTCGCCATGGTCTGCTTCCAACCACCCTCAGTGTTGAGGAAGACGTCCGCGAAGGCATTGCCGGCGTAGTCGGAGATCCGGTCGAAGGTGCGTTCCGCCGTGCGCTGCTGGGTCTCGTAGGACTTCTGCCACTCGCGCTGGGTCTTCTCTGCCGCCTGTCCCTCTTCGCGCTGTCTCCGCTCAATATTTGCCTTGAGGCGCTCCTGCTGTTGGTCCTCAAAGGGCCCGAGTGACGCGAGCCCAGTACGCGGATTGATCGTCGCTTCGCTGTAGAACTGGGCCTCCAGGCGAAGCAGGTCCTCCATCTCCTTCTTTGCTTCACTATTCGCCTGAGACTGGGACTTGCGTGCAGCTGCCTCGGCTTCCTGCTCACGCTTGGCGACTTCTTGGCGGCGAGTGGCATAGGTCTGCGAGGCGGCGTCGGTCTCGGAGAGCTGGCGTCGGATCTCCGGCTCGCGCTGCTGACGCTGGTCGTAAAGACGAGCTTCGCCTTCGCGAAGAAGATTGGTGGCTTCTTCTCGCTTACCCTGTTGCGCTAGAGCATCAGCCTCGGCCTTGATCACGGCCCGCTGCGCTGCCTGCTCGCGATCCAACTGAGCGCGCACCCGTCCGTCCAGGCTTTCAGTGGCGGCCTGCTGCCGCTGCAACGCCTCGGCCGCCTTTGTGCCCTGGCTCTCTAGTGTCGTGAGGAGCGCCTGCGCATTAGCAAGAGCCCGCTCCGGCGCGGCGGCGGCCTGCGTGGCCTGCCCCTGCAGATCGGCCAACTTTGCCTGTGCGCGGCCAGCCGCAGCGGTCAGGGCATCGAGGCCGTTCGCCGCAGCAACGTTGCGAAGGCCAAGAGCCTCCAGGCGAGCATTCAGCTGCTCGGACGCCTCGGACAGCTGGCGCGCCTGTGGCGCCGCCTTCTCCAAGGCGTCGGCCACCCGGTTCAGTTCGCGAGCAGCAGGCGCCGAGGCAGTCTCAGCCATCTCACGCAAGCGAGCGATGATTTGGGCCAGGGCCTCGGACGTGTTGGCGCCGTCCGTCTGCACCGTCTTCGTGAAGTCGATGACAATGCGCTGCGCTTCCTCGTAGTCAGCGCGCAGCCGGGCTAGGTCGGGCGACGTTAGCATGGCCTCCCGCTCGGCCGACCCCGCCGGGTACAGTCCAGCCTGCCCTTCGATGTCGCGGACGCGAGAGCTGAGCGTCTCCGGCAAGTTCTGCAGTCGCCCGATCTGGCTGCTGGAGAACTCGTTCAGCTGGTCCTGCAATGCAGCCCGATCGCGCTCGACTAAGCGCGTCTCCAATTGGCGGCGAGCAGTGGACAGGGATGCATAGTAACTGGTCAGGTCTTGGACCTGCTGAGCTTCCTTCTCCAGGCCATTCCGCCAGTTGTCAGCCGCCCCAAGGGCAGACCTTAACCCCTGCTCTTGGGCCTCCAATGCGCTCTTGAACGCCCTGGATGCGTCAACGGCGCCCAGGATCTGCGTGACCAGAACACCGACCGTCACAGCCGCGCCAGCGATGGCTCCGCCCGTGCCGAAGACGCCCAGCAACTGCGGCGCCTGCTGCCCAAATGCCACCAGTGCCGACTGACCGGCCGACACCTGCACGGCGAAGTCCTGCACCTGATAGCCGGCCTGGCCCATGACCTGGCCGAACCGCTGCATACCGCGGCCTGACTGCTCCGAGGCGGTGTCGATCTGGCGAAGCGCCGGCGCTACCCGACCCGCACCAGTCTCCAAAGCCTCCAGCGCCGCCTTGCCGTCGTCCTTAATGGCCCGAAGTCCATTCCGGACAGCATCGGCCTGCTCAAGGGTCAGCCGGATTGGAATCGTGCGACCAGCCATCCCCGTTCACCCCCTTCCCAACCAAAAAGGGCGCCCCGGATGGGACGCCCTACACCGATCCGCACAGTGCAGACTTGACCTTTAGCTCTACCGACCGCATATTGCGGTCACGGCAAGGGGCTGACCCGGCCGGAACCGAGTGGAGACACCGATGAGCGCTTCAACCGCCGACCTAAATGACCGCAACGTCCTCGCCCAGATTGACCGGGCACAGGAGGAGACCCGCAAGTTCGCGGCCGAGCAGCACAAGCTGGCCGCCGAAGCGGCGAAGCTGACCGCCGAGGCTGCGAACCTTCGCATCGCCCGGTTCGTCACCCCGGTCGCCGCTGTTGTAGCTGCCCTCGGCGCCCTGACGGCCGCCGCTCCCGTAATCGCCCGGTGGCTAGGAGGCGGGGGATGACCCCTACCCGCCTCCGCGAGTGCATCGCCCTTCTACGCTGGTCGCAGCGGGGTCTCGCTGACGCTCTCGGCATCGATGAGGCCCGCGTCCGAAAGTGGGCGCGCGGCGTGGGCGAGGTACCCGAAGACATTGCGGCCTGGCTGGAGCGCCGGGCCGAAGCTATGGCCTCCGATCCGCCTCCTAGCCGCAGAGCGGCCGAGGCCGCTTAGAAAAGCCCCGGTTTTTGTGTGTCAGGATGACCGGGAACCCCGCGGCAGCAGCCCATCCTGCATTTCGCTCCGGCGGAGGCTGATGGCCCGAAAGCCCTAGGCAGGTCAGCCGCCCGCAAGATACTCAGCTCGACCGACCTCCTTCAACAGCGAAGCACCGGAGCCACGACGATGACCTGGCATTAGGTTCGCCCTGGATCGTCCAGGGTGTTCAGGAGGGGACCAATGTGTCCCGCACCCGTCACCACTCCCGTAAGTGGGGCCCGGACCACCGCTGGGCCGACTTACCCGACCGCGCCCGCTACTCCGGTAACCGGGATGCTGGCGAAGCACCTGGGTGGCACGTCCGTCTTTACGACGAGCGCCCCGGCCGCCGTGCCGACAAGCTGACCATCGGCAGGCTCATCGTTGGCAACGAAGACCCTGAGGAAGCCACCTTCATCCGGCAGGGTAATCGGAAGCCGCATACTTGGTACTGGTAAGGAGATCCGGTCATGGATAGGCCTCGGCCCATAGACACCGCCCCGAAGAGCCCTGAGGCATTCATCTGGCTCTACCTTGAGGAAGGGAATGTCATCCTTGGCTCTTGGCGGCACGTGCTCGATGAGAACGCGCCCACCTCGAACAATCCGGACAGATCTGATTACCGCCAGGGCTTCGTCGCTGAACGTGAGCCTGACACGATTCTGCACCCTACCCACTGGGCACCCTATATCGCCGGCGAAGCGCCTCCGCCTCCGCCAAGTGAGATCGCCTGAAATGCGAAGGGCCGCCACCGGGCGGCCCCTCAGTCTTCTACGCCACGCCCACCCTAAGCCGGGCGAGATCCTTCAGCACGGACCATGCGGCTACCTCGCTGAAGGTCATCTCCGCCTCGGGCTGCGCCAGCATCTCCCAATAGGTCCAGACGCAGCGGCCCTTAGCCGCAGCGCCTTCGAGAGTGAGCGCAGGCAGCGCGATGACGCAATCTAAGGCGTCGTAGGACACATCGCCAGCGGCGTCCCAGGCAGCCAACGCCGCCTTCTCTTCTGGACTATCAGATGCTGCCCGATAGATAGCGAGCAACTGATACTCCTTGGCCGCAGCAGCCCTGTACCGCTCGCAGGCAGCGAGCAGTGCCGCGTCAGGATGAGGCGGGCTGGCGGCAGCGAGCACCATGGCCGCACCCGGTACCGCGAGCGCTGCGCGGCGGGAGAGGACGGGCATCAGTGTGCCTCCCCATGCGCGCCATGCCGCTTGAAGGCGTGCATGACATACTCGAATTGCCCCACCGGATCGGCGATATCTGCCGTGATGACTTCCATCGCGGCCGACGCGCCGTGGCAATAGTCGGCATCCACATCGTCAGTGAGACGACCGATCTGCTTCATACCGTCGATCATGCCGCGCGCCATGAAGTGCGGGGCAATCACGACGATTCCGTCCGCCGTGGCGACAGTCCGGATATCGCTCTTCCACTCAGAATGAAGCCGGCTGATCTGCTGCCGCCGGAACTCCCGGGGGAGGTCCAGCGCCTTCAGCAGGTCCTCGGCGCCATGCCAGGGCATATCCGGCCCCTGGAAGGGGGACCGGAAGAAGCGGACAGGGTGGCCGTTCACCACGTGGGTGTGGATGGGGTCAACGATAACAGACATCAGTGAGATTCCCCCTTCAGAAGGGCCACCACCCCCGAACGCCACCGAAGCTGCCGCACCGGTGTTCCATCGCCTTGCTTCTTGCCGACATCGACCATGACCGCGTACCGCTGGCCTGCCTCCGTCGGTTCCCAGACGATGTTGCCCTTAGCGTCGCGGCTGTCGCTCTGAAGCCCCTTCGCCTTGAGCATCCGGTTCACGTTCCGGCCGGACTGACCGCCGATCTGCTTCCCAATGTCGCTGGCGTTCAGGTGCATCTCCGCCTCAGGCGCCTCCAGCATGGGGATGCCCATCATCTCCATCGGGTTAACCCCAATGTGCCGCTCCGTAGCGCGTGAGGCCATCAGCAGGGCTTGGTTGCCCCGGATGCCGAAGCGGCTTGCAATCCGGAGGCCGGCGTCCAGGGCCACCGCGACCTCGCGGAGGCTAGCCCGCCGGATGGTGGTTCGCAGGACCGCCCCCTCAGGCGCCAGGGTGCTGGCAGTCTGCCCCTCCATGTGAGCCCGGACGATGGTGTTGCATGCCGCCCGAAACTCGGGGCTGAGGTACTGGGCGTAGGCCATGGCGATCTGCCAGTGCGCCCAGGTCCCAGGTTCTTGACCTCCCCGGTCGGTCCTCACCAGACCAATGTGGGAAATTTCCACATTGAGGGTGCCAGCCAAGAAACCGATGAAATTCTTAGCGTCGGCGGACCGGAGCCATTCAGCAGGGCGCCGAGACGGGTCGCCGCCCGCCGCCTTCCACATCTCGGTCAACGACAGCATCTCGCCGCGCTCGTGGATTAGGGTGGCTCCGTACTGATATCCGCCTTGGACGGGGATCATCTGGAAGGGTTCCTGTTGACCCCGAGGGGTGGAACCACCGATATCTTGCGTGCTCATGGCCGATCTCCTTCGGTTTGAGCGGTTGACCCAGCCCGGCAAGGCTGGGTGGAACTTGATGCAGACGACGGGGCCGTGGCCTAGGAACCTGTCCCCGTCGCCTGCGCTCCGCCCGTTCCCGGGCGGGAAACAGCCTCCAAACCTCGCTGGATCAGCGTTCGAATGGCAGCCGTCCTGCTGGCCATGCCAGCGGGGACACCCCAGCTATCAATCGCTTCCAGTTCGTCCTTCGGCATTTCAACGATCACTCGGGCCTTCTCCTCAGCGCTGGAGCGCCGGTATCCGGCCGTCTTCATACTCATCACATCACCTCCTTGCGGAGACGATGCCATACGCCAACGCATATCGCAATGCTGATGACGCGCGGGGCTTGCGTATGTGAGATGCGATGCATGGCCGACCGTAAGCCCCTGCCGAGTCCACCGCCAAAAGGTATCCCGATATCGCCTTCCCCCAAGGCGGCGTCGACTGAACGAAAGATCTACGTCCTTCCGATCGAGCAGGTAGAGCGCATTCGCGCTTATCAGACGGCCAACGGCATCGGCTCGGAGGTCGAGGCGGTGCGCCGCCTGCTCGATACTGCCTTGGAAATGCGCGATACGGTCCGCGACTTGCTCAACAAGCTCAAATCGAGACATGCACAAGAGAAAGACCTGCGGGTATTGGCCCGAGACATTCTCGCAGGTCACTCGCGAGTTCGGTCAATCAACTATACTGATGATAGCCTTGAATTTTCGTTCTCTGCGGATGAGCGAGGAAAGATTAACAATAAGGGCCGAATTTTCGAAGGCGATGGCAGCTTCGACGGCTGGACCGAGATCAAGCCATCGAACTCTGGCAGAGGTGGCGGCTGGGACGCCCCCAAAGTCGATCTCGACGATGACATCCCTTTCTGAGGAGTAGCGCCATGCGCTGGATTGTTGCTGCTCTTATTGCTTTTCTACCGGGCCAGCCTCACAGCGCACCGCTATGTAGCGCATCAATCGGAAGCCAAAGCTCGCATGCTTCTTCTGCCCGCGATTACGGCGCCCTAGACCAAATCCTTCAGGCAAACTGCAAACCTGGCGATAACTTATCGCTCCTAACCTTTCGACCGTTTGCCAATCCCTCAACGATCGCCCGCTACTGTGACCTCGGGAGGGAAGTCATCTGGGAACGCATGTCAGAGGGGACGGCACACCTCGTTTGCTCCTATGGAGAACCGGCTCAAGATCGCTTCAACCCGACAGAGCGACGTGGTTGAGCCATGAGACGTTTGCTCACCTGGCTATTTGGACGGCGCGACAAGCCGACAATCACTAAGCCGTTGCCGCCGCCTCAGGTTTTCGCCGAGCCGCCTGCTGAACCAACTATACTGATCATTGAAGAGACGGCGCTCGAACCGGTTGAGCGATCTGTCCCGAAGCTGCAGCAGAGCGCCCCTCTAGCTAGTCAGCCTGCTCGCAAACCCAAGCCCCGCCCCTCCTCTGCAGGCGCGCCAGCCTCGATAGTAGTGGACGAGGAGACCGGGAACTACATACTCCGCGGCATTGAGACTACGGTCTTTCTGAGATATCGGGACGCGAACGGCTCCGAAACAGAGCGGAATGTCACCATCAAGACCGCCGAGTTTTATATGCAGAACCAAGAGTTCGGCATCGTGGGTTTCAGCGGGTTTTGTCACCTTCGCAAAAGAGCACGCAGTTTCCGGGCAGATCGAGTCATCGAAATTGCAGACCACGACACCGGTGAAGTCTGGGACGATATAATCGTCACAATGCTAGAGCGCGGCGGACAAGATAGCCTCGTCGCAATGCTTGCCGCCGCACGCACCCGAGAAGGCTAGGCCTTATTCAGAGCCCGCTCGATATGCCCCACCAGTCCGGTATCCGCGTCCCTGATGGCGCCATCAATGTCTAACTTCTTCGGCAGGGACACGGTGCGCGCCATAAAGAACATAGGGATGATACCCCGACCGGCTAACTCCTGAATGCGGGCTTCCTTGTCACCCTTTTTCAGCTTGCCAGTCGCAACCCGGACATTGCGGTTTCCCAGACCAAGATAGAGTTGGGTCTTTCCTTTGCTCCGCGATCCAAAGCCCTGAGCCTGACGCAGCCGCAGGCACCACAGCGAAATCCCTGCAGTCCGCGACGGCAGGACTACCGTTTGACCTTTCGCTGCCGCCATTTCCTGCGGCGTGACCCTCACCCCACCTCGACTGCCCGCATTCCGGCGTCCCCCGGTCGCATTATATGGTGTTGGCCAAGTGAGCCACTTGGCCCTCTTGGCAGTGATGACTGAGCCCTCATCGAAGGCCTCAATCAGCCTAATGATAGTGGTCGGCGTCCCATCCTTCTTCTTCGTGGGAACATAAACGCTAGCAGCGGGGTGTAGCGTCAGGGTGAACGGGTTCCGAGGATAGACAGCCATCCGCCAAGCGTTCGCTAGTCCTGGCACGCGGGGAAAAGCCGTCCGCGTCTGGTTCCGCAGATCTTCCTGCAGCGCCTTGCCCGCCGCGGCGATGCCGTCCCGCAGCCCGCGCGCGGTCTCTGCCGTCTCGTCCTGGATGATCTCCTGGAGGTCGCCGCGAACCTGAAATCCCAGCCTCACGTCGGTCGCTCCTCCTCGTCCAACTTGGCGTTCAGAGATACCAGGATGCCGAAGGCATCCAGCACCCAGGCAGCCTGGTCGTTCAGGCCGCCTCCGTCCGGCCAGATGGCGTAACCGCCCATCCCGCCGCGACAGGAGAACCACGCCCGAACGAAGTCAAAATAGGGCTGAGGAACCACCAGCCGGGGATTCTCGGTCCACTCCTCACCGGCGACGGACCAAGTGCCGCCGCCCGGGGGCTTTAGCCCTCCGTCCCAGACGTCTGGGTCCCGGAGTACACAGAGGGCTCCTCTGAGTTTTTTTCCGCGTCCTTCGAGGGGCGCGTCATCGCGAAGGCGCGCCAGCCGACCAGGGTAATCTCGTCCTCGGGCACGCCTTCCATTGCCTCGTCTGACACGACGCCGGCCTTGCGGGCGAAGGCCGGCAGGTCCGGGCCTTCCCAGCCACGCACCGCACGCCGGAAGTAGACGAAGGGGATGGCGCCCATGTGCCGGGCACGACGAGCCAAGAGCGCGGTATAGGCCGGCGCGGCCTGGCAGGCCGTCTCGATGCGCCTGACCTTCTGGCGCAGCTCGTCGGCCTCGGCGCCAGTCTCGTCCGCGGGCATCGCCTCGGCGGCATCGAGGGTGGCCAACAAGTCATCCAGCCCCTCTGTCTCGGCCTCGCGCAGCACCTGGCGCATGGCCTCGTAGAGGTCCGCCTGCGACGGGTAGGTGCCGCCCTCCGCCACAACCTCAGCACGGGCAGCCATGCGCTCGCGAACCGTTAGCGGGGCGATCTTGTAGGTGCGCGGCGAGCCGGGAGGGGTGAATTCCTCCACGTCGCGGCGCGACAGAACCGGGTTTTCCATGAGGTCTCCTGCTTAAAGGAGCAGCGTGCGTCGCGCACCCTTGCTTAGATTGTCTCTGGCCCAAAGTGGCCGCAGGTTCGTTAGCGCCCATGCGGCACGGAATTCCGGGCACTGAGGGCCGGTAATCTGGAACGATGGCAGCGGCACAATATGGTCGATGTGGATGTCGCCTGCGATCAATCGATCCCAGGACATCCCGTGCGTAAATTGCCGCTCCAAATGAACGCGCAAATCTTGCAGGCTGTAGCCAAGCAACGCTGTCCACTTGGACGACCCTTTGCTTCGCCCACACACATGAAGATGGGCACGAAGGAGACGGGCAAATCTTTTGTGCAGCAGCCTGGGATGGCTGTCATCCTTGAGCCGCTGATGACGCTTGATTTCATACTCACGCATTTTGCGGCGGTTATCCGTCCGGTATTTAGCGGCAGAGGCCTTCGCCTTATCAGGATTCCTTGCGGCGTAGCGCTTGCGGGCAGCTTTCGCGGCCTCTGAGTTAACCCGAGGACGATTGCGTGCGGCGGCTCCCGGCAAGACCGATGCTGTCGCACGCTTCAGCCGCGCCGCCTTAAGCTTCTCCTGATTGGCCGCCGCGTAATCACGGTTCTCACTTCTTACGCAGTGCTTGCACCTCGGATTCAGCCCATGACGCCCCTTTAGGTGCCTGTGGAAGAATTCTGTGGTTGCGGGAAAGTCCACGCCACACTTCGTGCACACCCGGATAGGGTGTGCTACCTCACCTTCAGCCATTGCTCGCGCTCCAACGCGGTGATGGTTAGGGTCGGCGGCGGTGCTCCAACACCTCGCCGGCCCGCTTTGATTCTAGCGCAGCATCAAAACGCTGCAATAAACAAACCGCTATCCGCGCCGTCCGCATCTGCGGTGATCTGATTAGTAGCAAGCCCATCGCGGTTGCCGGGGTTGTTCTGCGTGGCGCGCGCCGCCGGGACGGTCAGCACGAAGCGGTTGCCCGGGACCGTGCCGATGATGGCCTGCAGCGGCATGGAGGTGCCCTGCCGGAAGGCGTTGAAGAGCGGGACGTAGGAGGTCACGTTGGTATACGGGTCGAGCGTCACGGTGGTGTCGCGGCTGATGGGAACGGCGGGGTCGTAGCCCTCCAACGCCTCCGGGTTGTCGGGCAACACCGTGCCGACGCCGAGGTTGAAGGTCAGGGTGCGGACCTGAGCCGTCATCCGGTTCAGCTGGCAGAGGCCGTTGACGAAGCGCGGCGGGGTTGGCCGGACGATACCAAGCGCGGCAGCTGGGAGCGCCACCACATCCGGATCGGCCGCAAGCTGCGCCATACCCTGGACCGAGACCACGCCCGTCCCGCCGGTTGTGAGGGTGATAGTCGGGGTGCCGACGAAGCCCGTCAGGCGCCAGCGGAGGCCGTCCTTGTAGAGGTAGATCGTGGCCGTCTTGTAGACCGCCTCATCCGAGGTCGGGCCGTAGAGGACGTTGACCGGGATCTGGAAGCTGTCCGACACGCCCAGGGCGGGGTCGAAGGTACGGCCGAAGGACGCCACACGCTCTGCGGTGTAATCCACCACGCCATCCACGCTGGTGTGGGCTCCGCTGAGCAGCATCGGCATGCCGCGGTAAAGCTGGGCGGTCGCGGCGAAAGGCGTGGCCAGCGTCGCCCCGATCTCGGTACCGTCCGTGGCGGCCGTCGGGGCGCCAATGGCAGTGGGCGTTATCGTCTCCTGCATCGTGCCGCAGCGGAGCAGCCGGCCGAAGTCCGGGGCGGTGCCAGGCGCGCCAGAGCCGCGGAGAGGCGTCGTCAACGTCACGCGGGCACGAAGGCCGCCCACGATGCCCGGCGCGCTATCCAGGCTGCCCGTGAACTCGTTATTGGGCGTGACGCTCTGGTCCCATTGCACCTCGCAGGTGCCACCAAACCAGTCACCAGCCGCCGGCGTGCTGCCGATCGCGTCCGTGCCCGGCGTGGTCTCGATCTTGACCGCGACCGCGGAAAACCGGTCACGAATGAGGCTCCCGCTCATGCGGCCTCTCCTCTGCTGTCAGGGTGGGGCCGTCAGGAGACGGCGTATGGATGCCCCGTGGGGCGGACGCTTTCGACCTCGAAGGAGGCCGTGAACTCGCCCAGGGCGCGGGCGCTATCCTCGATGTCGTAGACCAGAAACTCAGCGGTGCCGGCCTCGCGAACCTCGTTCAGGTCCACGCCATCCGGCTGCCAAGCGGCCAGGGCGGCCACCACGCGTGCGTGGAGGTCGGAAAGGGCCTGCTCGCAGGAGAGGTCCTGGTCTTCGGCGTCGGGCTCGGCGCCGGTGTAGCCGGTGACGATGACCGTCACGGTGTAGGTGGTCTCGCCGAAGGATGTCCCGTCGTTCGGCGTTACGTCGCCGGCCCGCACGATCAGCCGAGGGAAATCCTCGTCAGCCGGCGCGGCGCGGCGAGCCCGTTCGACTGGAATGCCCGGGATCTGCTCAGCAAGCCGCTCTGCAAGAGTTGCCGGGACCTTCTCGCGGATCGGGGTCATCACCGCCCCCTGCTGAAGGAAAGGCGCCAAGCCCAGCCGCTCCAGCCGGGCAATGCTTGTTCAACCTTCAGCACGTCGAGAGCACCATCGACCTTGGCTGTCAGCGTGTCACCACGTTGGGCTTGGCCGATCTGAACAGCATCCTGCGGAATGAGGGCCGCGATCGGCCGCCCCACCCGCCCCAGAGACACGTCGTCATACTCGAAGACCACACGCACTGGCACCGGCGGGCCATTTCCAAGGATCCGGTACTCAGCATCCTCGCCCAGGTCGCTTGCCGCTAGGTCGGCCATGGCTTGGGCGAAGACGTCCATCACTTCGCCTTCTTTCCCACCGGCGGCAGCTCGACCTGCACCGGCTCAGGCTCAAGCGCCCGGGCGGGCTCTGCCTCGGCGGGGGCGGGAAGCACCTGGACGGGCGCACCCTCCTCCACCTCGCTCTTCAGCACCTCGACGGCATGGCCCATGGAGATAAGGCGCTCGGCATCCGCCGTGGGCACGTCAACCGCCTTCCCCTCGGCGAGCAGCGAGCTGTCCGCCGTGAGGATCTGGGACTGCGGCACCACCCGGAGCGTCTTCGGCTTGCTCATGGCGGTTCCCCGCCTCAAGCCGCGAAGTGGCCGCTGAGGCGCAGCTTCACCGTCGTGTCGCCAGTGGCCGCGGCAGCAGCAGCGACGCCGACGAAGGTGTTGCTCGTCGCCGTCGTGGTGAAATTGCTCGCCGCGGCATCCCAGTACAGCGCCTGGCCCGCGGTGATGGCGCCGGCCGCCTTCGCGGCCTCGAAGACGCCCTTGACCTTGAGAGCGTAGGTCTGGCCGGAAACGGCATCGCTCTCCGCGAAGCCGAAGATCTTCCCGACGATCTGAAAGGAGCCGGAGACGACTGGCCCTGTGGCGAGCACGTCGATCGTGTCGCCCTGATGGAGGAAAGTGCGCATAGATAGGGTTCCTTATCGGATGGGCCGGATGGCGGCCGGGGCGCTGGGCCCCGGTCCATCCGATCAGGTGCCAGGGTTGAAGTAGCCACCGCGGAAATCGATGGCGCCGACGCCGAAGTCGTGGATGACTTCGACCTGAACACCATCGTGCCCGGACACGCGCTCCGTCCGAATCTGCGGCCCCTCGGCACCGTTGAGGAACCCGTAGACGAAAACGGGCGCACTGTTGGGATCGGCAAACAGGTACCAACGGTTCCCGACGATGTTCGCGTCCACCACTACGCGCGTGAAAGCGGCATAGGGATTGACGTTGCTACCCTGGGTCGGCGTCGTGGCGGTGGTGAGCTGCAGAGCAGCGAGCTCCTGCGCCGGTCCCACCAGGAGGATCATCTGCTGGCCGACCGAGATCGGCGTGCCGTCGATGGTCTTCTGCACCATCACGGCAGCACGCGCGGCGCCAAGATTGGGCAGATCCAGCACCGTCCCGGAAGCAGCCTTGTTCTTCCGGGCATTGCCCGTGCCGAACACGGCTCCGTTCGCCGAGAGCGCCGGACCGTTGCCGCTGTCCGTGTTGATGAGGCGATAGGCTTCCATGTTCTCGAAGTCGGCAACGCGCCGCCCGATCATGGCCGCGAAGTCGGTGAAGGCGCCCAGATCGTCATTCACCAGCATCTGGCGCGTCACCCGCACATTGCGGGCAAACGTCCTTAGATAGACGAGCTCCTGGCTCTCGCCGATGGTACCGGACTTGATCTCGCTGCCCTCTGGCAGCTCTAGCAGGTTCGGGAAGTCACCGACCCGCAGCGCGCGGTGTGGCTTAAAGTCGCGGAAGTCGCGCCGCATCATGACTTGGCGGTAGGACGGGGCTACCGGCTGGTAGGCAGCAAGAAGCATTTTGTTCGCGGCAGATCCCAGCAAAGCCGGGAAGTCCGACGTGGTGTGGAAAGCACGCGCCGCGAGATTGACGGTATCGCGCGGCACGTTCCGCTCACCACGTGCCCGCAGCAATTCCTCCACCATCTGGCTCGGACGCCAGCCGGCGTACTCGCTGTGACGGGCCGACTTCGGCTCGAACCCCGGCATGCTGCGCACGGCAAGAGCATCTGCCATGGCATCCAGCATAAGCGCCGGATCGCCGTTGGACGGTCCAGTGACTGGAGCGGCAGGGGTGGATGGGCGCGGAGTGCTCTTCAGTAGCTCATCGAACAGTCGACCGCGGAGCGCCTCGGCCGTCCAGCCCTCGTTGATCGCCTGCTGCAGGAGCGGGTTGATCTGCTCCGGAGAGAGAAGGGAGCGAGAGGCGTCCGCAGCCCCATGCAGCCCCGAGATGCGGTCACGCTCCATACGCACGGCGTCCATGGCAGCCTCCTTCGCGGCGCGGGTCGCGTCGGGGTTCTGGTTCGGGGGGAGCGACGGCGGGGGCGCGGTCGGCTCGGGGGACTGGGCCGGAGGCACGGCGGGCGCGGCCGGAGTGGCAGGGGCGGCTGGCGCCGGGGCCTGGACAGGCGCCACCGGCGCCTCGGCCCCGCCGGCCGGGGCAGCCGGCTTTGTCTTGTCAGGCATGGTCTGATCCTTGATGGGTGAGGTGGTGATGGCAGGCTCGACGGCAGGGGCGATGGCGGCCTGCGCGCCCTCCCCTCTCACCCCGGCGGCAGCGTCCACCGGGACGGCCACCAGGCTGATCTCGTAGGGTTCCCAATCCACCGCACGGTGGATCTCGCCACTGCCGGACGGGTCCTTTTCGACCTCGTATTTGAAGACCCGGTAGCCGACGCTGACCGAGCGGAGCGTGCCATCCACGATCCGTTGCCAGACCGGCTCCACGTCGCTGGCCGTCGAGAAGCGGAGCGTGGCGACGCCACGCCCGCCTTCCAGACGAGCAGCGGCCACGACGCCCAGCACGTCCCGCGCACCCCAACGGCTGTGGCTATCCAGGACCGGGGCGGCACCGCTCTGAAGCCGCCCCATCCGAACCGCGTTGGGCGACATCTCCAGTTCCTCGGTGATGCAGCCGAGCGGCATCACCGTGTTGTTCGCGCGGGCACCGGTGGACCAGATCACGTCCACCGTCCGGGCTTCCTGGTTCACGGAAGCCGGAGCGGTAAGAGCGCGCGCAGCAACAACGGGCGCCGACGGGGTCGGCCCCGGCACAGCGGTCTCTGTCATGTCAGGTGTCCTATGCTGGCCGTGGCCGCCTGGCGGCGTCGGCTAGTTCTCTTCGGCCGCGACAGCGAAGCTGCGGGCCATGAACCAGTGCTTCGCCGATTCCATGAGGCCGACAGCGCGGGCTCCGTCTCCTCCGTCAGGCCCGAGGCCCCAGGCCGACATCCGCAGGCCTTCAGCCTCCAGGATCACGACGGCGTTGCGCGGCTCGCCGCACTCGCCAGCCTCGATCTGGTCCGCGATCTTCCGCAGGCGGCTTGGCACATCAGATAGTGCGGCCGTCCCTTCGCCGTGCAGCAGTACGATCTCGGCCATGTCGCCTACTCGTCCTCATCCGCCGGTGCCGGCCGGACCACGCCACCCTTCGCGCCCAACTCCACCGCAGCCATCTGTCCGGCATCCTGAGCCGCACCAGTTTTCGCCACCCGCCGCGGGTCGGTGTCGAGAGACAGGCCGGCTTTATCCAGCACCTCATTGGCACTCCGGATGATCTCCACCACTTCGCGGAAGTCGTAGCCGAAGGAACCCACAGCCTCAGGCTGCGGCACGAAGCCAGCACGGACTTGGGCGATCAGGGCCGTCGTGTCCTTCAGCGGATCAATCATCTCGTGGGCTGGCGGGACGTGAGCGACGTCGTCGGGCATTTGAGCGGGCCAGAGCCCAAGCATGGCACCCTGCTGGTGGAAGCGCTCCGCGATCGGATGAACCAGCATCGGGATTGCCATCCGGTACTGGTGCTGCTCGCAGAGCCGCCGGAACTCAATCTTGCCTGCACGCAAAGATGAGTAGTTCGCTCCTGTAAGGTCGCCCGAGACCTGATCATAGGTCAGGCCGGAACCGACGGAGGCCGCCTCCAGCTGACGACGAGCAAAGGTGGTGTGGCCACCCGAGCCGGACGGATTCACCACGTCGACCGATCCGCCGTTGCGGCGATAGAGGATCATGCCGGGTTCGATGGTCTCTACCGGACGCCCATTGGCATCACGGAAGAGTTCCATCCCGTTCTGGCCCTCCTGGCCGCTCAGGCCGCCGGTGACAGTCTCTTCAGCCTCACCTCCCGTCGCCACGAGCGTCAGACAGGCCTCAATCTTGGCCTTCATGATCATCGCAGCCTCATAGTCCTGGAGGTCGCGCAGCTTTGTCAGTACCGGCGCCAGCCAGGACACGTCGTTGATTTGCTCTGGGCGCCGCTTGTGGAACACATGCAGCACGTCTCGGGCGGAGACGAACTCGCTCCGCCCAACCTCGCCGGGCAGCATCCATGTCGCACCGGGATGCTGCCGTAGGAGCCAGTAGCCGTAGGGCGCCGGGCCATCCCGGAAGGCAATCCCCTGCGAGACCGCGTTGCCCCCGATCATGCCGTACCGGGACGCGTCCAGGCGATCGATCTCTTGGACGTGCAGCTGCAGTCCGATCGGATTGGCCAGGCTCGGCTTCACCGGGATCATCCGGACGAGCACCGCCCCACTCTCCACCACAGCTCGCATTGCCATGGCTTGCAGCCCGTAGAGATCCTGCTGCCCCTCGGCGTCACATGCCCGGCTCCCCGCCCAGCGCTTCCACGCGGCACGGTGAGCCTCACCCGACCAACGGGTCGTGATGCCGGCACCAACGATGTTGGCCGTCCACAAATCCACGATGCGGGCGGCGTAGGGGTCGTTCCGGACCGCATCCCGGGCCCGGTTCGCGATAGGGCGTTGAGCGCTCGCGACCTCCACGCTGGCCGCAGCGCCAGAAGGACGCCAGATGGACGAGCGCGTGTCCTGGGCGGCGTCGTAGCCCCGAACAGCATCCCACACCCGCCGGATGTATCCTGCCATCAGCCGCCCCGTGAGAAGCGCGCGCGGGTGACGGACGGTCCGCGCGGCAAGGGTCCGGCCATGCCACCGTCGGGGCCGCCGATCGCTCCATAAAGCGCCGTGAGGACGCTGGCGATCTCGGCGGGCGAGCGGTACTCGATAGTGTTGCCGTTCACCGTGACCCGTGTCGCGGCCATGCTGTATGCCCGCGCGTGCGCTTGAGCGGGCGTGCCGACAGGCTGCGTCAGGGCCCAGGCGAGGACAACAGGATTCATTACCTCCGTATCCTCTCAGCGCCCTCGACGGCTGATCCAGGTCGAGGGCCGGTTGATCCATGCGGGCGGCCGGGTGTCCGCGGTGCTCTCGGCCGAGGCTGCGGGCCGCAGCACCTCACCGACGTCTTCCTCGTTCATCTGTCCTCCGAGGCTGCGCGCGTACTGTGTCCAGAACCGATCGCCCATTCGGTCTGCGCCAAGCTCGGACAGAGCTGCCCGGGCATAGACCTCGCAGTCCAGCGCCTCGTTCCTCTCGCGGAGTTTCCGCCACTCCTGCCGGCTGAACTTCTGCCGGGTCTGGACGGTCACAAACTCCTCGGAGACCAGCTGCTGGCACTCCTCGGCGTCGATCCACGCCGGGAGGTGCACCCAGCCGGGCGGGAACCCCTCACCGGTGCGCGGCTGGCGCAGACGGCTGTAAAGCTCGCCCTTCCAATGCCCCGAATTGATGGTCCAGAGCCGCAGGGCCCGGCGCAGCTTTCGTGCACCCTCTTTGGCATCCACATAGCTCGGCTGCGAGACCGGCCTGGAGGCGTTGTTGCCGCCTTTGACCGGCATAATCCGTACATCGGCCAGCCGCCGGAGATGGCCGTAGACCGCAGCGGTGTCATGGCCGCCGGTATCCACCGCCATCCTGGCGATCACAGCTTCCGGCCCGCCGTCCTCCGCTGGGAAGGTACGCGCCAGCAATTGCCGTACGCCCGCCCAGGTCTCCCATACCGCGGGCGACCCCATGAATATCTCGCGCGCCACAAGCCACTGCTCAAATCCAGGCCCCCAGGCCCAGACGCGGGCCTCGATGCGGTCCCCCTGGCAGTCTGCGCCAGCGGTCAGGATGAGCGCGCCACGGGGCAGCACGCCCTCGGCGAACTCCTCACGGCGCTCCAGCAAGCGCTCCCACTCCGGGGCCTCGCCCTTCTCGCGCCAGGTCTCCCCGAGCGAGGTGTTGACGAAGACCTGCAGTTCCTCAGGGCTGGAGCATGCCAGGAATTCGGTGACCGTCTCCTCGATCGTGCGCCAGGGCGAATAGAGGACCGAGATGTGGAAGCCCGCCACTCGCGCGCCCGGCCTCTCGGCCCGCCACCCACCTCCCCGTCGGCGTGCCGTTGCCACAGCTTCCCAGCGATCAGCGTCCGACCAAGCGGCCCCGCAATGTTCGCAGTGGTAGGCGGCGTCGGCCGCCTTTGCTTCTGGCGTTGGCAGGTCGTTGTTCCAGCGGACCTGAGCCCACTTCAGCACCTGGGGCTCGTCGCAGTGCGGACATGGCACCCAGTAGCGGCGCTTGTCCGACCGCTCGTATTCGGCCTCGATGCGCGACGTGCCCGCCTTCTTCGGACTGCTGACGATGACGATCTTGCGGTTCCAGAAGTTCTGGGTCCGCTTCACGCCCTGCCCAATGGGATCGCCCTCGCCACCGGCATTTGCGCCGTAGCGGTCCACCTCGTCGAAGCAGACGATCCGGATGTTCTTCGCGGCCAGGCCGGTCGGAGCGTTCGCGCCGACGATGTAGAGCCGGCCGCCCGGGAACACCTTGTGCAGCGTCGTGTTCTGGCTGTCCCGGCTGCGCGCCGGGGCGATCTTGCTCCGAAGGGACGGGCTGTCGCGCAGCATCGGCGCCAGCTTGTCCCGCGACCACTCCTCGGCCGCCGTCTCGGTCGGGTAGACCACCAGAATCGGCGCAGGGTCCTGGCCGATGTGGAAGCCGCAAAGATTGTTGATCACCTCGGTTTTGCCCACGCGGGCCGAGGCCATGAACACCACCCGCTCGACGCGGGGGTCACTGATCGTGTCCATGATCTCGCGGAGGTATTCCGCCCGCGCCGTGCTCCAGCGGCCAGGCTCAGCGCTCGTTTCCGCCGAGAGGTAGCGGTAGGTATCGGCCCACTGGCTGAGGGACAGCCTAGGCGGCGGCGCCAGCCTCCTCAGCGTCCGCGTCATCAACCGCGCCGCGACCGGCCCGGCGTCGAGCGCGATCCTTGATGGTGGCGACGGCCTCGGTAGCGGCGAGGTCGCCGCAGGCGTCATGGACGATCTCCGTCAGCTTGTCCTGAATGCCCAGGGCTGTCTTCTCGCCGACGAGCACCGGTGCGGCGCGCGACGGCACGGCCAGCATCTTGCCGCGCACAGCGTCGAAGACCGTGCCCACCACGGCTTCCATCTCGGCCGCCGGCACCAGCTCGGCCCGCAGCTGGGCGTTGATCAGTTCGAGGCGGTCACCGCGCAGTCGGCTTTCGCGAGCGCGGTTGGCATCCAGGTCTTCGGCCGCCTCGGAGCCGCCGCCAGCCGCCTTCCCAGCAGCCGGGCGGATATGGGCGCAATAGGCGCGCACCGCGTCGCCAAGCACGTAACGACCCGCCCCGTCGTCAGGAATGACCCCCTCATCCCGCAATTCGCGGATACGCCGTTCTGACACGCCGATGATGGAGCCAAGGGTCGCAGCCGAGATGACCTCGGCGGCTGGATTGGCGGCGGAACCCCTAGCCACGGCCAGAACCTAGGAAATTGGCGCGCTCCTGCCACCCGCATACGTTGCAGACTGGGGAAGGACCCGTGGCCCGGAAGCCACACTCGCGCCCGACGCATAGCGCTGCGCGCATCACGCTCAAAACGCATAACACCCGGAGGCCGAAGACCACCGGGCGCACGTATCCGCGCGCTTCTTGCCCCATCTTCAGCGAGCCCGTCAAGAGGAATGTTCCGGGTCGAGGCGCTTCAGCTTCGACACTTCGGCCAAGGCGGAATGCAGAGTGGCAAGCCACCGTACGCCGGGGTGCTGTTGTAGGCACATCGCGATCAGCAGCTCCGCCTTCTGCCCAGCGATCTCCCGCCGCTTCAGAAACCGCGTCCAGGATGCGCGCGCCTCATCTGTCGCGTCGTCAGCCTCAACGGTAGGGTCGCGCCGCTCGCCGGGCGGGGAGCAGGTACGAGGCTCCAATCCGGCTCGGCGGAACAGGCCATAGACCCGCAGCGCCTGCTGGTGCTGATCGTCGGTCATTTGCCCCCGGTCCCACATGCGGTCGATTAGATGCACGTCTCGGTAGGCCATGGCCGCATAACCCGGCATGTCGCTCGGCAAACGCTCTGGCGCGCCACGATCAACCATAGCCGGTCCCTCAGTGCCACGATCCCCAGCCGGCATCGCCGCCTCCCGCTCTTCGCGCTCCGCCTGGATCTCAGCTTCGCGCCTCGCTTTAGCGTTCCACGCATCGGCATCAGTGGTGTGGTGCACGTACATCCGTTCGGCAGTGCCAGCGGGCATGGCCGTCTTGGCCATCATCATCCCCTCACTCCCCATCATCATTCGCCCTGTGCCATTCCATCCGCTCCACTTCCCCCGTAGTGAGGTTGATCTGCAGGGCGACGCGGATGGTGTCGCGGAGCTGGCATCGCTCGCGGCTGAGACGCAGGGCCCAGCGGTCGAGGGGCGGGGTCATGGCTTCACCACCAGAAAGACCACCGCGCCGATCAGCACGGCCAGGGCGGCCATGAGCGGCAGCGCGATGACGGAGGCCAGCGACCCCGTGGTGACTGGCGGCGACACTGGAGGCTTCGGGCGCGGCGGCTTCATCGCGGCTGCCTCCCGTAGGTCGCCAGATCGCGCGCGCACTGGGCGCACATCGGCGGACCGCCACAGCGCATTCTCACCCCGTCAGGCCGTGGCCAGACATGACCATGGCCGGTGTTAGTGCCCCAGCCCGACGCGCCGATGATAGGGCCATCCTGCACGCGTCCGTCCGAACCGACGCGCTTCCACTCGGCCGGGTTGCTCACCTCAACCGTGCGGACGGCGATCTTGCGGTTACCCCGGTCGAGGATGACGACATACCCATCGCCATTGGCGTGCTGCACGACGTCGCCCTCGCGGAGGGCCCTCAGCTCGGCCTCGGTCACGGCTTCGGCTCCACAGTCCGCACATTCGCGGCCGCCAAGGCGTCGAGAACCTCCGCTGCCGCCGCGATGCTGTCCCGGCAGGCGAAGGCCTCCATACCGGCCGCCAAGCGGCAGACGGTGCGGGCCAGCAGGACAGCCTTGAGCTGCTCGCTACTGAGCATGTTCAGCCCGGGCGGCGGCTTGGTGCCGGACGGCATGGGGATATTCAGGCCGGGGAACCGGACCTCGGGCTTCCTGCCACCGGTGCCCTGGTGGGGCGGTTCACCGGGACCACCCTGCGGCATGGTGGGTTGGTAGCCTCTCATGGGGTGCGCTCCCCGATTTCCCCTTGCAACCCGCGCCCATCTAACCCATTATGCACACATGGCGAGACGATGAAGTCCGCCGGAACGAGAGCGAGCCTCCGATGAGCACCACCACCGCCGACCTGACCGACCGCAACCTCCTCGCCCAGATCGACCGGGCTCGCGAGGAAGCGCTGAAGTTCGCCGCCGAGCAGCACAAGCTGGCTGCGGAGACGAGCAAGCTGTCCGCCGAGGCGGACAAGCTGCGTCGGGATACACGCCTCGCCCCGTGGGTCCTGGCCTCGGCCATTATCGGCGGCGTGGTCGTGTCGGCGGTGAACATCATCCTGAAGGTCGCGGGGATAACCCCGTGACCCCCACCCGCTTTCGAGAGTGCCTGGACGCGCTGCACTGGACGCAGCGCGGGCTGGCCACGATCCTGGGGTGCGCGGACACCCTGACGCGCGGATGGGCTTCCGGGCGCGGGACAATCCCCGAGCCAGTGGCCGAGTGGCTGGAAGAGCGCGCCCGCCAGGCGGCTGAGACGCCCCCGCCGGAGGATTGGCGCCGGCCGAGGTTTGGGCGGGCCGCATAGTCACCGCTCCCTCCCGCGTTTCAGGGCGAGGCCGAGGCGAATGGCCCGCTCGGCCTGTTCAGGCGTCAGCGGCAGAGCGCGCACAGCCTCGATGAACTCGCGCGTCTGGGCGGTCGTCTGGGAGGGGGAGAGGAAGCGCTCCGAGGGGTTCCGAGGCAGCCACCAGCGCCGGGCCGCCCCACGCCCAGAACCGCCCTCGCGCCCCTCCCCCACCTCGCCGCGCTGGCCGCGGGCGGTCATGGGCTCAGTGGACATGCCGTGCTCTCCAAGCCCTCTCCAGGTTCAGCAGCAGATCGACGCTCACCCCAAAGGCGCGGCTCATTCCCTCCGCACTCCCGCCAAGCAGCAGAAGCGGTTCATCGGGGCCCACCTCGAAGTAGATATCCAGCGCCAGCCGGTTCACCGCCACGTCGCCGCCCATGCGCTGAGCAAGGTCGTCTCGTGACCAACCGCGCGCCTCTAGTTCCTCCTGGATGAACTCGCTCGGGTGAAAGACTTCCATCGGTCTCACTTCCCCTCCTCCCGGCTCGCGGCGGGGGCGGTGGGGCGGAGGTAGCGCCAGTCACAGTGGAAGGTCTCCTCGGCCGTCTTGATGACTAGCCCTTCGCCGGGTCGGTGCTCGGCGCACAGGAGACCAAGGCGACACGCCATGTCGGCGTCGCTTCCCTGGGCCACGACCGCGCCCCCATCAGACAGCACGATCTCAAAGTCCGGCCACTCGTTGCTGCCAGGGCGGAGACCCCAGAACGGAGCAACCTCGGCCAAGCGGTTCAGGACGTTCTGCTTCTCACTCACCGCCCCCCCCTCCCCTCGCTCTCGACCACCCCCTGGGCGGTGGTGAAGACCTCGCGGTACACCTCCTCGCCGTCCGGAGTGCTGACGCGGATCGACACCTCGCCCTTGCCGTCATCGACCCAGATGAAGGTCTCGTGCGGCACGTTGAGCAGCTCGACGCCCTCGAACACGCCTCGGTAGGCGTGACCGATCGCCAGCCAAAGACCGAACTCCCGCAGGCATTCGTCCAGCCGGTCCAGCGGCACGTCGAGGAAGTCCTTGACCGACCGGATGGTGTACGTGGAAGGCCCACCAGCGCCTTCCGCCCCTTCCCCGCTACCCTGCCCTACCCGACCCCCGGAAACGCCGCCCACGGCGCCGCCATCACCGTTTCTGGCCATGTTGGCGGTCATGGGGTTGGGTCCTGCTGATTGGTGGTGCTAGGCGCCCGCAGCATCGGCGGCAGGCCACGGCGGGCGAGCCGGAACTCGATCACCACGGCGTTGAGCGGCTCGTGCCGGTGCATGCACTCGCCCAGCATCCGCCGGTACTCGTCCGCGAACTGCCGCTGAGCCTTGCACTCGCGCTCCCAGAACTCGGCCAGGGACCGGTAGATGGCGAGCCCCGCCCAGCCGATGCAGAGGCCGATGGAGGCGCCCAGGACGGCGCCTGCGATGAAGGGTTCCATCACTCCCCCTTCCCACCCAGCCGGTCGCGCATGGCCTGGAGGCGGGTGCGGTCGGTGGGCGGGACGGCCAAATCCTCCCTCAGCGCCGGCCGGTCGCTCGGCCCGGCATAGGGACGCAGCCAGCGGTCATCGGCGGAGCAGGCGGCGCTGCACACGACCACCAGCGGCGGCAGGCAGCGAGCAGCGTGGCCGCCCATCTTCACCCGCCCGCCGCAGACGAAGCAGCCGGTGGGGCGGTCGGTCTGGCCCAGGGGGACGTAGTCGATCGCGCCGGCGATCCCGGTGCCCTCACGCGCCATGGGACGCACCCCTCTTGGCCAAAGCCCGCGCCCAGTCCGCCTCCGCCAGCTTGGCGAACTCCTGGCGGGCGGCCTGGATATCGACGTAGCCAGGCGAGTAGCTGTGCGCGACGAACAGGGCCCGCGACTGGTCGTGGGCGTCGCTGGCGTCCAGGCACACAGGGGTGGTGAACCCGCCCGCCGCGTCCACGCCCTGCTTCCAGGCGATGAACGCGCGGTTATCCATCTGCGACACATCCACCACCGTGGGCCTCCACCTCTCCACCTTGGCGTCCCAGGCAAAAGCCACCCAGGCGTTCATGGACGGAATTAGGTTGAGGTCGGCTGCCTCCTCGGTCGCCTTCTCCTTCACCGTCGAGGTCGGCGCGGCGTCCCAGTCGAAGTCAGACATGGACCGCCTCCGTGGTCCCGAGGGCGGTACGTGGTCCCCTCTTAAGGGAGGGGACCACGGGACCACTGCCCTGGTCCGGCGTGGTCCGAAGTGGTCCGGGACCACGGGACCACTTGTTTTTGCTGGGTTTTGCGTGGTCCGTAACCGGAGCGCAAAAGTGGTCCCGGACCACTTTTGCGACGTGCATTTTTCGGGACCACGGGACCACCGCATTTTCAAAGGCTTGCGTGCAGTTATCCACAGTCCGAAAATTCAGTGACGGACCACAACGAAAGACCGCGAGGGTCACGACAAATCCTCCCTGTGGAGCATGACGGGGCTGTTGGGGGCGTCGCCATCGATGACCTTCCACATGCGGACGGTCTTGCCATCGAGGCTGATATCGACGGTCTGCGGGATCATAGGCACCGCCTGGCCCAGCGCTTTCCGAGCGTGTCCGCTCGTCATCCCTAGCGCCTCTGCCACCTTCCGTAGTGTCAGCCGCCCCTTATGGCCGCCGAGGGCGTGCGCGATCTGCGTCAGCAGTTCTATGGGCTTGTCCGGCTCTGGTGGGCGCTCTGCGGGATCCAGGGGCATGGGCACCAGCGATGACCGCCCGATGCCGACGGAGACCTCCTCGAGCCGCAACACGAGGTCGTCGGCCTCCGCAGCATCCTTCTGGTTGTCATTGATGAGGCGGACGAGGTGGTCGCCGGCCTCCTGGACGAGGATGGAGGCTTCCACGGCGCCGGTGATGGCAGTGGATCCGCGCATGCCTCGCTCCACATCCTTGCCGGTGTGGTGAACCGGCATGACGGTGCACTTGATCTCCTCTTTCACCCGGTCGCAGCCCGCGATGACGAGGCCGATGTCCTGGGCGCTATTCTCGTCGGCGCCGGGCATCATTCGGGCCATGGTGTCCAGCACTGTCAGCCCGATCGGCTTGTCTCCGACTGTGTCCTTGATCTCTTGGATCAGCTCCCCGACCACGGTCTCGTCCCGGAAGTTGATCCGATGCGGGATGACCCAGAAGGGGATGTCCGGCCCGATGCCGTAGCGAGCTCGCATAGCCTTGGACCGGACCGTGAGGCCGCGGACACCCTCGCCCGCCACATAGACCACCCCGGCTTGCCGAACCTTCTTGCCGCACCAGTCGCGGCCGGCGGCGATGTGCAGCGCCATGGAGTAGACCACAAAGGTCTTGCCCACCTTCGGCGGACCGTAGGGGATGACGATCCCCTCTTCCGGCACCAGGCCGTCGATCAGGTATTCAACCGGCGGGAGGGCTTCCATTTCCTCGAGCGTGAGGATCTGGATCTTCTTCTTCGGTTTGGGCTGGTCACCGGTCCCACCAGTAAAAGGGGGCGCCTCCCCTTCCCATGAAGCGGAAGCCGGCCTCGTCCATCCGGCCTGCTGCGCCAGGTAAAAGATGGTTCCGGCGCCAATCTTGGTCGGCGGTGAGCGGAAGAAGTGCTCCCAACGCCGCCGGCAGGCCAAGTCATCGTGCTTCGGGGACTTGGCAGACCAGTCCATCCACGCCGCCAGCCCCTCAGCGGATCCGCCTGTCGCTGCCCATGCAGCCATGCCGACGCGATTCCAGATCTCCCAGTGTTCGTCACCGTTGGGGATCGCGCCCAGCGCGCTCGCGATCATAGTCGCATCGGCTTGCCGCAATGTCTCACCGAAGAGGGACGAGACGATCTTTCCCGGCTTGGTCCCCGCCCCCGCCTCGAAAGCCGTAATACCCGCCAGGTCCACCGCCTCGCCAAGGGCGGACAGGGCCTCTTCGAGATGGATCTCGTGATCCTCGCCCTCGGCCACGATCCGGGCGAGCTTCGGCCGCGCCTTGCAGTTCCAGGACCCCGGCCAGCGGAGGGGGTGAACCGGCGGGGCAGCCGTTGTATCGCCGCCAACCAGCAGGGCAGCCAGCCGCCTCGCCTCCTGGAGCTGGTTATGCTCGCGCTCGGTCGTGGTAGGCTCCGCAAGCCGCCAGTGGATATGCAGCTTCGGGAAGACCTCTCCCGTCGCCGGATCCACCCATTCACCACCGGAAGCGACAACCAGGGTGGCCGGCCCCAGAAGGAACTCCAGACGCGCCCGGGCACGGGTTGTGTCGCCCTTGTCGATCTCGACGGAAAGGGCCACGCCACTGGCCACGTCCACCATCCGGGCTCGCTGGCCGTTAAGGAAGGTCGCGACGGGCGGTGCGAAGACGACCGGCGGCGACTGGTTCGCCACCATTGTCGCCACCTCGGCCGCCCGCCGCGCCAGGTTCTGCGTCCCATCAGCAACTGGGACTGCCTCGATAAAGACCGGCGGCTTGCCGCGGTCGAACTGGTCGAAGGCCCGAAGGGACACGAAGGACGCAGGATCGGCGTAGCGGAACAGAAGGTCCACGAACCGGGCGAGAGCCGCCCCCTCAGCAGCCAGGGCTCCTGCGTCCGACATGATCACCGCCCGTCGAACCGGTGCGCGCGTGCAGCTTCCGCGGCCCCGCGGTTGCCAACGCAAAGGTCCATGAAGTCGGTACCGAAGTTGTGGACGTACCGGTTCTCAGCGACATGCAGCGGATCGCCGAAGGTCATCACTGCCGAGTTGCTCGATCGCCCCAGCGCCGAGATCAGACGGTACTCGCGTGGCGTGGCCGCCCGGATCTGCTTGGCATGGAACCGCCAGGCCTCCGGGAGGTCGAAGACGACCGCTGAACTATGCCCGGCCGCCTGGATAAACCATAGGTCCGTGGTGCCGATCGTGTTGTGGTCGGGACCAGGACGCCGCTCATAAGACGCCGCCAGGGACATCGAGAGCGATACGCTAACCACTGGGCGATGCGCCATGGCCCGCGCCAAACCGATTTCCACGATGGTTCCGAAGGCGTCACCCGACGAGAGATGGGCGCAGACCACATCCGAATGGCGGATCGTATTCAGACACGTCTCAAAGATGGTTGCCTCGTGCTCCCCCATGCACGTCTGGGCCATATGCAGGTTGTCCGGCATGTGACCGCAGCCATGGTCGCACGAGCCCGGAAACGGCCCGACCTGCATCAGGGCAGCGTCGTCCATCCAGGCCAGCCGAGCCGCATCGAGCCACGCCACAGGAGAAAGCTCATCCTCGATGCCAGCCCGCCGGTTGCGGTCCGTGACCGAGGCCTCGCCTCGCCACTCATGCTCAGCCGACATCTTGCCCGCCAGATAGACGCGGGGCGCCTGGATCCGCGCCCACTCGTTCTCTGGCTTCACCTCATGGGTGATGTTCTTGCCTGCGAGAGTGACGAGAAAGTCCGGGAGGTAATTCTCGCCGTTCACGCTCACTGGCTGTACCTCATAGGTCCAAGGCACGCCCACCAGGTCAAAGAAGAATGCCCAGCGCGCCTCAAGCCGGGACCGGAACCGGTATCCCTTGTAATTCGTTTCTATCGGACGGATTATGTTCACCGACTGTCTGCCCTCTCAGGTGTGGACGGGGATGCCGGGTGGGTTCGCGGCCAAACCAACCCACCCGGCTCTTTCCTCAGAACGAAACAGATCTTTCCATTTCACGTGCAGCCGGCGACCTGACGGTTTTCAGCCGCCAGATGCCTAAGGCGCGGGACGCACCGCAGGTAGGCCAGCGCTCCAAGACGCTTTTCGCGTGGTTGACATGCACCCGCGCTGAGGCTGCATCTTCTGCGACCTCAACCTTCTGCTTGCCAAAGCGCGTCTCGTAGACGACGAAAGCCTTTGGGTTGCGGAGGCGGCGAGGCATCACCTGAACTCCGGGGCGAACGGGATAGCGTCTTCGAGCATCGCGGCGGTGGTCTGAACGGGAGCAGGCGACGGCGCAGCAGTAGTCACTGCGGGCTCCGGCCGAAGCTGCTTCACCGGCTGCGGTACAGTCCGCTCCCCCAGCTCCGCCGGGCGGTCCTGCCACCCGATGATGTTGAACACCGGCTTGTAGTTGGTGCTCGACTGGCCCTTCCCCTTGGAGACGACAGCCGTAGAGCCGGCGAACTCCACGACCGGCACCTTGCCCTCAGCAGCCTCCGGCGCCGCCTCGAACTTGGTGTGCAGCTCGTTCACGGCCTCGATCACGCAGCCGGCGCTTGAGGAGAACTCGCGGACGCCGCCCAGCATTTTCGGCGCGAAGAGTTGGGCCAGAAACGCCTGCTTGTGGTCCGGCGACGGCCGCGTCGGCATGGCATGCCCGAGCGGGACCATCATATACTCCGGCCCCATGCCGGCGACGTACTTCGCCCAGCCGACCTTGATGCTGCCGAAGTCGAAAATGAACTTCGGCTTATCCATGGTGATGTCGGTATCAGTCTTGTTCCCACCGCCGTCACGGTCGGGGCGGAACATGCGACCGGCACGCGCGTCGTACTTCACGTATTCCTTGAACTCGCCGGACGAACCGGTGGACAGGCCTAGAGCCATTTTACAGATCCCATTGTACAGGCGTGGTGGCCGGTGGCGCCGGCCGCGCATCGGCCACGGCCCAGATGGGCGTGGCGATCTCGTAGGCGGGCAGAGCCCGCAGGGCCGCATCCACTCCGGCGCGAAGGCGCAACCAGGAGGGGCGGTCGAAATGGAGAAGGCGCTCAAAGAGGTGCCTCGTTGCTGAGGAAGTCAGCACCGCGCCGGCGCAGCCACGGCAACAGCACTGGGAGACGGAGATGATGACCGCCTCCATCCGCGCCTCTGTCGGGATGCGGGTGCCCATGATGTCCATGGGCTCAGGCTGTGGGAGGTTGAGCGCCACGCCCTACACCTTCGCCACGGTCAGGACGGTCTGAGCCTGCTCGGCGTAGCGCTTACCCACGACCATGCGGACGATCTGCTTGTCGTCGCGCCAGACGATGCCGTTCAGGGCGTCACAAATTAGCTTGGCGCAATTGTCGAGGTCGGGCTTGCTGGTGGGCCAGAGACCGCCCGCAAGGGCATCGGCGCGCTTCCGCTTCGACCAGCTTTGCGGGACTTCCACGGCGATCTCCACTTTGACCGTCACGGGCCCATCGAGAGGGGCACCAGCCATGGCGTCGCGGCCGCAGGACCGAACCCAATTCTCAGCCGTGACCGTCTTCTCGTCGCTGTATGCCCGCGGACGGCCGCCGAAGGATGAGAACCGAGGGCGGCCTTTGCCGCGAAGCATGCCTGGAATGGTGATTGTGATCATGCCGGGCTCCTGGCGAACTCGCCGTGAAGTTCGGCCGCCGCAGCGGCGCGAGCAGCGCCTGCCGCTTCTGCTGTCCCAAAGCGCCCCAGCCTGATCGTGCGCCCGTCTTTCTTGATCTCCGCGATCCACCGCTGACGAGCGCGGTCGTAGCGAACCCCCTTGAACCCAGAGGTGTTATTTCGCTGCATGCGGCTGTTCCGCATGTTCTCAGCGTGACTGGCTAGGCGCAGGTTCGCCCAGCGATTGTCGGACGGCTCGCCGTTGATGTGGTCGATGAAACGGCCCGGCTCATCTCCGGTCATCATCAGCCAGATTAGGCGGTGCGCGAGGTAGTTGCCTCCCTCAAACCGGACGTAGCGGTAACCGTCCGGTTTGACACATCCGGCATCGTCCGAGCGTGACTTTGGGCCGGGGCGGGTATGGCGCCAACGCAGGACGCCCGTCGTCGGGCAGTAGGCAAGCCGCGAGCGTAGGCGATCGACAGGAGGGAGGGGCCTCACGCCGCGCATCTCGCCGGGGATGACGATCGTCAGCATCAGGCGATCACCGCCGCCAGCGTTGGCCCAACCTGATGCAGGCCAGGCCGGCTGCCGTCAGTCGTTCCCCGCCCCACAACAGGGCCGCCCCGAGGCGCCCCAAAATCCATTCCATGCGTCGCCTCTAGGATATGAAGTTCGTGTTTGGCCCGGGCGATCCGGGTGCGCAGAAGCTCCGCGCGCGCAGCCTGGGCTGCGAGATATTCGGCGGCGTCGATCCGGCCGGCCGTTCCTTCAGCCAGGGAGCGGGCGCGGCGTTCGGTGATGCCTACGGTCCGGGCGAAGACCTCCAGCCCCCGGGCGCGGCCGTGCTCCTCGATGAAGCAGCGGACAGCGGCCTGGGTGGATTGCGCCACGTCCTTGGCGAAGATGGACAGCTTCATGTCGCGTGTTCCTGTGCATGCTTGTGGACATGCAGGACGACGTGTTCACCAGACGCATTGCAGGAGTTGGTCGGGAGGGCGTTGGTAGCGCCCTCCCCGCCCTGCGCGGCACGGCGATCCGCACCGAGTGCAGGAAGGACTTCCTCGCGCGGCAGACCGCCGGCGTAGCGAAGCTTGCGATAAAGCGGGGAACGGCTGGGCGCCGTCCACACCTTGGACCCAGGACCACGAGGCCGACCACGCGGATGGCATGGGACAGATTCAACGCCAGCCTTCTGAGCGCGCCGGACGATGTCGCGGACGGTGGAATAGTTGATGCCAAGTTCCATCGCGATCGCGGACGGCCGCTTGCCCTGGCGAGCCAAGGCCAGCACGGCGTCGTAATCGTGCCTGCGGGGACGCTTGGCCATCTAAGCCCCCCTCCCCGCGCGGTGCTCCATTTCCTCGATCCACGAAATCCCAAGGACGAGGACGAGCAGCCCGGAGATGGCGTACCAGAGGCAGGCAATGGCGGTGATGGTGGCCACGGCTCAGCCTCCCGCCAGCCACACGACTAGCCCGATGACGGCGAGCCAGCAGGCGATGGCGAAGGACAGGAAGATCGGAACCGGGTTCGCCGAACGCTCCGGCTCAGGCATCTCCGGCGGGTTGGCGCCCGTGCGCCGCATCCCGGCATGAAGGGGGATGATGCGGGACATCAGGCGGCGTCTGCTTCGGGCGATTGCATCTGCGCCAGTCGGATGAGCGCTTCGCCGCGACGGATCGTGTCGCGCCCGTGGACAAGCAGATACTCCCCGGCCTCCCGCAGCTCGGCAGCCGTTAACGCGTCCGGAACGAGTTCCACAAAGTCACCTCGGGACGGCACAAACACCCGCTCGCGGTCAATCTGCTCCACGGTGCTGCGCTGTTCCTCCGGCCAGAGCGCGAGCTGCGCGGCCCGAGGCGGCGCCGTATCGTCATCGCGGAAGTGGCGAGACAGAACCTCGCGAACGAGTTGGTTCCAACCCTTGGACAGGACGAGGGTCATGAGTTCCTCGTCAGCGAATGCTTCCTCGCGCCGAACCGTCAGCAGAGCGTTGACGACAGCCGGGGCATTATCAGGACTGACGGCATCGGCTCGCGCCAACTGCACCAAGCGGCGTGCGCGTTCATGCGGCTTCGACATGCGACTTCTCCATGAGGGCCAGCCATTCCGAAAGGCGCTCCGACGCAGTCCGCGCTTCGGTAAGCAGCGGCCCACGCAAGGACGGCGGCGTCCGATCGGCCACGGCCGTCAGATCAGCGGAAAGGTTTGCCAGCGTCTTCACGGCGCTGGTCCAGTCGATCCAATCGGTGCCGATGGGGGCGACGGAGACAGGCTCGGCAGCGCGCGGGGCGCGTGGCTCTCGCGGTCCGACCGTCGCCACGATGGCGTCCTTCACGGCAGACCGCAGGCCGTCCATGGTGGCCGGCTCTCGCTCCTGGCGGGCCCGTGCGAAGTAGGTCTCGGCCGCAGCCTTCGCCGCGTTCTGCGCCTGCTCCTGTCTGCCGCCGGCCAGTTCCTCGTAACGGTGCGCGGTGCTGGTGCTGAGACCGGCCTCGGCGAGGATGGCCGTCTTTGTCTGCGTCCCAGCGTCGGGATGCAGATCGGTCCGCGCACGCTCCGCCGTTTCGATCTCTCGCGCCAGCTCGCCAATGCGAATGCTGGCGCGAAGCTTGATTTCCTGCACCCACACTTCGAGGTCGCGGTCGTCTCGCTGGCGCGCGTAGAGAGCGAGGGCTGCAGCCTTGTCGAGAATGTCCTTGGCGTCATCGACGCGGGCACATTCAGCGAGCGCGACGCGGGCCTGCTCGTAGCGGACGAGGGGCCCCATCAGGCGGCCTCGCTCGGGGCTGGCGTGCGCTGAGTAACAAGCCGCCGTCGCTCGCTCGCGATGTACTCCATCGCCCTGGCAATCGTGCTGAGGGTCATGTTCTGCCGCTCACGCAGGCGGCCGACGAACTTCCCGTCGTTGACGGCCTTCCGGCCGAAGGTGCTCTCGGCAATGCCGCGCTCGGCCACGAAGGCTTCGATCTCGGTCAGAAGGGCGGATTGGGCGTCCATGATGAGGGGAGCGTAATGGGACGCCTCCCATCATGTCAATGGGATACATCCCCTCTGACGCGAATCGATCCGGAGTGGGACAAGTCCCACATGATCCAGGAACCAGGGACATTCATCGCGAGAGAGGTCGAGCGCCGGATGCTGGCCCTTGAGATGAACCAGAAGCATCTCGCTAGAGCTGCGGGGCTGAACGAGACTTACGTTCGGGACATCCTCAAAGGGAAATCGAGGAACCCGAAGCATGAGCACCTAGCCAAGCTGGCCGATGCCCTGGGCTGTACACTCAATGACCTTCTCCCGCCCTCCCCGCGGAAAATGGGGTACGTGCTGAAAACGGACCCCATCGAGGCGGCTGAGGGAGAGGAATCTCTGTTCACCACCCCCGTGCCTGAGATCGACGTCTATGCGGGCATGGGCGCCGGAGGGCTGAGCGACGAGGAACACTCGCCGGGCCAGTGGCGCCTGCCGACAGAATGGCTCAGGCAGGAAGTCCGCGGCGACTTAGCCATGATCCGGATCATCACTCTTGAGGGGGACAGCATGGCTGACACCCTGGATCCCGGTGACAAGGTGGTGGTGGACCTGAACCGTACGACCCCGAGCCCGCCTGGCCTGTTCGTGGTGTTCGACGGCATGGCCCTGGTGGCGAAGCGCCTAGAGCACATCGAGGGTTCAAACCCGCCCAGGGTCCGGATCATCAGCGATAATCGCCGGTATCAGACCTACGAACGGGTCCTGGAAGAGATGCACGTTGTTGGCCGGATCATGGGCCGATGGCAGCGCCTATCGTGACCCGCCTTTGGCCAGCCCCGCCCCTGGCCAGGGCGATGACGGAGGGGGAGCAGGGGTGACGCCCTTCCAGACAGCCATTGACCATTTTATAGCATCAGAGAAGGTCGTCGTTGGTGACTTCGCCTGGGAGGATTCGACCTATACTGATGAAATGTTCGGGTATTGGCTTCTGCAATATAAAGGGGAGGTAGGACCGCATCGTTTACAAGTAGTCGCCCGACCCTTTACTCCGTGGAAGGGATACGTGGTGATGATAATGTTTGAGTGGATGGGGCGCCTCTACCCGGTTGCTCGTCTCAACGCGGACACACCCGACCACGACCACGTAAATCAGCCACCTTGGCCGCCAAGCATACCACCCTCGGTGAGGGGAAATCGGGTATATATGTGGCGCGACAATAGACTGGCGTTCACGCCGACGCTTCTCGGGCTTCCGTATGCGCGGCAGATGGCGGAGCGGCCATTAACCTTGCATTCAGCCATCCGTTTCCTAGCAAGCGAACACGCAATTGTTGTCGCAGATGCCGCGCTGCCCGATTATCCTCACCCAAACAGGCTTCTGTAAATGATTGATTTTCAGGTTGCCGCCGCACCAGGCTCGGGGAAAACCCTCACCATCCTGCAGCTTCTCGGCAGGGTTGAGAACCTGCGCCCCTTTGGCGATGCGGTACTCGTCTCGACCGACGTCCTCCTGCCTGATGGGTCAGCCGTAGTGCTGTCGGTTGAAGGCGGCAGATCTGGCACTCGGTTTGTCGTGCACGATAGCGGCGCGGGCCTCGCGGTCCTCAGCAATGCCGGCCTTCCCGGCGGCCCTCATGTTGTTGCGGCTGCAAACAGAGTCGTTCGGTCGCGGGGACTTCACATGGAGGGGGCAGCGGTTGCGTCTCCCCCTGTAGAAGCCGAAGCAGTTCCCGCCATGATCAAGTGGGTTGCCGACAGCGCCAGGCGGGCTGCTGAGGCAGCGGTTTCAGAAGCGCGCAAAAAGGAACGGCGGCTTCTTCGGGAGCGCGTCCAGGGTGAGCTGCGTCGAATATTTGGAGAGGCCACCATCCTGCAGAAAGGGACCCTTAGGGGGCGCAGCAATGACGCTCACAGGTTTGATTTCCTGATTTCTGCTCCTGGCGGCCTGAAGCTTGCCCTTGACACCCCGACGCCTGATCCCTCTTCAGTTGCGGCAGTTGTAATAAGACATCTTGACGTGAGAGCTGCCGAATTACCGGGAGTAAGACAGGCGATCGCGTTCGACGAAGCAGACGCTTGGCCGTCCAACAGCCTAGACCAGCTAAGATTGGCTGGTGTGCCACTGATAGCTGAACCTGAACTCTGGCGTCTCCCAGAGCGGTTTGGCTTAGCTCAAAGCACCTAGAAGACAGATCGGCCCCGCCCTAACCGGCGGGGCTTCTTCGTTCAGGGCAGCAGACAAAGAAAAGCCCGGCAGGGATCGGCCCGCCGGGTAAGTTCTTCCAGACTACACTCATCGGGACGTCTGCGTTTGTAAGGCGTCCCGTCTAGAGGATGGCAGTCCGACTAGATCTCCTCAACCCCGGCGGCGCCGTGCCCAGACAAAGAAAAGCCCGACGAGTGGCCCCGCCGGGCGAGTTAGTGGAGCGCACCATGCCAATGCGGCTGATCTAACCGCCCGCCCAGAACGATTCCGCACCGCATCAGGTTGCCGCCTCACCCCGCCCGCTCCGGCCGGCGGGGATTTTTGTGCGGCGATGATGGGATGCCTCCCATTTCTATGTTGACAGTGGGATGCCTCCCATTCATCATCCCCTCACCACCCGCCACCCCGGCCGGGAGAGAGGAAGACGAATGGCACAGGAAGGACAGCGCGACCCGGAGCGAGCCCTATTCGCCCGCTCCGCTGCGACCGCCGCTCTCGTGGATCTTCTGGTCGCCTGCCCTGAGGGCGGGGCCGTCTCCTTCGCGGAGATGATCAAGGTCACGAACCGCGATGTGCAGCGGAAGGATCGTCACCTTCTGGACCGCGCGCGTGCCATTGCACTGACCGAACATCGTGCCGCCTTCTGCGCGGTGGTTCGCGAGGGGCTGCGCCGGCTGCGCGCGGACGAGCTGGCCCATGAGGGACAGCGCCGGATCAAGACCATCAAGGCCGCTGCCAAGCGCGGCGGCAAGATCATGGACAGCGGCGATGCCGCCCGCCTCAAGCCAGAACAGCGCCTCCAGCACGCGGCCGTCCGCGGCCTGCTGAGCGCTATCGAGACGACGGCCGGGACGCCTCAGGCGCCGGCCGCAAAAGGATCACGCGACCCCTACGTGAGGATCGCGTGATGTTCACCGTCCCGCGCCGCGGCGTATCGCAGCGCAGCGCGACGCAGCACATCGCAACGCATCGCCCGGCGACGCTCCCCCGGCTTCGGCCTGGGGAACGCCGCTGGTGTTCCCGCCACGTCGCTCCGTATCTCAGCGCAGCACACCGCCGCGCCGCGCATCTCATCGCAACGCTCCCACCTCCCGGTGCTTCGGTGCCGGGAGAGGGGAACGGTGTTCCGTTCCACTCCGCGTGTTCGCGCGTCGCATCGCCCCATGGCGCTCCGCTGCGTGTCGCAGCGCATCACGCCGCGTCTCACCGCACCGCCTCTTTCTGGGAAAACATCAATGCTGACCTGCACCGCCACTATTCAGGGCATCAGTCCTTACAGCCCGTCTCGCTATGTTGACCCAAGCCTGAAGAAGGCTGGCGAGAAGCATGACGAGTTCGATCAGCGCATCTGGCGTGAGAAGGCGCACACGGATGCCCAGGGGCGTATCGTCATCCCCTTTATGTCCTTCAAAAAGGCATTGGACGGTGCCGCTCGCCTCACGCCGCGCAAGATCAAGGGGCGTGGCCAGCAGACATACGGCGCCCAGTTCAAGTCAGGAGTATTGCTGACCGAGCCGCTTACCCTGCCGGTTCTCGCTTCTGAGGTCCGAGGCGAAACATTCATGTGCAGCAGCACGGGCGACAGCCGAGGCGTTGGCGGTCGCGTACCGCGCACCTTTCCAATGATCGACGAGTGGGGCGGCACCCTCACCTTCTACATCGTCAACCCGACAATCGACCGGGAGACCTTCGCCACATACCTGCGGGAGGCAGGGCAGTTCATTGGGATCGGACGGTTCCGGCCCGAAAACGGCGGCGTGAATGGTCGCTTCAAGGTCGACGCAACCGAGTGGGCGGAGGTCTGACGCTCACCTAGAGGGCCGGTGCGCCGACCCTCGAATGATCGTCAGACAAGGAGAACGAGCGAGATGGACGGCACTGAGAGCACCCTGAGCGCTGCGATCGCGCTGGCCTCGTTCCTGGCCGTGGCTGTGGCGATGGTGGGGTTGTGATGAGCACGCAAAGATGGCCGCTGGTCGATCTGCTGAGCAGGTCCACCGACGTGGACTTCGCCGAGACCACCCTTGCAAAGGTACTGGCTGGCCTGCCTCCGCTCACTTCGCAAGGACCATGGCTGGCAGGAGGCGCGCTGCGTCGCACGTTGCTGGGTCAGGAACCGAAGTCTGACTTCGATATGTTCTTCCGCGATGCCGACCAACTCGCAGCGTACCTGAGCAAGCTGGAAGCCAGCGGCTTCCGCAAGGTGCGTGAGACAGAGCACCACGTTCACCTTCGCGGCGCATCGGGCGAGATGAAGCTGGAGATCGACGTGCAGTTGATCCGCTTCGCCTTTTACCCGGATGCAGAGGCTGTCCTCGACAGCTTCGACTTCACCATCTGCCAATTCGCCTACGACGGGGAGACGCTGACGGCGGGTGAATTCGCGCTCTGGGATCTAGGACGGAAGCGCCTCGCCATCCACCGGGTGTCCTTCCCGGTCTCCACGATGCGCCGGATGATCAAGTACGCGTCTCAGGGCTTCACGGC
>NZ_JBNBZS010000043.1:0-45007 GCF_049629625.1 Roseomonas chloroacetimidivorans | reverse complement strand
GCCGCGGACGGCTCTTCCGCACGACCTTGGGCCAGCCGCAGCACCGCCCTGAGGTCCTGGACCAACATCTCGAAGCAGCCCGCCCGAAGCCAACGCTGCGCCTGGTCGTAGACGGCGTGCCAGGGCGAAAGGTCGTTGGGCATGGCCCGCCAAGCCACACCGTAGCGCACCAGATAGCGCAGCCCGTTGAACACCTCGCGCAGCGGGTGCTCGCGTTGCCCGGCCTCCTCGGGCAGCAGTGTCAGATAAGGCGCAACCAGCGCCCACTCCTCGTCGGACACGTCGGACGGGTACGGCTTACGAGACGGCATTCACCTACAACGAGGGCTCACCCAGGTCCGTAACACCCTCTAGCCCCCACCTTACCGCAATCCGTCCGCCACCAGCATCGCGCCGGCCACGGCCGCCGCGATAGCCAGCCCCGGCCAGAGCGCGGCCATCGGCGCGCTGAAGACGAGGTCCTGCGCGTTCGACAGCATGTTGCCCCAGGAGGAGGCCGGGGGCTGGATGCCCAGGCCCAGGAAGGAGAGCGTGCTTTCCGCCAGAATGGCGCCGGCAACGGCCAGGGAGCCGGCCACTGTCAGCGGTGCCGCGAGGGCTGGGGCGACATGGCGGCGCAACAGCCGCGCCTCGCTGACGCCCAGCGCGCGTGCCGCACGCACATGGTCGCGGGCCAGGACGGAGATGGCGGCAGCGCGGGAGAGGCGCGCAACGCCGACCCAGCCGAAGACCGCAAGGATCAGCACGATCCGCACCACATCTGCCAATGCGCCACCGCGCGGCAGGCCAACCACCGACGGGTCCATGGCCGCCAGCAGCACCAGGAGCGGGAGGGCGGGAAGAGCGAGCAGACCATCCGCGAGGCGCATCAGCAGCGCATCCACCCAGCCACCCCGCCAGGCTGCCAGCAGCCCCGCCGCCAGCCCGATGGCCGTGGAGGCGAGGGCTGCGGCTATTCCTACCGCCAGCGAGACGCGCGCGCCGAAAAGCAGCCGTACGAGAATGTCGCGCCCCAATTCATCCGTGCCGAGCGGATGTGCAGCGGAAGGGCTGGCCTGACGCGCGAGCAGGTCCGGCATATCGGGATCGACGCCGAGCCAGCCGGCCACCCAGGGCGCGGCAATGGCGGCACCGGCCAGCAGGAGCAGGATCACGAGGCCGAGGCGGAGGCGGGTCATGGGCGTGCTTGCGGCCATTGGAGGTGATGCTCCAGGCGGCCGGGAGCGCCGCCCATCACCGCTCCACCCCCAGCCGTGGATCCAGCGCCCGCTGGGCGAGATCCGCCGCGAGCGTGGCGAGCAGGGTGACGCCGGCGACAAGCAGGAGCGCCAGCAAGGCGAGGTTATGGTCATTGCCCATGACGGCGTCGGTCAGGAGCTTGCCCATGCCGGGGCGGGCAAAGACGGTTTCCGTGATCAGGGCGCCGGAAACGAGGGCGCCGGCATCAAGGGCGAGGATGGCGAGCAGGGGCACGGCGGCGTTGGGCAGGGCATGCTTCAGCGCAATGCGGGATTCCCGGGCGCCGCGGGCGCGGGCTGCCGTGATCCAGGGGGCGCGCAGCACTTCGGCCATGGCAGCAGTCGTGTGGCGGGCATAGGCGGCGAGATGCGCGATCGACAGAGTGGCGACGGGCAGGACGAGAAAGCGCGCGGCCTCGGTGAGGCCGCCTTCCTCGGGCGTGCCGCCGGCGGGGAGCCAGCCCAGAGTCACAGCGAAGAGGATGATGAGGAGGATACCCAGCCAGAAGGCGGGCAGGGCCTGGGAGAGAAGGGCGACGGCGTCCACCGCGCCGCGCCAGCGCGGGCGGAGGGCGGCGAGCATGCCGGCCGCGACGCCGAAGCCGGCGGCAAGCGCCAGGGCAATGCCGATCAGCACCAGGCTGCCGCGCAGGGCAGGCCAGAGCACTTCGGCAGCGGGGCGGGCGAAGAGGCGGGAATAGCCGAATTCGCCATGCGCCACGCCAATGGCCCAGCCCCACCAGCGCGTCAGGAGCGGCTGGTCCAGGCCGTAGAGGGCACGCAAGCGCTCGATATCCGCAGGGCCTAGGCGGGGATCGGCCATCATCGAAAGCGCGATGGGATCGCCGGGCATGGCGCCGATCGCGAGATAGGCGACGAGGGAGAGGATCACGAGCGTTGCCGCGATCTGCGGCAGGCGCCAGGCGATCATCCGCAACATGTCAGCGCACCCGCCAGTCCGTGACCCAGAGGGAGGAGGGGGACTGGTTGCCGGTGGGCCGCACGCCCTCCAGCCATTGCGGCCAGATATGTGGCTCGGCGCGGTGCCAGAGCGGGATGGCCGGCAGATCGCGATAGGTCATCGCCTGAAGGCGCGCCCAGATGGGGCGGCGCTTCTCCGCATCCAGCTCCTGCGGCAGGGCGTCCAGCAGCGCGTCCATCTCGGGGTTTGAATAGCCCGGGTAGTTCTGGCCGGACCAGTTGCGCTCGGCGGTCGGGATTTCCTGGGAATGCAGCGTGCTGCGGGGCACGTTTTCCGGGCTGCTGACCCAGGCGAAGAGCACGGCGCCCTGGAAGCGGCGCTGGGAAAGGGTTTCGCCGAACAGGACGCGCGGCGGCTGGTTGGCGATGCGGCCCTCTATCCCGGCGGCGCGCCACATGCCCTGGATGACCTGCAGCACCGTTTCGCGCGGGCGGTTGCCGGCGGTGGTCTGGAGATCGACGGTGAGGCGCGCGCCATCCACGTTGCGGCGGATGCCGTCCGGGCCGGGTTTCCAGCCCGCCTCCTCCAGCAGGGCGGCGGCGCGGGTGGGGTCGTAGGGCCAGGGGGCGATCGATTTGTCGATCATCGGATCGTCCGGATGGATCGCCGTGGCAGCGACGGCTTGGCGACCGTCGAACAGGCTCTGCACGATCTTCTGGCGGTCGATCGCCAGTATCAGTGCCTGACGGATACGGAGATCGGAGAGGATGCCGCTGTCCACCCGCAGGTCCAGATGTTCCCAGACCAGCCCGGGATGGTAGTTGAATTTGAAGCGCCCGCGGCTTCGGCGTTCCAGCGCAGTGGCCTGCTCGATGGAGAGGCCGAGCTCCCCTGTGATCATGTCCACCTGCCCGGCGAGAAGCTGTGCCTCCAGCGCGGCAGAATTCTCGACGACGCGGATATTGATCCGGCGGAAGGCGGGGGCGGGGCCGGCCCAGGTCTCGTTGCGCTCTAGGGTGACGCCCGCGCCGGGCTGCACGGCGGTAATGCGGTAGGGACCGTTCCACAGGCCCGGATTGGTCGTGTCCGTGTCATAGGCGGTGCGGGACCGGTAGTTGCGGCGGTCGGCCTCCCATATCGGGCGCTCGATATGGGCCGGAAGCGGTTCGAAAGTGCCGGCGCTGCCCGCGTCGAAATTCACCTTGTCGAAGCGCAGCGTGACGGTGCGCGGGTCGGGGGACTGGAATTCATAGGCGCTGCGGTAGAACTCGGCGCCGCCGAAGCCTGTCTCGAAGGCGCGGCCGGCTTCCCAGGCGAAGCGCAGGTCCTCCGCCGTGACGGGGCGGCCATCGCCCCAGCGCAGATCCTCCCGCAGGCGCCAGGTGACGCGCATGCCGGGCTTGCCGTCCGGGGTGTTCTCCAGCGCGACCTGGCCATTCTCCAGCGTGGGGAAGGTGTCGCAGCCCAGGCAGGCCGGGCGCCAGTCCGGGCCGTAGCCGGTCAGGGGACGGCGTGCGAAGCCCAGGATATAGGCCTTCGCCATCATATTCTCGATGTTCGGATGGAAGGTGCCGGTGGCCTGCGACATGCCGATCGTCAGGGTGTCGCGGCTCGGATCGCCGGTCGTCTGGGCGGGGCAGGCCAGCGGTGCCGCCGCGAGGAGCGCCGCAGGCAGGGCGATGGCGATCCGGCGGGGGATGGAGAAGGTGCCCTGGGCCTTTTGCATCCCTTGATCATGCCTGCTCTTCGGCGGCCGGGAATAGCCCCGGGTCGTTCAACCCGGCGCGGGAACGGGCGTCAGCACCGGGCGGCCGGCGAAATGCGCGGAGAGATTGGCGATGACGAGCTCGATCGTGGCCCGGAAGCTTTCGGGCGAGCGACCGGCGAGATGGGGCGTCAGCACGACATTCGTCAGCTCCGCCAGACCCGGGGGCAGCACGGGTTCGCCCTCCACAACATCCAGCGCGGCGCCGGCGATGCGGTTCCTGTGCAGCGCCTCGATAAGGGCGGCGGTGTCGACCACGCTGCCCCGGCCGATATTGACCAGAAAGCCTTCCGCGCCCAGCGCGTCCAGCACGGTCGCGTTCACCAGGTGGCGGGTGGCCGCGCCGCCCGGCGTGGCAACGACCAGAATGTCGGACCAGGCGGCAAGGGCGGCGGGAGAGGGGAAATAGGTGTAGGGCGAACCCTCGCGCGGAGTGCGCGTGTGATAGCCGATCGGCATGTCGAAGCCGCCCGCGCCGCGGCGGGCGATCATCTCGCCGATGCGGCCGAGGCCGAGGATGCCCAGGCGCTTGCCCGAGACCGCTGGACGGTAGGCGCGGTTCCATTCGCCGCGGCGGACGCTGGCATCGGCCTGCGGGATGTTCCGGATAACCGCGAGCATCAGGGCCATGGTGTGGTCCGCGACCGAGCTGTCATTGGTGCCGGGGCCATGGGTGACGGTGATGCCCCGCGCGCGTGCCGCCGGAACGTCCACCCCCTCATAGCCAACGCCCAGGGTGCTGATGATCTCCAGCGCGGGCAGGCGGTCCATCTCTGCGGCGGTCAGGCCGGTGATGCCATTGGTGAGGACCGCGCGCGCCGCGGCACCCGGCCCGGCGATGGCGCGCTCGCGCTCCTCACGCCCCAAGGCGATCAGGGGCTCGAAGCCGGCCTCGCGCAGCATGGCGTGACGGTCGGGGGAGAGCTCGATCAGGGTGAGGAGAGGTATCGGCATTGCTCGGCATTCCCTGAAAGGCCGGGCGCATGCTTGCGCGAAATCGGCCAGTCGGCGAGGGGCGGTCAGCCGCCCGTCACGAAGTCGAACAGCAGCTTCACATTTAACACCACAATGAGCACGGCCGACGCCCAGCCGAGCACGAGCTGCCAGCCCGGCGCGGTCAGCACACCCAGCCGCCTGCGGTCGCTCGCGAAGAGCATCAGCGGGATCACCGCGAAGGGAAGCTGGAGGGAGAGCACGACCTGGGAGAGCACCAGCATCTCCGCCGTGCCGCTCTCTCCATAAAGAGCGGTGACGATCACGGCGGGGATGATGGCGATCAGGCGGGTGAGCAGGCGGCGCACCACGGGGCTCAGCCGGATATGGAGGAAGCCCTCCATCACCACCTGGCCGGCCAGGGTGGCGGTGACGGTGGAGTTGAGGCCGCAGGCGAGCAGGGCAATGGCGAAGAGGGTGGGCGCAGCTGTGCCGAGAAGAGGCGCCAGCAGCTCATGCGCGTCCTGGATTTCAGCCACTTCCGTCTGCCCGTTCGCGTGAAAGGCCGCGGCGGCGAGGATGAGGATGGAGGAGTTGATCAGCAGCGCGAGGCCGAGCGCGATCGTGCTGTCGATGGTGGCGAACCGGATCGCCTCGCGCTTGCCTGCCTCATCCCGGCGGATGTCACGGGACTGGATGACGGCGGTGTGCAGGTAAAGGTTGTGCGGCATCACCGTGGCACCGAGGATGCCGAGGGCGATGTAGAGCTGGGTCTGGTTTGTCACCACCGAAGTGGAGGGGAGATAGCCGCGCAGCACCGCGCCCCATTCCGGCGAGGCCAGCAGCACCTGCACGACGAAGCAGCCGGCGATGAGGGCGATCATCCCCATGATGAAGGCTTCCAGCCAGCGCATGCCCTTGTTCTGCAGCCAGAGGATGAGGAAGGCATCGAGTGCTGTCAGCAGCACGCCAAGCAGCAGCGGGATGCCGAGGAGAAGCTGGAGCGCGATGGCGGTTCCGATCAGCTCCGCCAGGTCGGTCGCGCAGATGGCGATTTCCGCCAGGAACCAGAGTGGTATGCCCACCCAGCGCGGGAAGCGGTCGCGGCAGAGTTGGGCGAGATCCTGGCCAGTGGCGAGGCCGATGCGGGCGCAGAGCGCCTGGAGCAGGATCGCCATGAGCGAGGAGAGCAGCGCGACCGTCAGCAAGGTGTAACCAAAGGCCGAACCACCCGCGAGGGCGGTGGCCCAGTTGCCGGGGTCCATATAGCCGACCGCCACAAGGTAGCCCGGGCCGATGAAGGCCATAAGCCGGCGCAGCCAGCTGCCAGCGTTCGGCACGGCTACGGTCCGGTGCACCTCGGGCAGGCTGCGGCTGTCCTCAGGCAGCGGGGCCACTGAGAGGGGGGAAGCTGAGCCTTCGCTTCGGGCCATCGTCATCCTTTCGCTACGGGAAACAGGCCATGCATGAACACCTGTTCAGATCGCGACCTGTGTACGTATTGTTGTGTATTTTCAATAATTTGGACGTGATTATCCGGGATGATGCGCTGCCGCAAGCAGCCGGCGCGGGCATGTAACTCGTTTCGGCATATGGCCTCGCGGCATCGTGAGGTGGCGCCGGGTGTCTTTCTTCCGCGGCTAACGCCAAAACCGATCGTAACGATTCGAGGGGCCGCCATGCGCAAGCTCGCCGCTGCAATCCTGCTGATCGCCGTGCCGGCCATGGCACAGGAGGCGCCCCGGAACATCCAGCCCACACGGGACGTCGCGGTCACCTATCGCTTCACGGGCCCCTCGGCCGAGGCGCAGGAAATGCGGATGGCCTGGTCGGCCACGGAGCGTAAGCAGCGCATCGACCCGCCGGGCGGGATGGGCTGGATGCTGCTGGACCGCAATGCGGGCTCTGCCGTGATGGTGATGGAGCAGCAGCGCATGGTGATGAACATGCCCGCCACGGCCTCGGCCGGCCCGATAACGAACGACCTGCCGCCGGGCACGCGATTCGCGCGCAAGGGCACCGCGCAACTGGCTGGCCAGTCCTGCACGGAATGGGAAGTGACAATGCCGGAGATGCGCAGCACCGTCTGCATGACGGATGACGGCGTGATGCTCCGCGCCGTCTCCGATCTGCCCGGCAATGCTGGCCGCTCCACGATGGAGGCGACCGAGGTGCGCTACGGGGCCCAGGACCCGGCGCGCTTCCGCGTGCCGCAGGGCTATCAGAGCATGCCCATGCCGGGGGCCGCGCCCGGCGGGAAGCCGCCGGGGCGCTGATCGCGGGCCCGCCGGAAGGCGGGCCGTCCATCAGCCGGCGGTGATGCCCTTGGCGACCGCCTCCTCGGCGCTGCCGATGCCGCCATGGGCCTTGGACCAGCTCATCGGGTCCTCCAGGAAGCGGCGCACCTCGCGCAGGGCGCTCTCCTCGAAATAGGGGCGCTCGCGGCAGACCTCGAGCACGTCCCACCAGGTGCAGAGGTGCAGGAGGTTGAGGTTCATCGCCTTCATAGTGTCGAAGGCACCGGGGAAGACGCCGTAGAAGAAGACGACGAAGGTGTCGTTGCAGATCGCCCCGGCATCGCGCAGCGCCTGGGTGAAGCGGATCTTGGAGCCGCCATCGGTGGTCAGGTCCTCCACCAGCACGGTGCGCTTGCCCTCCGGCACATCGCCCTCGATCTGGGCGTTGCGGCCGAAGCCCTTGGGCTTCTTCCGCACATAGGCCATGGGGGTCATCATCCGGTCCGCGATCCAGGCGGCGAAGGGGATGCCGGCCGTCTCGCCGCCCACTACGGCCTCAATGGCCTCATAGCCGATATGGCGGCCGATCTTCTCCGCGGCGAGGTCGCAGATCACGCGGCGGGCGCGGGGGAAGAAGATGATCCGGCGGCAATCGATGTAGACGGGGCTCTTCCAGCCGGAGGTGAAGGTGTAGGGCTCCTCCGGCCGGAAGTTGACGGCCTTGATTTCCAGGAGGATGCGGGCGGTGGTGAGCGCCGCGTCGCGGTCCCACTCGGAGGCGTGCTGGATGGCCATGGTATTGTCCCTGCTGTCGGCCGAGGGCGGCGCGGAATGGGCGTTCCCTAGCGGTCCGGCGGCGCGGCGTCCATGCAAGCCGTTGCGGGCGCGGGCTGCGCGGCGCGCGGAGCGCGGATGAGCGAGGTTTCCGGCGGGGTGTGGGTGCTGGCCGACCCGCGTGCCGGCACGGCGGCGCAGGCGCTGGGAATCGCAGAGCGGCTGGGCTTGCCGTTCCGGACCATTCCACTGGAATGGGGCCCGCTCGCGCGGCTGCCACTGCCCTGGCCGAGTTTGGCTGGCCTGACGGCGGTTGCCCGGCGGGAGATGCTGGAAGTAGCGCGCGGGTCGGGCTGGCCGTCTCTGGTCATTTCGGCCGGGCGCCGCGCCGCGCCGGTTGCGCGCTGGCTGCGGCGGCGGGCGGCGCGCACGGTGCATTGCATGCGCCCCGGCATGGCGGCGGGGGATTTCGACCTGCTGGTCATCGGGCGGCATGACAACCCGCCGGACGCATCGAACATCCTGCCCGTGCTTGGGGCGACGCACCGTGTCTCCCCGGCGGCGCTGGAGCGCGCGCGGATGGAATGGGCGGCGCTTGCCGAACTGCCGGGCCCGCGCGTCGCGCTACTCCTGGGCGGTACCGTACGGGGGAAGGGGATGGACCCGGCCGAGGCCGTGGCGCTCGCCGACCGCGTGCTGCCCTGGGCCGGCAGCGTGCTGGCGACCACCAGCCGCCGCACTGGGGAAGCGGCAGGGACCGCACTGGCCGCCCGGCTGGAAGGGGTGCCGGGCATGGTGCATCGCTGGGGCGCGGCGGGGCCGAATCCCTATCTCGGCCTGCTGGCCACGGCGGATGCGGTGGTCGTCACGGGCGATTCCGTGTCGATGGTGTCGGAGGCGCTGGCGACGGCGGCGCCGGTCTTCATCGCGGGCGCGCCGCCGGACGCGCCGCGCCACCGTGCGTTGCATGCGGCGCTGGTGGCGGCTGGCCAGGCCGCGCCGCTCGATGGCTTTCCCCAGGCGCCTCTCCGTTTGCCGCTCGACGAGAGTGGCCGGGTGGCGGCGGAAATACGGGCACGCTTCCCCGGGGTGTTCAGGGACGCTGAAGGAGCCTCCCTGGGCGCTTGACGTGTCGCCGCTTGGCCGGGGCTGCGGAAACGGCTTGGCATGAGCGTTCCGTTAGCGGAAACATGGCTAGGCACGGCTCTGTGATCCGTGATACCGCAGAGACCAAGAAGGCGGAGGACGGGCTTGCGGGGGGAAGATCGCGACTCTGGGCCGGAAAGTCTGGTTGGCGCCGACGCTGGCGCCTTCGGATTCCTGCATGTTGCAGGAAAGGCCGGCGAGTTGATGCAACGGCTCACCACCGAGAACTGCCCGCTCGGTGGCCCGGAAGCCTGGTCCGCCACGCTGCGCTGCGCCCTCGGAATTGTCCTGCCATCCCGCGCCCAGATCCTGCTTCTCTGGGGCGAGGATTACGTTTCGCTCTACAATGACGCCTTCGCCGTCGCGATCGGCGGCAAGCATCCCCGGGCCATGGGGCGCCCGGTCCGTGAGCATTATGGCGAGGTGTGGGACACGCTCGCCCCGCTGCTCGAGCGCGTTCGCCGGACTGGTGAGACGGTGCATGCGGAAGACCATCGCTTCCTCATCGATCGCCACGGATATCTGGAGGAGGTGTTCTTCGACATTTCCTATTCGGCCGTCCATGAGGGCGGCCGGGTCGGGGGCGTGATGTGCGTCGTGACGGAGACGACCGGCCGGGTACTGGCCGATCGTCGCTTGCGCGCGCTGCGCGCCCTGGGCCTGCGGGTATCGCAGGAGGGGGATGTCGAGGCAGCCTGCGCGGCCGCGCTTGAAACCATTGTGGCGGAGAATCCCCTGGATCATCCCTGGGGCAGGATTCTGCTGGCGGGCGAGACGAGCCTGTCCGTAGCGGCAAGTCATGGTGAACCGCCCGATGGCCTGCCGCCTGTGGCCCTGGCCGCTGCGGCCGAGGCCGTGCTGCGGGATGCGACGCCGCGGGACGCGCCGGGCGTCCTTGCCCTGCCACTGATGGCGGGCGGAACGGTGGCGGGCGTGTTCCTGGCCGGGCTGAGCCCGCATCTGCGCCTGGCCGGCGATTACGGCAACTATCTCGGCGTGGCGGCGGGGCAGATTTCACTGGCCATCACGCGGTTACGCCAGGAGGCCGAGGATCGCCGCGCCGCCGCCTTGCTGCGGGAGAGCGAAGCGCGGTTCCGCAACATGGCCGACCACGTTCCCGTCATGGTCTGGATTTCCGAGGGTGACGGGCGCTGCAGCTATGTCAGCCAGCGCTGGTACGACTTCACGGGACAGACGCCCGCGACGGCACTGGGGCTGGGCTGGCAGGACGCGGTCCATCCCGAGGATCGCGGCGCGATCGCGGAGGCCGCGGCGCGCGCGACCAAGATGGTGGCGCCCTTTCAGATGGAGTATCGGCTTCGCGCTGCCGATGGGCATTATGCCTGGGTGATCGATGCGGCCGTGCCGCGCCTGGACGACGAGGGGCGCTTTGCCGGCTTCATCGGCTCGGTGCTCGATATCAGCGACCGGCGACGGGCGGAGGAAGCCCGCGATCTGTTGGCCCGGGAGCTGTCGCACCGGATCAAGAACGTCTTCATGGTGACCGGCGGGCTGGCGGCGCTGAGCGCACGGGGCGACCCCGCGGCGGAAGCCTTCGCGGCGCGCCTGCAGGAACGGCTGCGGGCCCTGTCGCTGGCGCATGACCTGGGGCGGATGGGCGAGATGCCCGGCCCGGAGGGCAGGGTGCTCACGGCGCACGGGTTGATCCACGCGCTGCTCGCGCCTTACGGCGACACGCAGGGGCGGGTGAGCGTGGAGGGGGAGGACCGGCCGCTGGGCTATGCCGCCGCCAGCACCTTGGCCCTGGTGCTGCACGAGCAGGCGACAAATGCCGTAAAATACGGCGCCCTTTCCAGCCCGGCGGGGCGGCTGCAGATCGTGACACAGGTGCAGGAAGGCGGCTTCTGCCTGGATTGGGTGGAAACAGGTGGGCCGCCGGTGAAGGGGCCGCCGCGGCGGCACGGCTTCGGGACGATGCTCGCGGCGCGGAGCCTCTCCGGGGTTTTCCAGGGGCGCATGGTCCATGACTGGAAGCCGGAGGGGCTGGTCATAAAGTTGGAGGTGGCGGAACGGAGCCTGGCGCTATAGCGCCCAGGGCGACCCGCCAGGATGGTTTGCGCGTGAGGGCGCTTCATCGAGCGGGCCAAGGGCGTGACCGCCCTCCTTTTTTGGCCCCAATGGCTATTGCAGGCTTCCCCACCGCCCGGTGGCCGGCTCGGCTGCCGCCCAGTGCCAGCGCTCTCCCTGGCGGCAGGCCGTGGTGAGGAACCATTGCCGGGGGGCCGCGGGCTTCTCATCCTCGGCCACCGAGAACAGCGCCTCCCGGCAATGTGCCAGGGCCGTGTCCATGACCCGGACCAACTGGACTTCACCCTGCTGATTGCCGATCGGGATGTCGTGCTCGATTTTCCAGGGCCGTACCTCACCCGGGGCGAGGTTACCGATCACCTCGGCCACAGCATCCTGCTCTGCGTGCTGACGGGTTCGCATGACCCAGTTGATGCCCGCCGCCGTCGCGGCCCGCGTTCCCACGCCGACGCCATAACCCACCGCCGGATTGGCGAAGGCTGCGCCGGTGGCGATGCCGGCCACTGCGCCAGTCAGGTCCGCTGCCGCGCCGCCGCAGCCGGCCAGGGGCAGGGCAAGCAGCAGTAGCGTCAGCCCGCGCCTCACTGCAGGCTGCCCCAGCGCTCGGTCGCAGGCTCTGCGGACGCCCAGCGCCAGGTCGAGCCGTCGCGGCAGATGGTTGCGGTGTAGAAGGCGCGGGACGGCTCCTCGGCGGATTTGGCCGTCTGCTCAACGGAGAAAACGATCTCCTTGCAGGCGATCGGCCCGGCGCCGATCAGCCTGGAAACCGTGACCTCGCCTGCCTCATCCGGCTCGACCGGGATGGAATGGCTGACCGACCAGCGGGCCACGCCGCCGACCGGCAGTGGGCCGGCCGCCTGGGCCACACGGCTTTGCGCCTCCCCATGGGCCTTGCGCTGCGCATAGTGCAGCCCGGCCCGCGCCCCGGCTTGCACACCGAGGCCGATGCCAGTGGTCACGGTGGCACTGGCGCCGACGGCGTCCGCAACGGCCGCACCCGCGAGGCCGGCTCCGGCGGAGGTGCCCTCGGAGAGCAACTCGCCGCAGCCGGGCAGGGTGATGGCGCTGAGTAGCGCCAGAAGAAGGACCGCCCGGCGGCCCCGCGACGACTGGATACCCGCAGGCGGATATCCCTCGTTTCCCTTCATCATGGTCCCGGGATGCCGCATGCGGACCGGCAAGGCAATCACCGGGTATGCCCCGACGGGCTCGGCAGACCCGCTGGCGCGGGGGAGCGTGGCCCGCAGGTTCCACCCTCCGGCGGCTTCCAACCCGCCTATCCGTGCAGCAAGCTGGCCCGGAGGGGCTTGCCGCGGGCGGGCTTCGGAGGCACCACCTCGGACACTGAGCGGGAAGGGAATTCCATGGCGCGCACCCACCGGATCGCGGTCATCCCCGGCGACGGGATCGGCAAGGAGACGACGCCGGAGGGTCTGCGCGTGCTGGACGCCGCCGCCCGCCGGTTCGGCTTCGACCTGCAGCTGACCCATTACGACTGGTCCTGCGAAACCTATCAAAAGACCGGCAAGATGATGCCGGATGACGGGCTGGACCAGCTGCGCGCCCATGACAGCGTGTTCCTGGGCGCCGTGGGCTGGCCGGGTGTGCCGGACCATATCTCGCTCTGGGGCCTGCTGATCCCGATGCGGCGGGAATTCGACCAGTACATCTCCCTGCGGCCCTGCCGGCTGATGCCGGGGGTGCGCTCGCCGCTCGCGAATCGCGGGCCGGAGGATATCGACTTCGTCGTGGTGCGCGAGAATACGGAGGGCGAGTACTCCTCCTCCGGCGGGCGGATGTTCGGGGGCACGGAGCGGGAATTCGTGACCCAGCAGAGCGTGTTCACGCGCACCGGCTGCGACCGGGTGATGAAGTATGCCTTCGAGCTAGCCATGAAACGCCCGCGGAAGAAGGTGACCTCCGCCACCAAGTCCAACGGCATCACCTTCACCATGCCCTTCTGGGACGAGCGCTTTGCCGAGATGGCGAAGAGCTACCCGGAGGTGACGACGGACCAGTTCCACATCGACATCCTCTGCGCCCATTTCGTGCAGCATCCGGATTGGTTCGACGTGGTGGTGGGGTCCAACCTGTTCGGGGACATCCTGTCGGATCTGGGCCCGGCGGTGGCGGGATCGATCGGCATCGCGCCCTCGGCCAACATAAACCCGGAGCGGAAGCATCCCTCCATGTTCGAGCCGGTGCATGGCAGCGCGCCGGATATCGCAGGCAAGCGGGTCGCCAATCCCATCGCGCAGATCTGGTCTGGCGCGCTGATGCTGGAGCATCTGGGCGAGACAGAGGCCGCGGAGGCGATCACCACCGCGATCGAGGCGCTACTGGCCGAGGGTGGGCCGCGCACGCGCGACCTGGGCGGCAATGCCGGCACGGTGGAGGTCGGGAAGGCGCTGGCTGAGGCGGTGGGGCGCGGCTAGGCCGCCCCGCCCGGGTCCATGAGACCCGGCAGGGGACCGGTGATCGCGGCGCTGTGATTGATGCGCCACAGCTCCGGTTCCCGGCATTGTCTCCTTTGCGAGGTGCCAATCGACACTTGAATGGATGTTCAGGTGTCGTTATAAGTCGATTAGGTGTTGCGAGTTATTCTCAACAACATCGCAACGCGGGAAGTGGGATCGGATCTGATGGGTCACGACTACAGCTACATCGCCCGCAATTGTGAGCGTGCCGTGGTGACTGCCTATCGTGAGCTGCGCGATATCGGCTCTACCGATTTCAGCGCCTTCGCGGCCTGCACCTCGCTCTATCGCATCCACCACCCCGAGGCGACGGTGACCGAGGCGCGGCGCCTGGTGGCAGAGTGGATCGACCACCATGTGGTGCGCGTGGATCCCGGCCCGACCCAGGGCTGCGACTGCGACTGAGACCGCGACGGCTGGGGGACGACCCTCGGCCTTTTTCTTTCTGCCGGGACGGCCCGGCCCCATGGAAGGGGCCGTGAATTGGCTTGGCTTTACCTGATCTTGGCGGGCCTGCTGGAAGTCCTCTGGGCGTTCGGCATGAAGGCATCCCAGGGCTTCTCCCGCCCAGTCTGGACCATTGTGACCGTGGCGGGCATGGCGGCGAGCGTGGGGCTGCTCGGGCTGGCCATGCGGAGCCTGCCCCTCGGCACGGCCTATGCCATCTGGACGGGTATCGGTGCCCTGGGCGCCTTCGTGCTGGGGATTGCCGTGCTGGGTGAGGCGGCGACTCCGTTGCGGATTGTCAGCGCGGCGCTGATCCTCGCGGGGCTGGTGGGGCTGAAGCTCGCCTCGTCCGACTGATCCGGCCATTCCTCAGCCGGCTTCCGGGCTGGGGGCGCATACCGATCTGCCGCCCCCGTCGTTGGGCGAGGCCCGTCCGTCAGCCCGAGAGGGCGAGATAGGCAGAGATGGTGACGACGGAGATGACCGTCGAAACGAGCACGACGCTGGAGGTGACGTCCGCTTCCCTGTCATAGAACTTGGCCAGCATGAAGGGGCCGGTACCGGTCGGCAGGGCGGCGAGCAGGACAGCCGTGTGGGTCAGCAGCGGAGGCAGGCCGAAGACGAAGCTGGCCAGGAGCCAGGCCACGACCGGTTGCAGCAGCAGCTTGAAGCTGACGAGGAGAGCCGTGGCGCCGGTGTCCCGCTCCTTCCGCTTGCGTTCCTCCGCCAGGAAAAGACCGAGCGCGACGAGCGCGCAGGGCGAGGCGGCCCCGCCGAGCAACTTCAGGAAGCTCTCCGCGGGCGCGGGGATTTCGAGGCCGGCGAGGGGAACCAGCGCCGCCAGGGCGGGTGAGACCAGGAGCGGGTTGCGCAGCAGCGATCGGGCCACCTTCATGGCCAGATGCGTCCGGCGCCTCTCGGTCTGCAGTCCGACCTCGATCAGGACGATGGCGATCGCGAAGATGATGCAGACCGTGATGATCGTCGCGACCAGCGTTGGTGCCATCGCCTCGCGGCCCAGGGCGACCAGGGCCAGGGGAAACCCCATAAAGCCGGTATTGGCATAGCCCGCGTTCAGCCCGTCGATGGCCGCGTCGGCCAGGTGGCGTGGCCGGCGGAGCCGGATGGCGACTGTCATGGCGAAGGTCACGCCGCCGCTCAGCCCGAAGGCGGCGATGAAGCCAGGCTGCCAGACCTCCACCCAGCGCGCATGGGCCACGATATCGAAGAGAAGCGCCGGCAGGGCCAGATAGACGACGAAGCGGTTCAGCTCCGCCGTCGCGTGCGGGCCGAGAACGCCGATGCGGCGCACCAGCCATCCCGCGAAGATCAGCGCGAAGATGGGCAGGACGACGATGAGGGTGGAAAGCATGGCGCCGCCACCCTTACTGCGCCGTTCGATATGATCCAATGCGATCTGGCGTTCTTATCAATGCGCTTTCGGTATCCGGCCGATGCTGTCCATTGTGGTCCTGGCCGGGCGGTTCGATGCCGCCACCCCGTTCGATCCGGGAATCGCCAGGGGCTGGAAACGCGAGCAGCACTGCGCGGAAGGCTTTGCCTTGCCATATAGCCGGCGCATCTGCTCACGCAGCAGGATCTCGTGTGGCGCGGGCGGCTTGAATGGAAGCCGCTGATCGCGACACCAGCCGAGTTGGTGCCGATGCTGTGAGAGGCGACCGGCAAGTGTTCCCACGGGGCGGGCTCGTTCCCACGGCTCGGCTGGAGACGCGGTGTCAGCAGGGCTGAAAAGGCCTGAGCCGCTGCGAGTGATGCCCTACTTCCGGCTTAAGCCCAGCCGAGCTCCTTCAAAGCATGCCCGGAGTTCCAGATCTTTGTCATATGGGCGATTTTGCCGCCCTCAAACTGCATAACATAGACGTAGTCGGTCCGCGTGGTTTTGCCGGTTGGCGCGATGGGACCACCGGCCAGATGCGTGCCGGTAAAGGTGGCGTAGGCACAGATGTTGTTGCGCTCCTCGTCGACAGCGAATGACTTCAGCTCGTATGAGCCATCGGTCAGGACCGTAAGAAGGCGCTGCATCCAGCCGGTATACTGTTCCAGTGTTCTGACATCCGCCAGCACATCCGCCTGGGCGGAGAAGGTCGCGTCGGGTGTGCAATATGCCCGGCAAGCCTCCCATTCTTTGCCCGCCTCGCAGGCCTCGAAGAAGGCCTTCGCTGTCGCGCTGTTCGGCGTCATGGCATTCCTCCCGAATCCGCCTTCCACAGGATGGTGCTGACGATCCATTTCGGGGATGCATCAGAATGGCATAATGTGAAGAAGGCAGAACAAACCGGTAGGAAAATCAGTCTCCTCTCGTAATAGTGCGGAGCGCGTTTGAGAGATGGCGGTGAGAGCCCGTCCCGCGCGAGCGGGAAGCCCGTACAGCCGCTAGGCTGTGGGCGTAGTCGCGCGGGCCCAGCGGATGGCGGCCAGGGCCAGGGCCTCGATCGTGTCGATCACGGGGAAAGGCAGGGCGGGGCCGGCAGCGATGCCGAGGGGGATCTCGGTGCAGCCCAGCACCACGGCGCGGGCGCCGCGGGCGGCAAGGGCACGGGCGGCTTCCGCTAGGGGAGCATAGGCTTCGGTCACGTGGTTTGCCTTCACCAGCGCGATGCCCGGGCTGACCCAGCGGGCCATCTCTTCCTCCGTGGGCACGGCAACCTGCCAGCCATCGGCTCGCAGCCCGTCCTGGTAGAGGCCCATGGCAAGGGTGCCGGCGGTGCCCATCACGCCAATCGGGCCGGGGGGGATGCCCTGGCGGCGCAGTGCCTCCGCCGCGGCCTCCACAATGTGGAGGATGGGCAGGCGGGTCGCGGCGCGCATGCCGTCGAACCAGCCATGGGCGGTGTTGCAGGGGATGGCGAGGGCGCCGCAGCCGGCGGCCTCCAGGCCACGAATGCCGCGGATCAGGGCGGGAAGCGGATCGGGACCGCGCCCCAGGCGAGCGGCGGTGCGGTCCGGAATGCGCGGGTCGGACCAGAGGATGGCGGGGATGTGTTCCTGGTCACGCTCCGCCGGGGTGAGCAAGGTGAGCTGACGCATGAACTCGGCACTGGCCAGCGGGCCCATGCCGCCGAGCACGCCCAGGATCCGCGCGCCGTTCATGTCGTCCTCATTCATCACACCAGCCCGTCCCAGACCAGCTTCGCGCCGCTGATCGCCAGCATTACATAAACCAGGTTGTAGAAGGCCTGGTCCGAAACCCGCTTCTGCAGCCAGATACCGAAATACACGCCGACGGGAGCGAAGGGGACGAGGACGAGGCTGGTGAGGATGTTGCTCCAGTCCAGCAGCCCGAGTCCCCAATAGGGCACCAGCTTTACGTAGTTCATCACGCCGAAGAAGACGGTGGTGGTGGCGGCCAGCGTCTTCCGGTCGAGCTTCAGCGGATAGAGATAGAGGGCCAGCGGTGGGCCGCCGGCATGGGCGATGGTGCTGGTGAAGCCGGAGATGCCGGACCAGAACCAGGCCTTTACCGCATTCGGCCTGGCCGGGGGCGGCAGCAGCCCGCGGAAGCGCTGCCATAGGGACCGGGCCAGGAAGCCAAGGGTGACCAGTCCCAGCAGGAGGCTGATGCCGTGCGGCGGGATCAACCCGAAGGCGAAGGCGCCGAGTGCAATCCCCAGCAGCCCGCCTGGAAGGATGGCGCGCATCTCCCGCGCACTCCAGAGGCCCCACCAGGCTTTCAGCCCGGCCACATCCATGACGCAGAGCACGGGCAGCGCGATGCCGGCCGCCTGGGGCGCCGGAATGACCGTCGCCATGAGCGGGACCGAGACATTGCCCGCACCGGAGGCGAAGCCACCCTTGCTGATTCCGTTAATCAGGAAGCCAGGGATGGCCAGGGCATAGAACAGGGGATCGGTGATGAGCGGCACGTGCCACAGCATGCCCCTGTCATGCCCCCTGCGCCAGAGACCCCCCTGACAGGGGCGTCGTTCCGCCTTACAGCCGGGGGGCGCTCGCCCTTCAGGAAACGCTCATGGATCATATGCACGACCCCGTCTGGATCGCCGCGCTGGCGGCGGTCATGGCGGCAACGGGACTCGTCTCGGGCACACTGGCGGGGTTGCTGGGCGTAGGCGGGGGCATCGTGATCGTGCCCGTGCTGTTCAATGTCTTTCCCCTTCTGGGAATTCCCGAGGTCGTCCAGATGAAGCTGGCCGTGGGAACCTCGCTGGCCACCATCATCCCGACTTCCATCCAGTCCGCCCGAAAGCACCATGCGCGCGGGGCGATGGATGTGCCGCTGCTCAAGGCAATGATCCCCTCGCTGGTGGTGGGTGTGCTGGTGGGCACGGTGATCGCGATCTGGGTGAAGGGCGCGACGCTCACCGCCGTTTTTGCGGCAGTCGCGCTGCTGGTGGCGCTGAACATGGGCTTCACCGGCGTTGATTCGCGCCTGCGCGAGACCTTCCCGACCGGCATCGTGCGGCAGGTGCTCGGCCTGTTCATCGGCGGCATCTCGGCCATGATGGGAATCGGCGGCGGCACGGTGGGCGTGCCACTGATGAACCTGTTCGGCACGCCGATCCGCTCGGCGGTGGCCACCGCCTCGGCCTTCGGGATCGTCATTTCCATCCCGGCGGCGATCGGCTTCATCTATGCGGGCTGGGGTGATCCGCTGCTCCCGCCGCTGAGCGTCGGTTATGTGAACCTGATCGGCTTCGCGCTGATTGTGCCGACCTCCATGCTTGCGACGCCCTGGGGCGTGCATCTGGCGCACACCATCCCGCCTCTGGCGCTCAAGCGGGCCTTTGCGGTCTTCCTGGGAATCACCTCGATCCGGATGATCTACTCGCTCGTGACCTGAAGGAGGGGTGGGCGGGGTAGCGAGGCGCTCTCGCCTCTCCCGGGCTGCCGCCCCTTCACCAGCCCCTCTGCCCCCTTGCCAGCGACGCGCGGACGGGGTTGAACCCGCGCCCTTTGCCTGGGGCTTTGAGCATGCATCCCGTTATCGGCATCGATTTCGGCACCACCAACAGCGTGGTGACCGCCCTGCGTCCGGATGGCGAGGTTGTGACGCTGGCGCGGGATACCGGGGAGGTGTTCCGCTCCGTGCTGTGCTTCTGGTCCGATCCGCGGAGCGGGGCGCTGCGGCATGCGGCAGGGCCAGAGGGGATCGAGGCCTATCTGGACGAGCCGCTGGCGAGCCGGCTCATCATGTCCATGAAGAGCTACCTGGCGCAGCGGAGCTTCATGGAGACGAGGATCTTCGGGAAGCGCTGGACCCTGGAATCCCTGGTTGCGCTTTTCCTGCGGGAGCTGCTGGCCCCCTTCGGGGGGGAACTGCGCCATGCCCGCGTGGTGGTCGGGCGACCCGTGCGCTTCGTGGGGGAGCGGGCGGACGACGCCTTCGGCGAGATACGGCTGCGGGAGGGGTTCAAGGGCGCCGGGCTGCCGGAGGTCACGGTGGCGTTGGAGCCCGCCGCCGCCGGGCACCGCTTCGCCAGCGGCATCGGGCGCCCCGCAACAGTGCTGGTGGGGGATTTCGGCGGCGGCACGAGCGACTTCTCGATCCTGCGCTTCGATCCGGGGCCGCCCCGCCGTGTGACGGCGCTGGGGCATGCGGGCGTCGGGCTGGCGGGGGATGCCTTTGACACGCGCATCCTGGACCATGTCGTCTCGCCGCTGCTGGGAAAGGGCGGGGAGTACACGGTGATGGGCAAGAAGCTGCCCATTCCGCCCGCCTGGTATGTCAGCTTCGCCCGCTGGCACCAGATGGCGATGATGCGCGGGCCGAAGACGCTGCGCGAGATCGGGGAGGTGGCGCGCACCGCCGACCATCCGGAGCAACTGCACCAGCTGATCCGGTTGATCGAGGATGAGGCGGGTTACGCGCTCTACCGTGCCGTCTCCTCGGCCAAGGCGGCGCTTTCGAGCGCCGAGGAGGCTGTGCTGTCCTTCCGGCACGAGGATTTCGTCATTGAGGCGCCGATCGCGCGCCGCGACTTCGAAGCCTGGATCGCGCCGGATCTCGCCAGGATGGAAGCGGCGGTGGAGGCCGCGCTGGCTGATGCCGGGATAGGGCCGGATTCGGTGGACCGCGTCTTCCTGACCGGCGGCACTTCCCTGGTGCCGGCGGTCCGGGCGCTCTTCACGCGGCGCTTCGGGGAGGAGCGGATCTTCGGCGGCGGCGAGTTCGTTTCCGTGGCCGAGGGACTGGCGCTGATGGGGCGGGACGGCCCCGGTTACGCCTGATCACAGGCGAGGGTCAGGCACGGCCCCGCAAGTCCGGGCAGCCGGGTCAACCAGCACGGCTTCCACGCATGTACCGCTGCTCCGGCCGGTAGCTGCCGCGGGTGCGGAGGCGGCGGAAGAAGAGGCGAAGGCGCGCGAGCATCGGGGTTCTCCGGTTCGGTAGGCCCCTCCCAGGGGACCGTTGGTTTCCCGAACGTGACGAGCGTTTGGCGGTTGATACGGTCGGGCTGGGAGATTGCCCCGAAACGGTGCCCGAATGGCCCATCCTGGTTGACCCTGGCAGCCCCTGCCCATATACCGCCGCCTCTTACCCGGGGGACGGCCACGTCGCCCCGCTTTCCTTCATGCCTAGCCCAGGCGACGTGACCAGGTCAGACCGATGAAGATCCGCAACTCCCTCAAGACCGCGAAGACGCGCGACAAGAACTGCGTGGTGGTGCGCCGCCGCGGGCGTCTCTACGTGCTGAACAAGAAGAACCCCCGCCTGAAGGCCCGCCAGGGCTGAAGCTGGGCCGCCGCCCCTTGGGACGGCGGTGTGACCCGCAGGCCTTTCCCTCGGTTTGTGGAAGGCCTGGGCGCGGGTGAATTGAATCGTCCAGGCCCCTGGAGCGGTGTGACTTCGGTCACAGTCGTGGCAGGGTGTGGCGCGAACCTGCCGGCCTCTCGGGGTTTTCGTGTCCCAGGGGGTCCGGATGGACATCGGGAACGCCAGCGGTTTCGCCATGGCTACGCTTGCGACCGAGGCGCCCGCCCGGGCGCAGCGGCGCGCGGCTGTCGCGCTGTGCCTGCTTGCTGTCTTTGCCACGGTGTGCCTGCTTCCCTTGGCAGCCGAGCCAGGCCCGGTGGTGCCGGGCTTCCCCCTGATCCACCAGACTGCGCTCATCGCCGCCTATGGTCTGAGCGCCTGGGTGTTGTTCGCGCAATTCCAGCGGGCGCGCACGCTGTGCCTGCTGCTGATCGCGGGTGGCACGCTCTACACGGCGGCCATCGTCCTTCTGCAGCTCCTGAGCCTTCCGGGCGTCGTGCCGGGTGGGCCCTTGATGGGAGCGGGGTCGGAAACGACGATCTGGCTCTGGACCTTCTGGCATCTCGGGCCGCCCGTCTGCGCCCTGGCCTATGCCGGTGCCCTGCGGGGCGAGAAACCGCGCATGATTGCGGCGGGCCGGGCCCGGATGGCAGCCGCACTGACCGCAGTGATCGCGCTGGCCGCGGCCGGGCTCGCGGCCCTTATCTCAACCTCTGGGCTGCCCTGGCTACCGCGTCAGGTAGCCGGAGATGACTACTCGGCCCTGACCAATTCTGGCGTCGGACCGGGCGTCCAGCTTCTGACCATCCTGGCGCTGCTGGCGGTGTGGCGCGTGTCGCGCGGGCGGCAGACGGTGCTGGACCTCTGGCTTGCGACATCGCTCGCGCTGCTGGTTCTCGACAATTTTCTGACCATGGCTGGCGGGGCACGGGCCTCGGTCGGCTGGTATGTCGGGCGGATCGAGGCGCTAATCTCGGCCTTTGTGATTCTCTGGGCCTATCTCCATGAGGTCGACGCGTTGCGGGCCAGGGCCGAAGCAGCCGCCGAGGAGGCGGCGCGAGCCGGCGCGGCACTACGCCAGGCACAGAAGATGGAGGCGGTGGGGCGGCTGACCGGTGGCATCGCCCATGACTTCAATAACCTGCTCATGGTCGTCACCTCGGGCTTCGACATGATCCGGCGGCGGCCCCAGGACCAGGTGCGGGTCGTCAAGCTGGCGGATGCCGGGCTGGAGGCCGCCCAGCGCGGCGCGCGGCTGACGCGCCAACTCCTGACCTTCGCGCGGCGGCAGAACCTGCGGCCCGAGACGCTGAATCTCAACGCCTCGCTGCTCGATTTCGAGCCGCTGGCGCGGCGGGCCCTGGGCGAGGCGGTCGGGCTGAACCTCTCGCTCCACCCCGCGCTGCATCCCGCGAGGGTCGATCCCGGGGAGTTCGAGGCGGCGGTCCTGAACCTTGTGATCAATGCACGCGACGCCATGCCGCCGCAGGGCGGACGGATCACCGTGCGGACGCGCAACGCCGTACGGCAGGTCCGGCCTGAGCCAGCGGGGTTGGAGGCGCTGCCGCCCGGGGATTATGTGGTCGTGTCCGTGATCGATGATGGCTCCGGCATGGACGAGGCCACGCGGGCGCAGGTCTTCGAACCCTTTTTCACCACCAAGGAATTCGGCAAGGGATCCGGGCTCGGCCTCAGCCAGGTCTATGGCTTCGCTCGTGCGGCGGGCGGGATGGTGGAGATCACCTCCGCGCTGGGCCAGGGCACGACGGTGGAGATCTGGCTGCCGCGGGCCGAGAGCCAGCAGGCCGGGGGAACGGTCGGCGGCAGCGCGGCCTCCTCCCTGCGGCGAGCCGAGCAAGGCGAGACCGTGCTGGCCGTGGAGGACGAACCCGCGGTGCTGGCCGCCGTGGTCGAGAACCTGACGGATCTGGGCTACCGGGTTTTCCCCGCCCGCGATGCGGCGGAGGCGCTGGAGCGGCTCCGCGGCGGAGAGCGGGTGGATATTCTGTTCTCCGACGTGGTGATGCCCGGCGGCATGAACGGCGTCCAGCTTGCCGTGGAGGCGAGGCGGCTTCAGCCGGGGCTGCGGGTCGTGCTGACTTCGGGCTATACGGATGAGGCGCTGACTGGTGAGCACAGCGTGCCCGGGGATGTGCCGATTCTGACCAAGCCCTATCGGCGGGAGGAGCTGGCGGAGCGGCTGAAGTCGGCGCGGCACAGCGCCTGAGCCCGTCCGTTCGCCCCTTCTTGCCGCGCCGGGTGGCCCGACCCATCCTGCGGGACAAACCGGAGGAAAACCGATGATCGCCTTGCCTGCGCCGAAGGCCGATGTGCTCGGCCGCCGCAACGAGATCCTGGCGGGGCTTCGCGCGCTGGTGCCCGGGGATGGCGTGATCACCGAGCCCCTGCGGCTGCGGCCCTATGAGACGGATGGGCTCTCCGCCTATCGCCAGCCGCCAATGGCCGTGGTGCTGCCCAACTCCACCGAGCAGGTCGCGGCCGTGCTGCGCTTCTGCCACGCGAATGGCGTGCGTGTGGTGCCGCGGGGGGCGGGGACGAGCCTTTCGGGCGGCGCGCTGCCGCTGGCGGATGCGGTGGTGATCGGGATGATGCGGATGAACCGCATCCTGGATGTCTCGTTCGAGGACCGGCTGGCGGTGGTGGAGGCCGGGGTCACGAATCTCGGGATCACGAAGGCCGTGGAGGGGGAGGGGTTCTTCTATGCCCCGGACCCGTCCTCGCAGCTCGCCTGCATGATCGGCGGCAATGTGATGATGAATTCCGGCGGCGCGCATTGCCTGAAATACGGGGTGACCGCGAACAACCTGCTGGGCGTGAAGTTTGTCACGATCGAAGGCGACATCATCGAGATCGGCGGCGGGCATCTGGACGCGGCGGGCTATGACTGGCTCGGGCTGATCACGGGCAGCGAGGGACAGCTCGGGATGGTGACGGAGGTAACGGTGCGCATCCTGCGCGCGGCCGAAGGGCAGCGCGCGATGCTGGCGGCCTTCCGGTCCATCGAAATCGCGGGCGCGGCGGTGGATGCCATCATGGCATCGGGCGTCATTCCGGTGGCGCTGGAATTCATGGACCGGCCCTGCATCCATGCCTGCGAGGCCTTTGCCCATGCGGGCTATCCGCTGGATGCAGAGGCGATGCTGATCATCGAGGTGGAGGGTAGCGTGCAGGAGCAGGACGCGCTGCTGGCGCGCATCCGCGATATCTGTGCGCGCTTCGACCCGATCAGCATGCGTGTGGCGGCCAGTGCGGAGGAGTCCCTCGCCATCTGGAAGGGGCGCAAGGGCGCCTTCGGGGCGGTGGGACGGATCAGCCCCGACTATCTCTGCATGGATGGCACCATCCCGACGGGCGAATTGCCGCATGTGCTGCGCCGGATTGGCGAGATGAGCGAGGCCTATGAGCTGGGCGTCGCCAATGTCTTCCATGCCGGCGACGGCAATCTGCACCCGCTGATCATGTTCGATGCCAATGATCCCGAGAGCTTCCGCAAGGCGGAGGCATTCGGGGCGGATATCCTGAAGCTCTGTGTCGAGGTGGGGGGCTGCCTGACAGGGGAACACGGGGTTGGGGTGGAGAAGCGGGACCTGATGCCCGTGCAGTTCACCGCGGCCGAATTGGCGCAGCAACGGCGGGTGAAGTCGGCCTTTGATCCGGACTGGCTGCTGAACCCGGCGAAGGTCTTCCCGCTGGAGGATAATCCTGCCGTGGCCGTTGCGGCGGGATGAGCATGACGATCGACATCCCGGACCTCGCGCCGGGCACGGAGGAGGGGGTGGCCACGGCCATCCGTAACGCCGCGGCGCCGCTCATTATCGAGGGGCATGGAACGAAGCGCGGCATGCTGCGGCCGGTGCAGGGTGGGCGAACGCTCTCCACGCGCAATCTGCGGGGCATCACGCTGCAACGTCCGCAGGAGATGGTGATCGCGGCGCGCGCCGGTACGACCCTGCCGGAGATCGAGGCAGCCCTGGCGGCCGACAACCAGATCCTGGTGGCCGAGCCGCCGGATCTGCGCGTGTTGATGGGCGTGCCGGACGCACCGCCGCCCACGATCGGCGGGGTGGTGGCCACCAATCTTTCCGGCCCGCGGCGAATTCTCGGCTTCGCGTTGCGCGACACGGTGCTGGGAATCCGCTTCGTGAATGGCGGGGGCGAGGTGCTGCGCTCGGGGGGGCGGGTGCACAAGAACGTCACGGGGCTGGACCTGTGTAAGCTGCTCTCCGGCAGCCACGGGACGCTCGGCGTGATCACCGAAGTGACGTTGAAGGTGGGACCGGCCGCGGAGCGTACCGCGACCCTGGCCGTGCCGGTGGCGGATGAGGCGGCGGGCGTGGCGGTGCTCTCGGCCGGGCTGACCAGTCCCTATGGCGTGACGGGGGCGGCCATGCTGCCGGCCGGGGCTGCTGCGGCGGGTGTTACGGGGCCGGTGGCGTTGCTGCGGCTGGAGGATGTCGCGGCCTCCGTGGAGTACCGGATCGAGCGGTTGCGTTCGGCCTTCCCCGGCCGGAGCTGGATTATCGAGGATGCCGAATCACGGGCGCTCTGGCGTGCCATCCGCGATGTGACACCGCTGGCGCCTGAGGCCGGCGAGGCGGTGTGGCGGATTTCCGTCAGGCCCTCCGCAGGGCCGGGGGTGGTGGCGCGGCTGCGGGGCACGCTGTCCGCGCGGATGCTGCTGGATTGGGGCGGTGGGCTGATCTGGGTCGCGGGACCGGCCACTGAGGCAGCGCATACGGTGGTGGTGGAAGCCGCGCTTGGGGCAGGGGGCCATTTTACCCTGTTCCGCGCGCCTGATCCCCTGCGGGTGGCGTGGCCGGTGATGCCGGAGGAGCCGCCGGCCCTGGCTGCACTCTCGGCACGTGTGAAGGCGGCCCTGGACCCGGCTGGACGGTTAAATCCGGGACGCATGCGTGCCGGGCTCTGATCCGGTGGCTCCGCTCCGGCGAGTGGCGTGCCTGCCCGGGAGCATTCCGCTAGGCGGTGCGGGATCACGCAATGCTGTCTGGTCGCCGGACCGGGGCCTCTGATTATGTGGCCGATCGAATCGACGGAGAGAACGCCTCCATGAGTCTGCCCCTCCTGCGCCGGGGTGTCCTGGCGCTGGCCGTCCTTTTGCTTGCTGCCGTGCACCCGGCGGCCGCCCAGGGTGATCCGAGTTTCAACCTCGTGAACCGTACGGGCCAGACAATCCAGGAGGTCTATGTTTCCCCCTCTCAGGTGAACACCTGGGGACAGGACCGGCTGGGCAACAACGTGCTGGAGAGCGGGCGTTCCCTTCCGGTTCGCCTGCCAGCCGGGCAATGCACGAATGACATCCGTGTGGTCTTTGAGGGTGGCCGCTCGGAGGAGCGGCGCAATCTCGACACCTGCCGGATGAACGAGGTGGTGTTTGGCAACCAGGCGGCGCCCGGTGGTGGAAACGGCAAGCGTGGACCGGCGACATCTGGCCGCACCGGCAATCCTTCCTTCAACCTTGTGAACCAGACGAACCGTACCATCCAGGTTCTGCGCGCCTCGCCCAGTTCGCAAAGTAACTGGGGCGAGGATCGGCTTGGGAACGAAGTCGTGCCGCCCGGTGCCACCTTCGCTGTGCGCCTGCCGGCCGGCGAGTGCACCTATGACATCCGCGTGGAATACGAAGATCGCGCGGCTGAGGAGCGGCGTGGGATCGATCTCTGCAGCGTGGTCAATCTCACCTTTCCCTGACCGCTACGAATCGCGCTGCACGGGCCGTCTTCCCCCCGGGGAGGCGGCCCTTTTTCTTGAGTGCCGCACGAGCAGTTGGGAAGCGGCTTCCGTTCCGACGAAGTCATGCGAATGAATTTCTGACGCCACCGACGGGCGGCATTGTGCGACCTTTGGTCAGCGCGGTTGAGACGCATGCCCCGGACTGACGGCGTGAATCCGGCACTGGCTTGCAGAGATTGGCTGCGGCCAAACCGCGCCACGTGCGGCGTCGGCATGGGAGAGGTCTTAAAGATTTGGCGCAAGGGAAGGTCCAACAACAATTGTTATGGCCCTGCTGCCTGGAAGTTTCGATTGTGCAACCTTGAGTCGTGATTCCGGTGGATTAGAAAACGCATGGAGCCGTGTCACATCGATGGGGAAGGGAGCGGATGTCCCGGAGTGGCACCAGAATGCCGCTGCAAGCCGGGTGTTTGTACGGGGATCGGTCCTTCCGTTGCCGAGTTGATGGCACGAGACCTGCTCGCCGGAGACAGAGATCGTTTTGATAAAAACATAGATGCGGGGGGTGAGACGCCGTGGCTGTTGCTCTGACAAGCGACTTTGAGGGCATGAGGGCCGCCTGCCGGTGGAGCGTCGAAGTGCAACTCGGGCGTTACGCGACGCTTGCCGAACGGAAGGACGCGGCGCACCGGATTCGAAGCGAGCTCAGCATCGTGTTGGAGAACGCTCCGGCGGAATCAGGGGCGGTGCTGGAAATCGCACAGCGTGCGCTGCTCGCCGCCGCCTTCGACGCGGCGATCAATGAGGTCTTCGCGGCCCTGGGCTGAATACCGGCCGCTGGTCATGGCAATGCGCAGCAGCAAAAGCCAGGATTCACCGTCCCACTTCGGCGAGCAAGGCGGAGAGGTCCAGGCGGCGCGTGAACATGGCGAGGGTGCCATCAGGATTCCGCGGCCAGGCTTCGCGCGGGCGGTCATGATAGAGTTCGACGCCGTTGTCGTCGGGGTCGCGGAGATAGATCGCTTCCGAGACGCCATGGTCGGAGGCGCCGTCCAGGCGGATGCCTGCGTCCAGCACCGTTTTTACGGCGCGGGCGAGTGAGGGGCGGTCCGGGTAGAGAAGTGCGACATGGAACAGCCCCGTGGTGCCCGGCGCCGGGGGCGGACCGCCCGCACTCTCCCAGACATTCAGCGCGATATGGTGGTGATAGCCCCCTGCGGAGAGGAAGACGGCGCCGGGATAGCGGCTGGTCTCCTCCAGCCCGATCACGTCTCGCCAGAAGGCGAGGGAACGGTCGAGATCCGAGACCTTTAGATGGGTGTGGCCGATGCGCAATCCGGCGGGCGCGATCGCGGGCTGGCGAAGCGGTGCGGGCTTGGTATCGGGCATGGTGCGGGTTCCTTCTGGCAACAATCTGGTCGCTTCCTCCCGGCCGCGCCAATCGTTGGAATCAATGAGCGGCATGGACAGGGTTGATGGGCAACGGCGTCCAGGCGGTGGGCGTTCTTCCGACATCCCCAAGGGCCGGAGTAGCAGATGGCGCAGGATCCCCATGGCGCGAGCCGCCGCCACCTTCTCCGAGCCGGCGGGCTGACAGCCGCCGGGCTGGCCCTTGGGGCGGCCGGTGCGCCCGGTTATCCGCCGCCCACCGAAACCGATCTGGGCGGCGTCAGGGACGGGCGCGTGCAGTTCCCGAACTGGCGCGGAGAGGCCGATCCGCCATCTTCCCCTGCGCCGAACCCTGTGCCACCGGGTGAGCGCATCGGCTACGCCATCATCGGTCTTGGCCGCATCAGTCTGGAACAGGCGCTACCCGCCCTCGGCGAGACGAAGGGATCGAAGCCCGTGGCTTTGGTCAGCGGCAGTCCGGACAAGGCGCGCGTGGTCGCGCAGCGCTACGGCATTCCCGAGGATGCCATCTACTCCTATCAGGACATGGAGCGGATGCGGGAGAACCGCGCGGTGCAGGCGGTCTATATCGGGCTACCCAACGCGCTGCATCGCGAGTTCACCGAGCGCGCCGCCGCGATCGGTAAGCATGTGCTCTGCGAAAAGCCGATGGCGACGACGCCGGAAGATGCGCAGGCCATGATCGCGGCCTGCGAGAAGGCGCGCGTGAAGCTGATGATTGCCTATCGCTGCCAGTACGAGCCGTATAACCGGGAGGCGATTCGGATCGTGCGCAGTGGCGAGTTGGGCAAGCTGCGTTCGATCGAGGCAACGAATGTGCAGTCCTCCGGCACCGCGCCACAATGGCGGTTCAACCACGCGCTGGCAGGCGGCGGCGCGCTGCCGGATATCGGGCTCTATTGCCTGAATGCGACGCGCTACATCAGCGGAGAGGAACCGGTGGATGTCTACGCACGCAGCTATTCGCCAGCCGGTGATCCTCGCTGGGCGCAGATCGAGGAGAGCATCGCCTTCATGCTGCGCTTTCCCTCGGGCGTGATCGCGAACTGCCTGGCGTCCTACGATTCCTACAACGATAAGACGATGCGGCTGCATTTCGAACGCGGGACAGTCGAGATGCCCAGTGCCTTCGAGTATCACGGGCAGCAGTTATACGTTGCCCGGCGCGAGGGCGGGGTGGGCGTGCGCGAGCAGCGGAAGCTGGAGCAGAAGAACCAGTTCGCGCTGGAGATCGACCACTTTTCTGAGTCCATCCGCACGGACAGGCGGCCACACACACCGGGCGAGGAAGGCGCGCAGGACCAGGCCCTGATGGCGGCGATCTACCGCTCCGCCCAGGAAGGGCGGCCTGTGGAGTTGCCGCAGCCGGCGCGGGCCACGCGCGGGCCGGACCTCTCCCAGCCGGGGTAGGGATGGCTTGACGCGATCGCGGACGCTGCGGCAGAAGGCGGCGCCCACCGGCTCCGCCTGAGGTCGCAAGCGTTAGCGTCAACCAACGCGCCCACGGGCCCGTTCCGGCCCTCACAGAGGCGCTTTGTCGCATGCAGACCGAATCCGTCTCCGCTTGGCGGCTTCTTCCTTTCGTTTCCATCGTTTTCCTCGGCTTCTTGTCGATCGCGCTGCCATTGCCCGTGCTATCGCTGCGCGTGCATGACGAGCTTGGATTCAGCCTCGTCACCGCCGGGTGGGCGGTGGGCCTGCAGGCCCTCGCCACGATCCTGACGCGGCAGATGGCTGGCGTGCTGATCGACCGGCGCGGGCCGAAGCTGGCAGCGTTGATGGGCCTGCCAATGGCGGCGCTGGCGGGGGTGACTTACCTCGCTTCCGCGTTCATCACGGATCCCACGGCATCGCTTGCCGTGCTGCTGCTTGGCCGGGTCATCATGGGGCCGGCGGAAAGCCTGTTCCTGACCGCCTCCATGAGCTGGGGCATTGTGACTCTCGGCGCGAGGCGAGCGGGGGTGGTGATGACCTGGCAGGGCATCGCCATGTTCCTCGCGCTTGGGATTGGGGCGCCTGTCGGGCTGTTCGTGATGGCGCGGCTGGGATTCGCCGGCGTGGCGGCCGCAGTGGTCGTGCTGCCCTTGGCGGGGCTGCTGGTCGCCCTCTCGCAGCGGGCGGTGGCTCCCGCAGCGAAGGCGCAGCGCGCTTCCTTCCTCGGCGTTATTGGGTTGGTCTGGCGGCAGGGGGCGGTGCTGGCGCTGGCCACGGCGCCGCAGCCCATCCTGGGCAGCTTCGTGGCGCTCTACTTTGCCAGCCGGGGTTGGGAAGGGGCGGGGCTCTGCCTTTCCGGTTTCGGCATCGGCTATATCCTCGTGCGGCTGTTCTTCGCCCATTTGCCGGACCGGCTGGGCGGGCGACGCGTGGCGTCCTGGTCGCTGGTGTTGGAGGCGTTCGGGCAGGCGCTGCTCTGGCGGGCGCCGACAGCGCCGCTGGCGCTGCTGGGCGCAACTCTCACCGGCGCAGGCTTCTCACTCATCTTTCCATCCATGGGGGTGGAGGCGCTGCGACGGGTGCCAGCCTCCAGCCAGGCCCTGGCGATCGCGAGCTTCAATGCCTTCCTGGATCTTTCCCTCGGGCTCGCCGCCCCTCTGGCTGGGGTGATCGTGGGAATCGGGGGCTACCCGTCCGTTTTCATGGCGGGAGGGCTGGGTTGCCTGCTCGGCGCCTCGCTCCTGCTCGGGCGGGAACGCCCCGCGGGGCCGGTCCGCGCCGCGGCGGATTAGGAGCGGGGCTGCGGGCGGGGCAGTCCGTCAGGCGGTAGAGACCAATAAAAAAGGCGGCGGGTTTCCCCGCCGCCTTTGCCGGACGCCGTTTGCGGCACCGGTCAGGTCACTGCCAGCCGACGCTCGACGATCTGCTGCTTCATGTTCTTCTGCAGCTTCTCGAAGGCGCGCACCTCGATCTGCCGCACCCGCTCACGCGAGATGTTGTACTGCTGCGACAGCTCCTCGAGCGTGGTGGGCTCGTCCTTCAGGCGGCGCTCGATCAGGATGTGGCGCTCGCGGTCGTTCAGCGTGCTCAGGGCACTGTTGAGCAGGTCGCGGCGGTTGGTCATATCCTCCCGGTCCGCGAGCTCCTCTTCCTGGGTCTCGGCGTCGTCCACCAGCCAGTCCTGCCACTCACCCTCGCTATCCGCGCGGATGGGCGCATTCAGGCTGTTGTCGGGGCTGGCGAGGCGCCGGTTCATCGACACCACGTCCTGCTCCGGCACCTGGAGAACCCGGGCGATCTTCTCAACCTGCTCCGGCTGCAGATCGCCTTCTTCCAGGGCGGCCATCTGGCCCTTCAGGCGGCGCAGGTTGAAGAACAGCTTCTTCTGCGCGGCGGTGGTGCCCATCTTCACCAGCGACCAGGAATGCAGGATGTATTCCTGGATCGCGGCGCGGATCCACCACATCGCGTAGGTGGCCAGGCGGAAGCCACGGTCCGGATCGAACCGCTTCACTGCCTGCATCATCCCGACATTGCCCTCGGAGATCAGCTCGCCTACCGGCAGGCCGTAGCCGCGGTAGCCCATGGCGATCTTCGCGACGAGGCGGAGATGCGAGGTAACCAGCTTGTGGGCGGCACTCTCGTCATGGTTGTCGCGCCAGCGCTTGGCGAGGTCCATCTCCTCCTCAGGCGCCAGCATCGGAAACTTGCGAATCTCCTGCAGGTAGCGGGAGAGGTTGCCCTCGGGGGCAATCGGAATCATCGAAGTGGAAGCCATGAACGCATCTGCCTCCTGAACCGGCCGGGCTGCCCCCGGGGGTGGCGGGCGCGCGGTCGGTCAAAGATCGGCACGGCGGATCCGTGCCTCGTCTTCGCGCGCTGGGCCCTGAGCCCCTCAAGAACGCCTGCCATCCCTTATGTTTTCGCGGTCGCGAACAAGGATTGGCAAATCGTCCTTACAGGAGCCTTGCATGGCACCCGGCCGCTGAAGCTGAAGAGCTTGTAATTTATTTCCCGTCTGTTCGCAAGGAAAACCGTACCGTCACAGTCGGGTTACACGCCGCCATCCAAGGTTGCGATCAGGGCCGCCATGTCTGGCGGGACCGGTGAGGCGAAGGAGAGGGGCTGTCCGGTCACAGGGTGCCGGAATCCAAGGGATTGGGCGTGAAGGGCCTGCCTCGGAAAGGCCAGAAGCGCATCTCGCGCAGCTGGGGGCAGGGTGCGGGCAGCGGCTGGGGTCCGGCGTAGATAGACAGGGTCTCCCACCAACGGATGGCCGATATGCGCCATATGCACGCGTATCTGGTGGGTGCGGCCGGTCGCCAGTCGGCACCGGACCAGGGCGCAGGCGGCGCCCCAGGCGCGCTCGGTGGAGTAGTGAGTGAGGGCCTGTTTTCCGCCGCGCTGCACCACGGCCATGCGCTTGCGGTCTGCGGGATGGCGGCCGATCGAGGCCTCTATATCGCCGGATACGGGGCTGGGCGTGCCCCAGGTCAGGGCGAGGTAGCTGCGTTCCAGGTCGCGCTCGGCAAAGGCGGTGGAGAGGGCATGGTGGGCGGTCTCGGACTTGGCCACGACCATGACGCCGCTCGTGTCCTTGTCGAGCCGGTGGACAATGCCGGGGCGCCGCTCGCCCCCGATACCCGACAGCTCCTCGCCGGCATGGGCGAGAATGGCGTTGACGAGCGTGCCGTCTGGGTTGCCGGGGGCGGGATGGACGACGAGGCCGGCCGGCTTGTCCAGGACGATAAGATCCCGGTCCTCGAAGAGGATGGTCAGGTCCATGGCCTGCGGGAGGGGGGTAGCGTCCTCCGGAGGCGGAACCTGGAGCGTGTAGCGGGCTCCCGGGCGGAGCGACTCGGAGGGGTCCCTGGTAGTGGTCCCGTCACGCGACGCGTGGCCGGCTTCCACCAGCGCCTTGACGCGGGAGCGGGACAGCCCACCCATGCCAGCGAAGGCTCGATCGAGCCGATCGCCCGCCTGCTCGGCGGTGGCGGTGAAGGACAGGGTTTCGGCCGGGGTTCCGGCCGCGGTGTTGGGAGGGGTTGTGCGCGCGCTCAAGGTACTTGTCTGGGGGATGGGGGTGCTGATCGTCGCCGCCAGCGTGACCCTGGTTGTGATGATCGTGCAGCGCGCCGGCAAGGCCATTCCGGCCGCGCCGGCCGGACCGCCGGTGGAAATGGCGCTGGGACAGCCGGCGGGAAGCCGAATCGCTGGGATCGCGCCCGGGGCTGAGGGGCGGGTGGCAATCTGGGTTCAGAGGCCAGATGGCGACCGGGTGGTGATCCTGGACACGCGTAGCGGGCGTGCCCTGGGCGAAATTCGGCTGGGGGAGTGAGGAAGCCCGGTTCGCCGCGGGCCGGAGCTGAAGGGCTGCATCAGCGTGGTGCATTCTTCGTCTGGCGAAAGGCGCGGAGTGGCGGGGTAGCGTGACGGGCCGGTGCTTCTTGGATGTCCCGCGGGTGGCAGTTTCCTTCCGCAGGAGGAAGAATTCAGAAAATTGCGTCAACCCCGCTTGATCACCCCCGCCATCGCGGATAGAAGGCCGCTCCCGACGGCCACGTCCCCATCGTCTAGAGGCCTAGGACACCGCCCTCTCACGGCGGTAACAGGGGTTCGAATCCCCTTGGGGACGCCAGTTGGCGTTGAATTCTTTCGGTTTTTGCGTGGTCCTGCTCCCGCACCCCACAATTACCCCCACACTTGGAGCTTGCCGGGCTTCAACGCCTTCACGCAGCAATGAACGTCATTCCCCACCACTTCCTGCCGATGTCCTCCGCCCCGGAGATTGTTGTTGAACGCAGAGGTCCCGGCTCGGCGGGGTGGGGCTGGCGGCTGACCAGGGATGGACAGACCTTCAGGACAGGCCCTGGCGGCTATCGCAGTGCCCAGGATGCCTACGAGGCCGCACAGGCGGAACTTGGGCGAGGGCCGCGGCCACGCTGACCGAGCTACGGCCTGGGCGGTCTTGTCCAGCGTGGACTTCATCACCCGAAGCTTCACGGCGGCGCAACAGCGAGCCGTTACCCACCAAGCGTCCTGATGATGACCACCGATTTGTGCGGTGCGGTATAGCGGGGCAGCGTGCCAAGTTCCTCCCAGCCTCAAGAGGAGAAGAGTGCGATGGACGCTGCGGAGTGGCTGGATCAGTGGCTGGATAAGCGTAGCCAGATGCCTGGCTTTGTAAGCCCCAACCTCACGGACGAGGTGGCCGCTTGTCGCCAGGACGCCATCAACGATGGTCTGAACCTTCAGGAGCTCGATGAAGCAGCAGGCGGCAATCTGACTGACTTTCTTCGTTCGGAGGATCGGATGATAGGTCGCCAGGGATCCCAGCAGGCCCCGGTTCAGCCCTCCTGATCTTAAGACGCCCAGAGCCTTCATCGGCCCGGGCGATCTTCGTCTGCAGGGTAGCTCGATCTGAACTCGGGCCAGGGTGCATGCTCCTCAACCCTGGCCAGAGTTCACGGGTCCTTCCCAGGAACCCTGGCGAACGGGGGTATTTCGCACCCCGGCTCTCGCGAGCGTCTGGCCAAAAATCGATTTGGACAACATCTTCTCGAAAGATCCCAGTGTTTGCTGGGTTTTTCGCGCGCAAAAGATGTCTAGATGTAAGATGAGAGGGGGACGCAGGCGACGCTTCTGTCCTGCCTCCCATGGACCGGGAGATTAGGCGGGGTTGCCCCCGCCTCCACCCTGATCTCCTAGCCCTGCTGCTCTCGCTCCAGCCGTGCGAGGAAGTCGAAAGTTTTGGCCGGGTTCAAGTAGCGATCCCCCGCATGCGCAGCCCGGTCGTGGAGATATCCGCCCGGTGGGAGCATGCTGCCAGTGGTGATTGGGCCCTCGAACCCACCGCCTGATCGTACCTCTTGCTCGTCCCGCACCGCGTCAGCGTAGCCCGAAGCAGCCCGGCTATGGGCGACGCGGAGTTGGTGAAGATCCGCCGCCGCCTCGCGGGCAATCGCGAAGAAGGCGGCCAGCCGGTCATTGTAAGCTGCGGCGGCCGCCACAACAGCCGGCCGGGCGGCATCAACGGCAGCATTCGCCTCGGCGATCCTGGCCGCCTTCAGCTTGGCCCGCAGGCCCGGCAGGATCGCCTCTACCCGCTCCGCGTCCCCGCGCGCCTGCGTCAGCGCCGCCTCTGCGGCCGTGAGGGCCTTGGAGGGGCCGTCCAACAGCAGCGCGTCACGCTGGGCCTTCACCTGTTCCACCCGGGGCCCGCATCCGCGCAGCACGGCCTCGGCGAGGTTCAGGGCGGCGGCGATGTCCCCAGATGCCTCGCTGGCGGGGATGAAGCTGGAGAAATCGATCGGCCCGGTCACGGCGGCAATCGGCTCTGGCGCTGCCGGCGGCGGGTGTGGGCTGTGGAGGAGGGCTTCCGCTGCCGCGCCCTGGAGGATGGCGGGAGCGGCACTGTAGGCCTCCGGGGTTACACCAGGGATCCCGTTCGGGAAGCGAGCGGCGTTCCGGGCATCTACGCCGGCATTGTGCGCCTGCATGGCGGCGCGCCGCTCCTGAGCGTACCGCTCCTCCCGCTCGCGCGCGGCCTCCTGCGCCATTTCGGCCTCAGTGATTTCGCGGCCGTCGGCAGTGAACACCGTGGAGCCGTCCGCCCCCGACCACATACGGGCGGTGGATAGGGCCTCCGTGGCGGCATCGGCGATGCCGCGGCGTTCGCGGCCGCCGGTGGTCACGATCATGGCGTACTGGGTCATGGTCTTCTCCCTGGTCAGGATTGGCGGGCGGGGATGTGGATCGGGGACGCGGGCCGGATGCCTCGCTCGGCGTTCCGCTCGTCCACACCTTTGTTGAAGTCGGCAATGAAGCGCGCGCGGTCTTCTTGGGTGCGCTGCGGGTTGGGCTCCTGCGTGATGATCGCGATGGGCCACGGCTCGGAGACCGGCGGCGGCAGGCCGTCCCAATCCTCGTCGGCGCGGCTCACCGCTTCACCCTCGGCGCCACGCCGACGGCACGGGCAGCGGCCGTGATGCGGTCGATGGTGGCTTGCGTGCTGCTGCGCGCGGGCACCGGCTCGGGCTCGTACTGCCGCCCGGCGCTGACAAGGTGAGCGAAGCGCGAGGCCGTCGGCGTCGTTGCCGTTTTGCGCGCGACTGACGCCGCGGGCTTCGCGGCAGCTGTCTTGGCTGGCACCCTGGTCGCTACCGGCTTCGCCGACGTCGTGGCGGCAGCCTTCAGCGGTACAGGCTTCTCCAGCCTCTTCGGCCCCGTCATGTAATGCGCAAATGGTGAACACAGCTCTCCATTGATCCGTGCGGCGCGGCGCAATTCCGCGAGGGTGCGCTTTGGGGTGATCGCTGATTTAGTCATGGTCATCGTCTCCTCGCCGATGTGAGAGGGGCTCGGTCGCGTTGGCGCTGCGCGACCGGGAAGGGAGGGGTGATCAGCGCACCGTCAGGGCGCCGTGGCGGCGCCCAGGGGCGGGGTGGACATCCGCAGCGCGGTTTCAGTTAACAGGCGCTGCAGTTCGGCCTCGTGGGCAGCCGAGAGCTCGCCGCCAACCAGGAGCCGGTCGAGCTCGTCCTTGTTGGTGGCGAAGGACACGCTATGGGGCAGCGACGGATCCCACCTCGCGTCCACAGGTAGCGGGGCTTTCTCGTCAGTGGCCCAGCGGATCCAATCGTTCCGCGTGCCCACCCGAGGGCCGGCCTCCACGATAGTTTTGACGAGGGTCTGGCGGATCTGCGGGGGCACCGGTCCGTCAACGACGCGGGCGCTCCAGTCCTTTGGGACGGTGACGAGGCTGACTTCGTAGGGCCGCCACCAATAGGCGCGTCGCGCAGTCGAGTACTCGCGGTCGGGGGCCGATGCGGCGTAGAGGCCGAGGCTGACGTTCCGCAGCACCCCGTCCCTAACGAGGTGCCGGGCGTGCCGGGCGCGCTCGGTCGTCGCGAAGCGGGCGATGGCATAGAGCGCCTCGCCCTCCGTCCAGGCCTTCTCGATGACCCCAACCAGGTTGTCCACGTCGTGGCGGTGGTCGAGCAGCAGCGGTGCGCGACCGGTGTTCAGCAGCGTGAGGTCAGCGCCAGGCATCCAGAGCCAGCGGTGGTCCTTCTCGCCGTGAACCATCGCGCTGCTGCCGGCGCAGCAGATCAGCAGGCGCCCATCCCTCAAGGGCTCGGCGAGGGCGGAGGCGTCCAGGCCCTCCGGGGCAGCCATGTCGTCCGGGATGTGGCTCTCCCGGGACGGAACTTCCCGGAGCGTCACGTTGTTCCAAGGGGCGGCCTCAGTCATCGCAGTGCTTTTCCTTCAGATTGGACGCGCGGTGCGCGTGGAAGCCGCGGGCATGGCCGGCAAAGGTCAGACCGCAGTGCGACACCGGCGCTGGGAGGACGTCGCCCCGGCGGGATCCCTCTGCAGGAAAAACCCTTCGAAAGCCGCCGTGTGACGCGTGCGTGAGATTTGTGGGCCCCCCTAAAGGGGGGACCCACATCTCACGCACGTGAGACACACACGGGAGAGGCGATTTCTCACGGATCACACGCATCACACGCGCCCCTCGTCGAGGAGCCAGATGAACCGGTCCGTCATTCCAATTTTTCCTTTACTCTCAAGGGAATTCAGCACGTCTCGCATCTTGCCGCGGTCGGCGGCTGTGAGGCTCCCCGTGTGATCCAACACGAACCGGCCCTTCACACGCAGACCCTCCCGGAGTTGGTCGCGTGTGATCGTGCGTGTGATGCCCATTTTGGGCACCGGGACCCGGTCCTCAGCCAGGTCCGGAGCCGCAAAAAGGTTCCGGATGTCCCTCAGCCAAAGCTCCTGTGTCGGGTTCAGGGTGACCCGCTTCGGCGCGTCGTCCGGGAGAGAGGAGCAGTCGAGTTCCTCGGCCAGACACGTCGAGCGCGGTTCGCCATCCACGGGCGGCAGGTCGACGCAGCGGAGCCGGAAGGGCATCTCGGCGCCGCTCGCATCGTCCTTCGCATGGGTGATTTCAGCCTTGCGGGGCACCTCCAGGCCGGGGCCGCCGGTGATCTTGACCGAGAGGTCTACGGCGCCCGGAATGACGGTGCTGCCGCGGCCCCATTCGCCATCCTGCTTGCCATGGTGCACCACCGCGACGTGAGCACCGACTTCCTCGCGGATGCGGTCGCAGTGCTGCACGAACACGCCCATGTCGCGCTGGTCGTTCTCATTGGCGCCGGGGATCACGCGAGCCATGGTGTCGAGCACGATCAGCTCCACACCGAGCTCCATTGCCAGGGCAATCATCTCGTCCAGGTGCGCGGCACGGTCGAAGAGATCGACCGACTGCCCCAGCCAGAAGAAGCAATCGGAGTGGCCGAGTTCCGCGGCAATGGCCCGGATCCGCTGCCCGAAGCCGAGCTGACCCTCCGCCGCGACATAGAGCACGCGCACTTTGCGTGCGGCGCGGCCCCACATGCCGAGGCCGAGAGACAAGCCGTAAGCCAGCCGGAGCATTAGGAAGGACTTCCCGCACTTCGGCGGACCCCACCATACGCTGAACTCCTTCTCAGCGATCAGGCCATGCAGCAGGAAGGAGCGGGCCGGCATCTGCATCGCGTCGGCTACGGTGAGCACACGAAGGCGTCCTGTCGGTCGGCGCTGGCCTGAGCCGGCATCGCGGGCTCGGCCCGCGCTCAGCCGCTCATTCCACGCCTGGAGCTCCTCATCGCCGTCACCGAACACGCGGCACCTCCGTAAGCCCGAAGGCGCGGGCGATGCGCCAGGCGGCTTGTCCGGGGCGGATCCCGTGCAGCCGGGCCAGCAGCTGCAGCGGGTCCTGCGCCCAGGCCTTGGTGCGGGTGTCCCATGTTCGGCCGGTGTGGCGGCCCACGAAAATGGCGCGGTCGGCCAGGGCGAACTCCACCACCGGCTCCGGATCACCCGGCCAGAAGTCGAGCGCGCCGGCGTCATGGAAGCCCGCCACCTCCTCGGCGCCGAGCAGTTGCGCGAGGCGCCACCCCTCCACCGGGTCGAGGCAGAGCGCCGCAACCAACGGCCAGTCGATGTCGCCGGGCTCGGCACCACGCCGGCGCCGCTCCTCGGTCTGGAAGCGCTCCTGGAACTCCCGCGCCACCGCCAGGCGGGCGGCCTCGAGCGGATCCTCGGCGTGCTCGAGCGCGGCGCTCACGCGCGCCCCGCTTTCGCCAGCAGGAAACGACGGAAATCCCGGGCGCTTGCGTGGCTCATGAAACCGACCAGCACGGGCCTGCCGCGCCGGAGCACCGCGCCGGCCATGTCGAGGGTGCGCTCGTCCGGCCAGACCCGATCGGCTGGAAGGAGGACAACCATTCGCGCAGCCACCCGACCGGGGTATTGGGCGTGCGGCGGCGGAAGCACCGCGACGAAGTGGCGATGCAACGGAGCCTCGGGAAATCGGTGATAGCTCCTGTCCAGCAGCGCCCGTGTGCCCGCCGGGATAAGGGCGCCAGGGCACGCTGCGCCGCGCTGGCGGCGCGTCGCGGATACGCCGCCCAGAGCAGGCTCGGCCCTGGCTGCCGGCATCAGCGCTGGCCCTCCAGGGCGCGCTTGGTGGCGAGCGCGGCGGTCATGCTTACAAACACCAGCAGCATCGGCCGACGTGACAGGGCGTCCGGCTGCGGTGGCACTTCCAGCGCTAGACGGGGCTCCCCGTCAGCATCGCCGGTAGAAGGGGCGTGGACGAGGCGCACAGCGGCCGGAGTGGGAGCTGCGGGCCGGGACTTCTTGCGAGTGCTGCTCACGGGTTTCTCCATCGAGAAAGCCCGGCTGAAAGGACTGGCGAAGCGGCGAGAGGCACGCTACATGCGGGTTAGGCAGTATCCCGGTTCAGCAGCATTGAGTTCCCGCAGCCCGTCATGGCTTTCAGCCGTGGCGGGTTGCTTCGTTTTAGGCGACCGTTTTGACGGAGCGAGGCAGGCCGTCGACCAGGGCGCGGAGGGACGGCGCCGGGATCAGCGTTTTTGCTCCCAGCTTGCGCGTCTCGAGCTGCCCGGCCTTGATTAGGGCATACAGCTTCGTGCGCCCAATGCCCGTGCTGGTCACGGCCTCGGCGATGGTGAAGGACAGCTTTTCGGCTGCGGCGGTTTGCATATCAGCACCCTGGCTGTTGGTGGGGTGCTCGCAAGTATCCGCACACGTCCGCCAGATGCACGTGCGGAAAGTAGAGACTTCCCGCACGTCTCCCCTCCCTGAATTCAGCGGCGGGCAGACCCGCTGCTGGCCACGAACTCGTGGTAGATGGCTGCCACCTTGCTGATCGGTGTATCGGGGCGGATGAGGCCAGCGATCGCCCTGGCAAAGCGGTCGAACGAAGCGCGGTCGAACGAGGCGTAGCGATCCAGCTCGGCGCCATGCGCCCGAACATCCTCTAACGATCCGGAGGTTTGGGTGCCCTTTCCTGACAAGCCGATCTGCTGCCAGCGACCGAAGTTTTGTCGTGCTTGGTCCAAAGCCGTCTCGGACTGGGGGGCGCGGCGGCAAACCTCCAGCCCTCGACGTTCGATTTCGTCCTCGACGGGGCCGCACTCTCCTACGGTAAGGCGTTCCAATCCCTCGATCATAATCCTCCGGAGCCGGGCCGGGGTCATTTCCTTGAAGCGGTTCTTCGCCGGCAGCGATGCGCGGAACCGTGGGAGCGTCGCTGATACTGCGCCAGCAATGGTTGCGTTGGGGGTGGAAAGGTAGGTGACGGCAGCCTCTAGAATGGCCGGCCAGTTGTCCTCCTTCGGCCGGTGATTGGGGCGACCGTGCGCGGCCGCTGTGCGGGCAATGATTTGAAAGCGAGGCTCGCCGACGGCAGCGACCCAACGGCGTGCTACTGCACGGTCGTAGGAGTTCAGCTTGTCGAGCCAGCTTGTTCCGTCGGGGGCATCCGGTTTTCGAGCCAAGCCACGCCTCCGCGTACTCTCCGCAGGTGAGCGGCAGGGCGGCCGGGGCGGAGGTCCCGGCACGAGGGGTGGCCACCCCTGCCCTGCCGAGGGGGAGTGTAGCAGGCGCGGCCAGGTGCGGGAGGGTGGCGATCACGTCGCCACCGCCGCCGGTACTAGCCGGGCAATGTCGGCCTGCAGGCTGGCGCAGAGCGCCTCATCCGCCGCGCTGTCCCCTGCCACCATGGCGTTGCACACGTGCGCTGCCTTCACGGCCAGCCCCGTCATCCCGTCGGCGGGGAGGGCGGCCATGGCGTACAGGGCGTCGCTCCATCTGCCAAAGGCGGCGGAGGCGGCTGCCTCAACGGCAGCTTCCTCCTCCTCAGCCGCGCGATTGGCCTCGGCGTGAAGAACTAGTAGCCGAGCGTCGTTGTGCGACAGGGAAGCGGCCTTCGCCCCTATCCCGCCGACGCCGCCGGCCGCCACGGCGGCCATGCCGGCGAGCATCCGGCGCCGGCTCATGCGCAAGGCTCCAGGCCAGCACGCCGAACCGCGGCCACGTCGGGATAGACCTCAGTGTTGAACGCCGCCTTGATATCCCGGCCGCCCATTTGCTGGTGGACGGCGGCAGAAGCGGCCATCAGCAGGTTATGGGCGCGGACGTGGTCGCCGGCCTCCTCCGCGTTCGTCGCCGAAAGGATGCACGCCGTTGAGAGGCGCCAGCCTTGCACCGGGAGTTCGCGGATGGCCTCCGCAGCGTTGCTCCATATCCACGGCAGGTTCGGCACCTCCGGCAGCGTGACCGGCGGCGACATGCTGGCCTGCATGAGGGCTCGAGCCTCATCGAGGTGTGCGATCAATTCCCCGTCCAACTCAGCCGCCCTCGCGCCGGCCTCGGGAGTGGCCAGTAGGAGGGCGGCGCTGCTGACGCTGTTCAGGACCGCACGGCGGCCCATGGCAGGGCTGCGGCTCATGCTGCACCCCCCCTTGCGGGCTTGCGCCGCGGTGGGCGGCCGGGGGCGGGCTTGGGCGGGAAGCGTGGGGGCTCTGCCGGGGGCTGCTGGCCCGGCTCCAGGAAGAGGCGGCTCATCGGCGCGGCCTCCCGAAGATGTCGAAGCGCAGGTTGGCCGGGATCGGATCCCCGTTCCGGCAGTACGCCTCGCGCATCTCGCGAGGGCTGGGGCGGAGGGCCTGCACCGGGCGCGCCCAGTCGGGAACGAGCGTCACGGGCTGGTCGGCCTCGTCCGGCTCCGCCCTGCCATCCAGCCCGTCGAGCATGTCGATGGTGTTGGTGACCAGCACCTCCAGTCTCTCGCGAAGGGCGCGCAGCTCGGCCGCGGGGGCGAGGTCGGGGGGTCTTCTTCTCTCCCCGAGGCTGAGGAGGGGCACTCTTCTGAGCGCCCCGATTTCGGGGAGCACCTCTCTTCTGGGCGTGCGTGTGCTATGCTGCTCAACAGCCTTGGGCATAGGGCCATTCCTTGCCTGGGGTTAGGCCGGGGGGCGGGGGTCGGATCCCGCCACTCGGCCGCTTTGTGTTGCGGCTGTGCCGCCTCACACGTATTGTGTAACCCCACTCAGACCGGGTGGTCAACATAAACGAGTAAGGTTGCTCATCCTGTGGAACTGACGCCCGCTCAGTGCCGTGCAGCGCGTGCCCTGCTGAACTGGTCGCAAGATCAGCTGGAGAGCGCGGCGAAGGTGGCGCGGAAGACGATCGCCGACTTCGAGCGGGAGGCTCGTACCCCCTACGACCGCACCCTTGCCGCGATCCGCGCCGCGCTTGAAGCCGCGGGTGTCGAGTTCATCGAGCGTAACGGAGGCGGTCCCGGTGTGAGGCTGAGGGATCCGGCGCCTTGACCTCTGAGCAATGCCGGGCAGGTCGGGAATTGCTGGGCTGGAACCGAATGCGACTTTCGGTGCAGAGCAAAGTATCGCCAGAGACGATCCGCAGAGTGGAGCTCGGGGACCCCCGTCTCACGCCCGGCCCTCTAGCCGCCATCCGCGCCGCTCTGGAGGCGGCCGGGGTGATCTTTGTGGACGAGAATGGCGAGGGGCCGGGCGTGAGGCTGAAGAAGCCGCAGCCCTGACGCGGAGCAACAAGGTTGGCCGCCACTCTCTGTCGCCGAATAGCTTAGACAGCCGGCAAGAAGTTAGCTGAGAATGCCTAGCCGGCTTCAGACCGGACGGGAGGAACACATGCTGGGCCAAGGGATCTTCGAAAGCCGCCAAATGGCTCTCCCAGAGGAAGTCGCCGTCTATCTCACGGAAGATGACGACCGGAACCTGGTCGGTGTCGTGGTAGCACCCGGCAGGCACCGTGAACTCTCCCTGACGGGCGATCTCCCCAGCGGTCCAGGTCTCGTTCCGCGTGCCGCGAGCCTGGCGATCAATGATGGGATCAGAAAGGCTCAGGCTCTTCAGGCACCACTCGTGATCATTGACCCTTTCGGGGTGTGGGATCCGGCCTGGGGGGAACTGCGCTTCCACTGAGGATCTCGGCCGGAACGAGGTTCAGTGCTGGTGGTCGGATCAGGCGGGCCGACTATCCGCAGCGCTTGAGAGGCAGCTTGCGTGATCTTCGTGGTCACAAACAGCGAAGGGTCGGGGTCCCCCTTCAGAAAGGCGGATCATGACACCGGAGCAGTGCTGCGCGGCCAGAAAGCTCCTCGGGTGGCACCAGCAGCGCCTGGCCGTTCAGGCCAATAGCTGTGTGTCTACGATCATCGGCTTCGAGACCGGCCAGAAACTAACCCGCGAGGCGACCATCGCCGCCATCCGCGCTGCCCTGGAGGCTGCAGGGGTCGAGTTCATCGCGGAGAATGGCCGGGGGCCAGGAGTTCGGTTGCGTAATCGCTCTAGTTAACAGGCCTCCTTCCTACGTTCCTTGTTCCTCACGGCCGCGTGAATTTTCTCTGGAAATGCACGTGACGGTTGGGTAAAAGCGCAATGATCCGGCCCTGACGGAGGGCGGATAAGACCGTCGGCAGACCGGTAGTCTTGCCGGCCGATCTTGGGTTTGTGGTAGTAACCATGGGCAGAGAGATGCTCGAGCGCTCTCTTGAGCAAGCACACGCCGAGATGGCGGAGGCCGAAGCACGAGTGGCCCGTCAGAAGCGCTTGCTGTTCGAGTTGATACGGGCTGGCGCTTCTGAAACCGACGCCGCCCGGCGGGCCCGGGAACTCTTGGAGGTCATGGAGCGAGCTCTCACCGCTTCGCGTGAGCGCGTTCAGGTGGAGCAGAAGTGGCTCGGGCAGTAACCGATCCGAGGGACATTCCCAGAATAAGCGGGATGGCGCGCATTCCGGAATGAATGGAACGTGTCTATGAGGCACTGAGGTTTAACGTAAGTTAAGTGCGGAAGCTGTGGCGGGCCTGGAGGCAGGCTCCACAAGTCTGTCCCCTTGGGGTTGCTCCTCTGCACGACACGGCCACGGCAGCTTATCTCCAGCAGATAGCTTGCGTCGGGTGGGTGGCCGAGGCTGCCGTCATCTGGCGAAGGAGGCGCCCAGGCAGGAGCGCTTCGGGTTTGGGTGGGCGAAGCGAGCGCTGCTCCCGGGTGATCTGTGGACGTCGGAGTGACATGAACTGGCTAGCGGCAGCTAACCGATGCGCCGAACGTTCTCAGGCTCCGCAGTAGGGAACAGCCTGGAGGCGCGGGCCAATGGTGTCACACGGGGATGATATCCATTCCAGGACGAAGCGGGCGGCCGAATTGGGGCGCGCCGCCGGCAAAAACCCGGAGGCAATGGCGTCCAATTGCCCCTACTCGCATGACGAGATGCCGATGAGATTCGCTTGGCTAGACGGGTTTAGTGAGGGCCGCATTTCGTTTGCCGGTGACCACAAGTCGCTCGGGACGGGGATGGGGGATCGTCGGCGTGGCTGGGTGGCTTCTCATCACGCCAGAGTTTGACCGCTGGACGCTGTATCAGGTCTCGCTTAGGGCGCTGACGTAAACGAGTGTAGGACTACGGTTCAGCCGCGGGCTGCTGGCGCGCCGGTGGCGCACACAGCTGGCGAGGATTGTACTGCAACGGGACGGTTTGACCTCGCGCAGGGCGGACGCGCTGAGCGACGCGCATTTTAGGCCAGCTCCACGGAACAGAGGCCCCGACCGGGGGTAAGCGTCAGCCGATCCCCGCAGGTGGCGCGGCGGGCGTGAAGTTCCACGGCAGGAGTTCGTCGAGGCGGTCGATGGTGTGGCCACGGGCGAGGCGGTCGAGCACGGCGGCGATGTAGGCTTCCGGGTCCAGGCCGTTCAGCTTGGCGGTCTCGGCGACGGTGTAGATGATGGCGGCCCGATCGCCGCCTGCGTCCGACCCAAGGAACAGAAAATTCTTCCTCGTCAAAGCGATGCCGCGCAGCAGCCGCTCGGCGAGGTTATTGTCGATCGAGAGCC
>NZ_JBNBZS010000042.1:0-45250 GCF_049629625.1 Roseomonas chloroacetimidivorans | reverse complement strand
CAAGATCCTCGCCCACCTCAGGGTTCTCTTGGCCGCCATCCTCGCCAGCCTCAGCCAGGCCCACACCGCACAAGACCACTACCTGATCCTGCGCCAGCGAGCCTAAACAAGTTATTCAAGGCCGACTGAGTAAGCTGCTGCACGATCCGCAGCTCCTCGTGATCCGTCTCGGCGAGCAGGCTGGTCATCATTTCGTCGGACATCCCGTCCTCGGCGTGATGGACCAGAAGGCGCTCGCGGGCGGCGCGCAGGGCGGCAAGGCGGATCTGCAACCGGGCGCGCAGCTCGGCCTGCGGGCCGCCCGCGGCGACACCGCTGAAAATGCGTGCGATGTCCCGGAATTCGCCGACGAGGTCGCGCGCGATGGCGCCGTCCAGAGGGCTGTCCAGGCGGCCCTCAACCTCGGCCAGGGCGGCGTGGGCCATCAGGCGCCGGGCGGTCGCCTCGGCCGGGCTCATGCCCGTCCTCTCCGGTCGGGCCACGCGCAGCTGGATGATCAGCCATTCCAGCGTGGTCCCCTGCACCACCAGCGTCGCCAGAATCGCGACAAAGGCCAGAAAGATCAGCAGGTCGCGGTGCGGTACCTCCAGCGGCAGGGCCAGGGCGGTGGCGAGCGAGACGACGCCGCGCATCCCGGCCCAGCCAATGACGAGAGCCTGGCGGGGTTCCGGCAGGTCCCGGTCACGCGCGAAGGCCGGGAACAGGTAGGGCAGATAGGTCAGGGGCATCACCCAGCCGAGGCGCGAGACGATGAGCGTGCCCGACACCGCCGCTGCCGCGAGAGCCAGGAAGCCAGCGGGATACTCGCCCAGCCGCTCGACAATGCCGTTGAGCTGCAGGCCCACCAGGATGAAGACCAGGCTGGTGAGGATGAACTCCACGAAGCCCCAGGTGGCGAAGGCCTCCACCCGCGTGCGCGGGGTGAGCAGGGCGCGCTGGCGCTGGGCGATCAGGATCCCCGCCGTGACAACGGCGATGACGCCGGAGACATGCAGGTGCTCAGCGGCCATGAAGGCGCCATAGGCGGTCAGGAAGGTGAAGGCGATTTCCAGCGGTGTCTCGCCCAGCCGGGGCAGGATGCGGGCTGCGAGCCATGCCACGGCCCAGCCCACCGCCAGCCCGCCCAGGGCGACGCCGAGGAAAGTTAGCGCCGCCAAGGCCGGCGTGACGCTGCCGACAGCCAGCGCGCCGACTGCCAGGCGGAAGAGCACGAGGGCGGAGGCGTCGTTCATCAGGCTCTCGCCTTCCAGCACCGTCACGATGCGGCGGGGAAGCGGAAGGCGCTGCAGGACAGATGAGGCAGCAACGGCATCGGGCGGGGCAACCACGGCACCGAGCGCGATGGCCGCCGCCCAGGGCAGGTCGGGCAGGATCAGCTTGGCGACCACCGCAACGCAGGCCGCGGTGAAGAGCACGGCCCCGACGGCGAGCAACAGGATGGGGCGGAGATTGGCCCGGAAATCCTGCCAGTCCGTCCGCCAGGCGCTGGCCTGAAGCAGCGGTGGAAGGAAAGCGGCGAGGGCGACAGTGGGATCCATCTCCACCCGGGGCAGGCCGGGGATGAAGGCCAGCACCATGCCGCCAAGGATCAGGACCACGGCATAGGGCAGGCGGGTGCGGCGCGCCACGACGGCAAAGCCGAGGCAGACGGCCAGCAGCGCCAGTGTGATCTCGAGGAGAAGCATCGATGAAGTCTGCGGCAAGTGGGCCGCGGGCGAAAGCACGGGCGCCCTGCGAACTATCAGGGCTCCCCGCGCGACGCTTTCGAACAAGGTGAGCCGGAGATGCTGATCCCGGCCGGCGGGACCTCAGGTCCGCCCGTAAGTATCCTCGAAGCGGACGATGTCGTCCTCGCCGAGATAGGAGCCGGACTGGACCTCGATGAGGGTCAGCGGGATCATTCCGGGGTTTTCGAGGCGGTGGACGGAGCCGAGAGGCAGGTAGACGGACTCGTTCTCGCGCAGGAGAATCCGCTCGGCATCGCGCTCGACCACGGCGGTGCCGTTGACCACCACCCAGTGCTCGGCGCGGTGATAGTGCTTCTGCAGCGAGAGCTTCTCGCCGGGGCGAACCAGGATCTTCTTCACCTGGAAACGGTCGCCCTGGATGAGCCCTTCATAATGACCCCAGGGGCGATACATGCGGCGATGAGCCGCGGCCTGGGGTCGCTTGGCGGCCTTGAGCTGGTCGACCAGCTTCTTGACATCCTGGGCGCGGTCCCGGGGCAGGGCGAGCACGGCGTCCTCGGTCGAGACGACGATCACATCCTTCAGGCCAACAACCGTGGTCAGGATACCCTCGGAGCGGACATAGCAATTTTCGGTGCCAAGCAGCTCGACCGGGCCATGGGTGGCGTTGCCGGCCGCGTCCTTGGGCGAAACCTGCCAGAGCGCGTCCCAGGAGCCGACATCGGACCAGCCGAGATCCGCCGGCACGACGGCCGCATGGGCGGTCCTCTCCATCACCGCATAGTCGATGGAGATGGAGGGAGAATTGGTGAAGGCCGGCCCGAGACGGACGAAATCGAGGTCGCGGCTGGCGCCTTCAACGGCGGCGCGGACCGCGGCCACCAGATCGGGCTGAAGGCGTTCCAACTCGGCCAGCAGGGTGGCGGCGCGGGCCACGAACATGCCGGCATTCCATAGATGCCGGCCGCCCTCGACGAAGGAGCGGGCGCGGTCGAGATCGGGCTTCTCGACAAAGGAGGCGATGGCGGAGACGCCCTCCAGCCCGGGCAGAGGGTCGCCGGTTTCGATATAGCCGAAGCCGGTCTCCGGGAAGGTCGGCTTCATGCCGAAGGTCACGATATGGCCGGCGCGGGCTGCAGCCGAGGCGCGATCCAGCGCGGCGTGCAAGGCGGGCAGGTCACTGATCGCGGCATCAGCGGCCATCAGCCAGAGAAGGGCGTGCGGGTTCTCCTCGGCGGCCAGGATGGCGGCCGCGGCAATCGCCGGAGCGGAGTTGCGAGCGGCCGGCTCAAGCACGATGCGGGCCCCGGCCACTCCGGCCTCACGCATCTGCTCGGCCACCAGGAAGCGGTGCGCCTCGGCGCAGAGGATCATCGGGGGCGCAAAGCCTGGCCCGGTGGCCCGGGCCACCGTCTCCTGCAGCATGGTCGCCTCGCCGACCAGGGACCAGAACTGCTTGGGGAAGCCCTCCCGCGAAAGCGGCCACAGCCGGGTGCCAACGCCGCCAGACAGGATGACGGGGACGATACGGTCCTGGGGCATGGGTCTTCTCAAAACTCGGGAGGCCTCGAGCATGTTCCGTTCACAGGTGCTTACGCAAACGCTCTGGGCTGTTGTCAGAAGAGCAGTTCCACGTCCGGGCGCCTACGCCCGGGCAGCCTGCTCGAGTGAGCGAGGCGTGGTAATGGAGAGTGGCGCAAAAGAAAAGCCGCCCCGGAGCCCCGGGGCGGCTTCTTGTTGCTCGGGCCGAAGGAGTTACTCGGCCAGGGCCTTGTCCTTTCCGGCGCGAATGCTGGGCAGAAGCATGGCGCCCAGCGTCAGGGCGGCAACGGCCAGCAGCGTCGCGCTGATCGGCCGCTCGACGAAGACCACCGGGTCGCCACGGGAGAGCAGCATGGCGCGCCGCAGGTGCTCCTCCATCATCGGGCCAAGCACGAAGCCGATGAGAAGGGGCGCCGCCTCCATCCGGAGCTTGGAGAAGATGTAGCCCAGGATGCCGAAGAACAGGGTCTGGTAGACGTCGAAGACCGAGTTGTTCAGCGAGTACACGCCGATGGCGCAGAAGGTGAGGATCGCCGGGTAGAGGAACTTGTAGGGCACCTGCAGCAGCTTCACCCACATGCCGATCATCGGCAGGTTGATGACGAGCAGCATCAGGTTGCCGACCCACATGGAGCAGATCAGGCCCCAGAACAGGTCCGGCTGGGCCTCCACCATGCGGGGGCCGGGCTGGATGCCCTGGATGATCAGCGCGCCGACCATCAGCGCCATCACGGCATTGGCCGGGATGCCCAGCGTCAGCAGCGGGATGAAGGAGGTCTGGGCGGCCGCGTTGTTCGCGGACTCCGGACCCGCCACGCCCTCGATGGCGCCGGTGCCGAACTCATGGCCGTACTTCGAGAGCTTCCGCTCCATCATGTAGGAGCCGAAGGCCGCAAGAGAGGCGCCGCCACCGGGCAGGATGCCCAGCACCGAGCCGATCAGCGTCCCACGCAGCACGGAGGGAACCGAACGGCGGAACTCCTCACGGGTCAGCCACAGGCTGCCGACCTTGCCGGACATGACCGAGCGGGCCTCGGGGCGTTCCAGGTTGAGGATGATCTCGCCGATGCCGAAGATGCCCATCGCGATCGACACGAAGCCGAGGCCGTCCGACAGCTCCGGCACGCCGAAGGTGAAGCGCTGCTGGCCGGTCTGCACGTCCGTGCCGACGAGGCCGAGGGCGACGCCGAGCACCACCATCGCGATGGCCTTCACCACCGAGCCCTGCGCCAACACGGCCGAGATGATGAGGCCGAGCAGCATGAGCGAGAAGTAGTCCGCCGGGCCGAAGGACAGCGCCACCTGTGTCAGCAGCGGGCCGGAGGCCGCGACCACGAGGGTGGCCACGGTGCCGGCGAAGAAGGAGCCGCAGGCCGCGATGGTCAGCGCGGCACCAGCTCGGCCCTTGCGAGCCATCTTGTAGCCGTCCAGCGCGGTGACGACGGACGAGACCTCACCTGGCAGGTTCAGCAGGATGGCCGTGGTGGAGCCACCATACTGCGCGCCGTAATAGATGCCGGCGAGCATGATGATGGCGGTGGTCGCGGGCTGGCCGAAGGTGATCGGCAGCAGCAGCGAGATGGTGGCGACCGGCCCGATGCCGGGCAGCACGCCGATGGCGGTTCCGATCAGCGCGCCGAGCAGCGCGAAGAGCAGGTTGTCCAGCGACAGCGCGACGCCGAAGCCGTGCGCCAGATTTGCGAACAGATCCATGGTTCGTCTTGACCTTTCCTAACCCTGTCGCGTCAGTAGCTGTTCGGCCACAGGGGCACCCGGATGTCGAGTTCGTAGATGAAGACGAACCAGCAGAGGATGCAGAGGAACACCGTCATCGCGGCGACGCCGAGCGGGCTGCGGACATGCTCGCGATCTGCCAGGGCGCTGATGATGCAAAGCGCTGCGATGGAGAGCATCAGGCCGAGCGGCTCAAGCAGCAGGGCGAAGATCGCGAAGGACGCGAGCACCAAGCCCAATGGCCGCCAGGACGGCGACACGGACAGCGCCATCAGGGCAACGAAGCAGGCGACGCCGACCTGGATGTAGTTGTTGTTCAACGCCATCCCTTCCATCACCCGCCAGATGATGAGGCCGACGGCAACGCTGATGGCGAGTGTGACGAAGTCGAGCTTCGTCCACTTCTCGAGCGATTCGGGCCCGTTGGTGAACCCTGCGATGACCACGATGATGCCGAGAGCGAGCTGCAGCCAGAAGACCAGCATGGGCATGTAACCCGGTCCCATGCGCCGCGCCGAGCCAAGCGTGTGTTGCTCGAGCCCAAAGCCTAGCAGGCCGCCATTTATGTACAGGCCAAGCAACGCGAGGAAGATTAGCAATCCTCCGGCCCAAAGATCTTTTGCGTTGATCTTCATGAACTCTCCACCCCTAGTCCCTCATGATACCGATCCGGGGGGGCCTATCCGCCGGATCGGGCTAAAGCGGCGCCGGCCGCGTGCCCCGGTCGGGGGATCGCGGCCGGCGGGCGCGGTGCCCTGCCCCGGATCAGGACAGGCCTCCCAATACAAAGAGGTGCGGCAACCTATGGGGCCTCGCGAAAGGCCACAAGCTTGAGATTGGTCCACGGCTTGTCATGGATGCTTCTTCACCTACGATGCGGCGCAACATCCTTGCGAGATCCGATGCCATGACGAGCCCCTATGTCACGGGAATCAATGATCCAGCCCGGCGGATCGCCGAGGTGGCGGAGGCGCTGGCACCGGGTCTTTCTGCGATCCGGCGTGACATCCATGCCCACCCCGAACTGGCTTTCGAGGAGGTGCGGACTGCGGGAATCGTCTCAGCGGAGTTGTCACGTCTCGGCATACCGCACCGCACAAAAATTGGCCGCACGGGCGTTCTGGGTGTCATTGAGGGCGGGCGGCAGGGCCCGACGCTGGCGATCCGTGCCGATATGGATGCATTGCCTATCCATGAGGAAACGGGCTTGCCCTTCGCCAGCACGGTGGATGGGAAGATGCATGCCTGCGGGCACGACATCCACACGGCGACACTGCTGGGCGTGGCTGCGGTGTTGAAGGACATGGCGCCGATGCTCGCAGGGCGTGTGGCACTGGTGTTTCAGCCCGCCGAGGAGACGCTGGAGGGCGCGGCCGCGATGATCGCCGATGGCGCGGCTGAGGGCTTCGACTTGGCGCTGGGCTTTCACAACCACCCGGACATGCCGGTGGGGGAAACGGGTTTTGTGCGTGGCGGATGCCTGGCCGCGTCAGATCGGTTCGATCTGGTACTTCGCGGAAAATCGGGCCATGCGGCACATCCGGAATCAGCAGTGGACCCGATCGTGGCGGCATCGCAATTCGTCACGCAGGTTCAGACGGTGGTGAGCCGCGAGGTCGATCCGATACGGCCGGCGGTCGTAACGATCGGCGCCTTCTCGGGCGGAACCACCTACAACATCATTCCGGAGCGCGTGCATCTGAAGGGCACGGTCCGGACGCTGGACGCGGCCACGCGCGACATTGCGGAAGCGGCTATCCGCCGGCTGGTTGCCGGGCTGGAGGCTGGGTTCCGCGTTCAGGGCGCGCTGGACTACCAGCGCAAGGTGCCACCCCTGGTGAATGACGATGCGGTGCTGGACCGGATGCTGGCGGCGATCTCTGCCCAGCTCGGCCAGGCGCCGAAAGAAGGTGTGCCTAGCATGGGATCGGAGGATTTCGCGGAGTTCGCGGCGCTGGTGCCCTCCGCCCACCTCCGTATCGGCTCCGGTGCGCCGGGGCGTGCCGACAAGCTGCACAATGCCGGCTACCAGCCCGATGAGGCCTGCATCGCTATCGGTGTGCAGGCGCTGTCACGCGCGGCGCTGGACATGCTGGCATGAAGGTCTGCGTCTTCGGCGCAGGGGCGATTGGCGGGCATCTGGCGGGGCGGCTGGCCCGCGGCGGGGCAGCGGTAAGCGTGGTGGCGCGGGGCGCCTACCTGGACGCGATCCGGGAGAAGGGGCTTACGGTCGAGGCGCGGGACGCGACCTTCCACGCCGATGTGACGGCGAGCGACGACCCGGCCGCACTCGGGCCGCAGGATGCGGTGATCGTGACCGTGAAGGGCCATGCGCTGCCAAGCGTGGCGGCGGCCATCGCGCCACTGCTCGGCCCCGAAACCGCGGTGGCCTTCGTCATGAACGGCGTCCCCTGGTGGTATTTCGACCGGCATGGCGGCCCGCTGGACGGAACACCGCTGCCGGCGCTGGACCCGGGCGCCGCCATACGGCGTGCCGTTGGGGTGGAGCGGACCATTGGTGGCGTCGTCTATTCCGCCTGCACCGTGACAAAGCCCGGAACCGTCCATGTGGAGAACGCCGGCAATCGGGTGTTGCTGGGTGAGCTGGACGGACGGATCAGCGAACGAGCCCAGGTGCTGTCCGCGGCGCTGGAAGCCGGGGGCATGCCCACGCCCGTGGTGCCGGATATCCGGAAGGAAGTCTGGCAGAAGCTGATTTCCAACCTCTACAGCGGCGCGCTGTGCCTGCTGGCGCGGCAGTCGTTGGGCGCAATTGTTAATGACCCGGTGATCCGCAGCGCTGCCCGCAACTGCATGGAGGAGGGCATGGCGATCGCGAGGGGCCTGGGCATCGAGCTCTCCTTCGACCCGGAGGAGCGGCTCCGGCAGTTCGGTGCCTCGAACCACAAGCCTTCCATTTTGCAGGACTTGGAAGCGGGCAAGCCGATCGAGATGGAGGCGATGCTGATTCAGCCGCTCGCCCTCGCGCGGATGGCGGGGGTGGCGACGCCGCTGCTGGACCTGACGGTAGCCCTGGCGCGCAAGGCGGCCGAGGCATCGGGGCAGTATAGTCCGGCGGGCTGAAGGGCTGCGATCCAGATAAAGGAAAGGCCGGGCAAGCGGACTTGCCCGGCCTTTCGCATGGGAAGAAACCGCTGAAGCGGCCTCAGTAGGGGCGGTAGACCACCGCCGGCGGGGCGTAATAGGCGACGGGCGGGGGCGGCGCGTAATACACGGGCGGCGGCGCATAAGCGACCGGCGGCGCGTAGTACACGCGTGGCGGCGGCGGCGGGGCTGCGAGGGCCGCGCCAGCGATGGCCCCCAGGGCCAGACCACCGACGAGGCCGCCAACAATCGCACCGGGACCCGGGCCGCGGCGGTGCCAGCCGGCTTCTGCGGGGGCCGCGGCGGCCATCAGCGTGACCGCGGCGATGCCACCCAGGGCGAGACTGCGAAACCTGTTCATCGAGCGGGCCCCTCCCAGGGCTACTGACGAAGAGAATATGACCGCCATCTGGTGCGAGATTATGGCAGAGGCTGGGTCACTTCGTGGCCCGGATATCCCGCCATCTGGCACCGCCAAGGCACGGACATCGGCTCGGGGCCGGCCATTGGATCGGCTGTGTCCCGCTTCGACGTTCATCCAGGAATATGGGATCGGCGCGCTCTGGGGGCAAGCGCGGCGCGCGGGAGGGCGGTCTGGCCGAGAACCCAGCCTTCCCAGCGCAGGATCCAGGGATCGTCCGGAACGAAGTCCGGCCGCGCGCCGTCGAGCACCGAGATGAGGCAGAGCAGGCCGAGCAGGCTGTCGAAACGGTCCTCCCCGGCGGCATCGGCGCCGAAGCCATCCGCGATCGTGTTCCGCAGCGGCGCATCCGGGGTGACGCGCAGGCGCTCCAAAGCGGCCTCAATGGAAGGCGCGACGGCGCGGCGGGCCTCCCGGGCGCGCTTGCTGCCGGGCAGCCGGATGCCGAGTTGGCGCATCGCCTCCGCGGGATAGGTCTCGGCAAGGGTGGCGGTGCCGGGGGCGAGAAGGGCATGCAGCCCGCCTTCGAAAGGCCAGAGGCGAAGGGGCGCGTCGGCTGACAGGGAAGGGATGAGCCAGTCGCGCCAGGCCGCGATGGCCGCCTTGCCGGTCTGGTTAGCGCCCAGTGTCCAGAAAAGCGGTGCGCCAGCGGGGCGCTCGGCTGTGGCGCGGTCGCAGAGGCGGGACAGTTGCTCGGGCGCGGCGAGGCCGAGGGCGGCGGCATGGGCGGCGCGGGTCATGCCGCGCAGCCCGCGTGCCGGGTAGAAGGGGCGGCGCGGGGAGACCGTCTCCAGCGTTTCGCTGACGCGCAGGAAATCCGGATCGTCGGACAGGCTGCGAAGGAAGGTCGGGAAGTCCGGTTCCCGGCGTCCGGCAGCCCATGCGCGGGGGAGCCCGAGCGGCAGATCGAGGCCCAGGGCCAGGGGCGGACCTTCCGTCAGCAGCGAGGCGGTGAGGGCGGCAGGATCGCCGACCGGACGGGCGGCGGCAGCAGTCCAGCTATCTCCATTCCGGCGAGCGATGGTGATCCAGCGCTTTGCCGGATGGGCGGACCAGTCGGCATGGGCGGCGATCAGCCGCCCCTCGCCGTAGGCTGTCAGCGGGAGGGCTTGAGAGGCTGCTGGGCGCGCTCAAGCAGGCGGCGGAAAAGGCTGGGTTTCTTCGGGGGCGCGACCTCGGCGGCGCGACGGGCCACGTCCTGCGTGGCGGCACGGCGCTCCTCCTCGCGCTCCTTCTCCTTGGCAGCCAGCCACTTCTCCAGGCTCATGCCGGCCTTGGCGGCGCGGCGGGCCTCATAGGCGCGCTGAGCTTCGGTCATGCGGGGCGGCGTGCCCGGCTTGCTGGTCTTCTGGGCCTCGTCACGCGGCTTCTGGGCGGCCATGTCAGTGATTCCAGGGAGTGGGGTTGGCCCTTGTAACGCAGAGGCGGAACGGGGGACGGCGAGGGAATGACGCGGCCCGGGCCGGGCATCAAGCCCCCTTCGCGCGCAGGCCGCCGCATGGCACGGGGTGGGGCGGATTGCCTCGGGAGTTCAGGTCGTGGAAGCGCGGGTGAAGGCAGGGCTATGGGTGTCCATGGCCTTGCGGATGGCGGATTTGGCTGGCCGCCCGGGGGCGGTGCTGCGGAAGGGGGATGCCGACAGCGGCGGCATCCTTTGCGTGCTGCGCGGGCGGGAAGGGCTGATGGTCCTGGCCCAGACGCGGGACGCGATGGGCCGGCCGGCCTGGGTGCGCGGAACCGGCGATGCGCCCGTCGACGATGCGGGAGCCGACGCTTATGTGGCGCGTCAGGTGAAGCGCGATCCCGATCTCTGGGTCGTCGAGTTCGAGGCGCCGGACCTGAAGCCGCCCTTCGAGGCCGTGATCGTCTGAGTCTTCGCCCCCGGGCTGCTCAGCGATCCGTCAGCCGCAGCTCGATCCTCCGGTTCCGGGCGCGGGCCTGGGGCGTGTCTGCCGTATCGATCGGCTGGAACTCACCGAAGGCTGTGGCGGCGACACGGTTCGCGGGCAGGCCGTCCTGGATCATCAGCTGGGCTACCGCGATGGCACGTGCGGAGGAGAGCTCCCAGTTGCTGGCGAAGCGGGAGCCCGGGCGGATGGGCGAGTTGTCGGCATGGCCGTCGACGCGGAGAAGCCAGTTCACGCCCTCGGGGATACGCTGGGAGATGTCGAGCAGCTGGCGTGTGACATTGCCGATCTGCTCGCGGCCGGCCTCGGAAAGTTCGGCGCTGCCGACTGGGAACAGCACCTCCGACTGGAAGACGAAGCGGTCGCCGGCGATGCGGACTTCCGGGCGGTTGCCCAGCACCTCCCGCAGGCGGCCGAAGAAGTCGGAGCGGTAGCGCTGCAGCTCCTCCACCCGGGCGGCCAGGGCGGCGTTCAGGCGCTGGCCGAGGGCGGTGATCTGGCTGTCCTTCTCGCGATCCTGTGCTTCCTGCGCGTCCAGCGCAGCGGCCACACGCCGCAGCTCGGCCCGTAACGCATCGAGCTGCTGGGTCAGGAGCGCGGCCTGGGCGCGGGCGCTCTCGGCCAGGCGTCCATATTCGCCGGACTGGGCCTCGGCGGCCTGGCGGGCAGTCTGCGCCTGCTCGGCCGCGGCCTGGGCAGCGTTGCGGGCCGTGACGGCTTCCGTCGTGGCGGCCTCCGCCGTGCGGCGGCGGCGCTCCTCGTCATCCGCGCGGGCGATGGCCTCCTGCGCCTGCTTCTCCGCCTGATCGCGCAAGGCGGTCAGGGCACGAATTTCATCGTTCAGGCGGGTGATGTCGGCCAGCCGGGCCTCGAGCGTGGCCCGGTCCGCGACGGTCTGTTGGCCCAGGCGATCCGCTTCCGCACGAAGGGCCGCCAGATCACGCTGGGCGGCCTCCAGGGCCGTGCGGGTTTCGGCCAGGCTGCGCTCCGCGCTCTGCCGGGCGGCCTGTTCAGTGGCCAGCGCCCGGCGAGCTTCAGTCTGGCCGCGCACGGCATTGGCAGTGTCGGCGCCTGCGGCCTCGGCGCCGGATAGCGCCTCCGCCAGGCGTGCTTCGAGACTGGCGATGCGCTCTGCATTGCCGCGGCTGGCGAGCTCGGCATCGGCCAGACGGGCGGCGAGGCGGTCGCGCTCGTCGCGCAGGGCGTCGCGGGCGGTGGAAGCCTGGGCTGCTTCGCCACGCAGCGCCGTCAGGTCACGGCGGGCGGTATCACGGTCAGCGGCTGCGGCGCGGGCCTCCTCCTGCGCGCGGCCGAGGGCGGCGCGCTGTTCCTGTGCACTGCCGCGTTCGAGGGCGAGGAGCTCGGACAGTTCCGCCACCTGACGGTTTAGCCGGTCCAGCGCACGGTCGCGGGAGGAGAGGGTGACGGACAGGAAGCCCTGGGCCAGGACAAAAACCAGCAAGACGAAGATGATGATGATGAGCAGCGTGGCCAGGGCGTCGACATAGCCCGGCCAGGCATTCAGGCCCTCACGCTGGCCCCGGCGGGAGGAGCCTAGTGCCATGGGACGGCCCTCGGTGGCGACTGCCGGCCTGGCTTGGCGAGCACGCCGCCACCGGCGAGCATGAGCACCCCGGGCAGGCCGGCACTCGCTGCCGTGCAACGGAATTGGAGGTGTACAGAATGGCGGAAGAGCCCACCAATCGCCTTCGGGCCATCTGCCTGGCGCTGCCGGAGGCGACGGAGAAAGAGGCCTGGGGTGATCCGACCTTCCGGATCCGGGACAAGATCTTTGCGATGGAGAAGCGCGGGGATGGCCGCATCTCCCTGTGGTGCAAGGCCCCAGCGGGGGTGCAGGCGATCCTGGTTGGCGCTGACCCCGTGCGCTTCTACGTGCCGCCCTATGTCGGGCCGAAGGGCTGGATCGGCGTGCGCCTGGACCACCGCCCGGATTGGAAGGAAGTGACAATGCTGGTGCGGCGCAGCTACTGCCTGATCGCGCCGAAGCGGCTGGCCGGCCTGGTCGGCAGCGCCGATCGGGTCAATGCCTGATCCAGCCGTCGCGGCAGGGCGGCAGGGCGCGCTCATGCCTGCGGCGGCGCCTCGGCCAGGGCGGCGATGGTGCGGGCCAGGACCTTGATCTCGGAACGGATCTCCTGGGTGGACTGCGCGCGGCCTTGCGCCGACTCCTCAAGCAGGCGGGCCAGGTAGAGTTCCATGTTGCGGAGATGGCCGCGCGCGGCGGCATCGTGGTCGCCGATCTCGCCCAGGCGCTGCAGGGCGGGGGCGAGGCCGGCCTGGCTTTCGGCCACCCGCTGCATCAGCACCTGATTGGCGCGCATCTGGTCCGTCAGGACAGAAAGGCGCTCGGTGAGCGTCTCAAGCGCGCGGCTGACACCAGCACTGCGCTCCTCCCCGCGGGTGAGGATACGCTGGAGACCCTCAAGGTTCTCGGCAGTCTGCTCCAGCAGGGCCTGTACATAGGCGGGGACGGAGCCACCCTCCGTGCCACCTTCGCCGAGGATGCCCGATGAAAGGCGGGTGACGCCGGCAAGCCATTCCTCCAACTCGTTGTAGAAACGGGTCTGCGCCTGGCCGGCGGTGAGGTCGAGGAAACCCAGGACCAGGGCGCTGGCGAGGCCGAGCATGGAGGAGGAGAAGGCCACGCCCATGCCGTTCAGCGGCTGGGCCAGGCCGCTCTTGAGCTGGTTGAACAGGGTGGTCACGTCACCGCTGCCGACGGACATGTTCTGGATGACGTCGGAGACGGAACCGATGGTCATGATCAGGCCCCAGAAGGTGCCGAGCAGGCCGAGGAAGATCAGCAGCCCCGTCATGTAGCGCGACAGTTCGCGCTGTTCGTCGAGGCGGGAGGCGATGCCATCCAGCACGCTGCGCATGGCGCCGGTGGAGAGGGAGAGGCGGTCGGAGCGGCGGCTGGCGAGCATGGAAGCCATCGGCCCGAGCAGGCGTGGTGGCGCCTGCTCGGGCAGGCCCTGCTGCGGGGCACGGAAGGCTTCGAGCCAGTTCACCTCCGTCTTCAGGAGCACCACCTGGCGGATGCACCAGCCCGTGCCGAGGACGAGAACCGCCAGGATGAGCGAGTTCAGCACGGGGTTCACCGCGAAGGCGTGCTGGAGCTCGCCAAAGAGGAGCCCGGCGACCAGCGCCACGATCACGAGGAAGAGCACCATCCTGAGGAGATAGCGGGTGGGGTTCGTCATGGCGGCCTATCCGCCTCTCGGCGATGAGGAGGGGCGCGACGGCGCTGTGTTTGGCGCCGGGCTCGGGGAAGGGCTTTGGGCGGTGCCCGACGCGGCCGGGGTCGCGGCCGCCGCCTCGCGGGGGCGGGCGGCGGGCGGCGCGATGATGTCGATGGCGTCCACTTCCTCCTCCGTGCGGCCCATCGGGCGGATGTCGATCCGGGTGCCGGGAAGGCCACCGCGGACGAGCGAGGCCTTGACGCTGATGGCACGGGCTAGGCTCGCGCGGCGGGCGACCGGTGGGTCGTCGGTAGGGGCGGAGGTCTGGGCGATCACCGTGATCCGGCCCGTGGTCTGCTCGGCAAGGTAGCGGCCGATGGTCTCCATGGACTGGCGGGAGGCGGGGTCGGCCTGGCCTTCGGCCGCGCGGCCGGTGATTCGCCAGCCGCCGGCCGGGATACGGGCGAAGCCGGGGGCAAGGGAAAGGTCGGCGACATCGGCCGGCAGGGCTGGGCGAGGGGCGGCGGACAGGTCGGCGGGGGCCGGCGGATCCGGGATGCGCTCGGAAGGGGCCGCCGGGTTGAAAGCCTCGGCGGCGGGGACGTCGGTGTCCGGGGTATTGTGGGGCACGTCATCCTGGGCCGCGGCGACGCGCGCGGCAAGCAGGACGGCGAGGGCGAGGGCGGCGCCAGGGCTGCGGGTGGTCACGCGCGCAGGCTAACCCATGATGGGGCGGGCGCGAAGCGATGGCGACGCCATGAAGGTGGCGGATTCATTGCGGCGGGGTCGTGCGGAGCGGAAGGGCCTGCTCCGCACCGGTTGTTCAGCCTGCCGCGGCTTCGCCGCCGCTGCCACCGCCGCGCCGCTCCGCAACATAGGCCATGCCCTCCACCACCGCTTCACGGAGCTTGCCGTGGAGCAGGGTGTTGCCGGCAACAATGTTACCGGTGGCATAGGGGTCCTCGTCGCCGGGAGCGGTGACGTAGCCGCCAGCCTCACGCACCATGATGATGCCGGCCGCGCAATCCCAGGGCTTCAGGCCCAGTTCCCAGTAGCCCTCATACCGGCCTGCCGCGACCCAGGCGAGGTCGAGCGCGGCCGAGCCGAAGCGGCGGATGCCCGCGACCTGTGGCATCAGCCGGGCGAGGGTGGTGCTGAACTCCGCGCGGTGCGGCACCTTGGCGAAGGGGATGCCCGTCGCGAAGAGGGCGGCGTTCATATCCCGCCGGCCGGAGACGCGCAGGCGCCGGTCGTTTAGGAAGGCGCCGCGGCCCTTCTCGGCCCAGAACAGCTCATCGGTGGCGGGATTGTAGATGACCCCCGCCATGATCTCGGAGCTGGTTGGCGAGATGCGCTTCTCGATGCCGACCGAGATGCACCATTGCGGGATGCCATGCAGGAAGTTCGTGGTGCCGTCGAGCGGATCGACGACCCAGCGCCATTCCCAGTCAGCCTCGCCGCTTTCACCGCTCTCCTCCATGAGGAAGGCGAAGTTCGGGCGGGCGCGGCGCAACTCCTCGCGCAGCGTCTCCTCGGCGCGGATGTCGGCCTGGGAGACGAAGTCGCCAGGGCCCTTGCTGCTGACCTGAAGGTTCTCAACCTCGCCGAAATCGCGCAGCAGGCGCCGCCCGGCCTTGCGGGCAGCGTTCACCACAACGGTCAGGGCGGGCGAGAGACGGGCGGAGGGCTGTGCGCCGGACATGAAGCTTATCCTCTCGGGCGATCAGCCCTTGGCGCGCTCAAGATAGGAAGCGTCCTCGGTGCGGACCACGATCTTCTCGCCCGCCGTGATAAAGGGCGGGACCATGGTCTTCACGCCGTTGGAAAGGACTGCCGGCTTGTAGGAGGAGGAGGCGGTCTGGCCCTTCACCACCGGGTCGGCCTCGGTCACTTCCAGTACCACCGTGTCGGGCAGGTCCATGGAGACGGGCTCGCCCTCGATGAGGCGGACATTCACGGTCATGTTCTCGACGAGGAAGGGCAGGCGGTCGCCGAGGATGTCCTTGGAGACCGTGGTCTGCTCGAAGGTCTCCGGGTCCATCAGCACGAGATGGTCGCCCTCGGCATAGGAGAAGGTGAACTCCTTGTCCTCGGTGGTCAGGCGCTCGACCGTATCGGCGGTGCGCCAGCGCTGGTCCTTCTTGGCACCAGTCTTGATGTTGCGCATGTCCACCTGGATCACAGCGGCACCCTTGCCGGGGATCATGATGTTCTGCTTCAGGATCGTGTAGCGCTGGCCCTCGAACTCGATGACCATGCCGGCGCGCATCTGGTTGGCCTGCATTTTCGCCATTTGGGGCGTCCTGTTCGTCGTCTGGAATTAGAAAGGATCGGCGGCGGGCAATACACGCGGGGTCGTGGTGTGGCAACCGCGCGCTACGCCGGGTTGGGGTGCGTTCTCGCGGGCGCAGCATTGCTCACAGGCCTGAGAGGTGCTTTAATGGGAAAAGCTTCGAGACAAACTACGCTCGTCGCGATAAAGTATTGATATCACTGATCTTCTCTGGATCTGGGGTTGTGGATAACCCTGTGGGGATCCGGTTCGCTGGGGCGCCCTCCCTGGGGATAGCGCCCCCCCGAAATCAGTCGGCATAGGCCCCGGTAGCCTCGATGATCGGCTTCCATTTGGCGATGTCGGCGGTCCAGAAGCGCCGATGGGCCTCGGGGGTCGCGTCCTCCTGCGAAACGGGAGAGGTGCCGATATCGGCGAAGCGCTGGACGATGCGCGGGTCCCGCAATGCGGCCTGGAGCGAACGGGTCAGACGCGCGCAGACCGGCGCCGGGGTGCCCTTGGGGGCGTAGAGCCCGTGCCAGACCGTCACTTCGAATCCGGGCAGGCCGGCCTCCGCAGTGGTGGGGATCTCGGGCAGGGTCGCGATCCGGGTGCGGGAGGGGGTGGCGAAGACCTTCACATTGCCGCCGCGGATATACTCGGTCGTTTGGGTCGTCTGGTCGCAGAGGATGTCCACCCGGCCGCCCAGGATCTCCTGCATGGCTGGGCCGGTGCCGCGAAAGGGGATGACGGTGGGCTTCACCCCAATGGCGTTGGCAAAGAGCGCGCCGCAGAGCGCCGAGGAGGACCCGATGCCGGCATCCGCCAGATTGAAGCCCTCCCCTTGCTTTTTCATGTAGGCGACTAGTTCCGCCAGATTGTTCGCGGGCAGGTCTTTCCTGCCGACGATGGTCATCGGCACCTCGGTCACCAGCCCCAGGGGCTCGAAGCCATGGACGGGGTCATAGGCCAGGCGCCGGTACATGGTGGGAATGACCCCCATGCCGATATGGTGCAGCAGGACGGTGTACCCGTCCGGCCTTGCTGTCGCGACACGCTGGGCGCCGAGGGTGCCACCGGCTCCGGTCGTGTTCTCGACCACCACGGGTTGGCCGATTTCACGGCTCATCGTCTCGGCCAGCAGCCGGCCAACGGTATCGGTCGGGCCGCCTGCGGCGAAAGGAATCACCATGGTGATGGGCCGGGTCGGGAAGGCAGTACCGGAACTTCCCTGGGCCTGGGCGAAATGCGGAGCGGCGAGCGTGGCAAAGCCGGCCGCCGCGAGCCTGCGACGGGTAATCTGGGGCATGGACATTCTCCCTGCGGCGGCCTTGGGCGGCGCCGTTGCGATTGCCGAAAGTCTGGACCGGAGCGGCGCTCGTGGGGAAGAGGGAGAGGGAGGGGATGCAGCGTCCATCGCACGGTTCCGAGAGATTGAGAACCATTCTCGGATTACACCGTTCCAGGCAGGGACCCCCGGGAGACTCCCCTATGTTCATGCGCGTCGATAAGCTCCAGGCCGAGCTGCCCCCACCCAAGCGAAAGGATCCGAACGCCGCAGCCGCCCTACAGGAGTTGCTGGGCGGCAAGTATGGCGAGATGTCGACACTCGGGAACTACATGTTCCAGAGCTTCAACTTCCGCAGCAAGGACAAGCTGAAGCCGTTCTACAGCTTGGTCGCCAGCATCACGGCGGAGGAGCTGGGCCATGTCGAGCTGGTGAGCAATGGCGTCGCCATGCTGAACAACGGTCCTGACATACCCGGCGCCGACGAGAAAAACGGCGGGGATATTTCCGGCGCGCCGTTCGAGGCGATGAAGGACATCCGTTCCTTCGCCAGCTTCGCGTCAGGTGCTGGCGGCGCACTGCCGGTGAACAGTAATTCCATGTCCTGGAACGCGGACATGGTGACGACGACGGGCAATGTCGTCTTTGACCTGCTGCACAACTTCCACCTGGAATGCGGCGCGCGCCTGCACAAGCTGCGCGTTTATGAAACGCTGAGCGACCCGACGGGGCGCGAGGTCTGCGGCTATCTGCTGGTGCGCGGCTCCGTGCACGCGCATTCCTACGCGCTGGCACTGAAGAAGATCACCGGCGTGGAGCTCGAAAAGTTCCTGCCCGTGCCGAACATCCCGCTGGGCAATATTCCGGAATGCCAGAAATACCTGGATGAGGGCTCCCATCGCCGCCTCTATACTTGGAGTCCCGCAGACTACAAGGATATCGCGGGGATCTGGGGCAATGGCGAGCAGGCCCTTCCCACCGACCCGCCGGGCGAGCTGACGGTGGTGGACGGCATGCCCGAAGGCGGCAAGATCCACGCGCTGACAGGCGTGCCCTCCGCCTTCACGCCGGATTATGCACCGGAGGAGATGCTGGAGATCGCGACGAAGCTTACGAAGAAGATGTGATGCGCGGCGGGCCGGGCGTCGATCTGCCACCCGGCCCCTGCCTGCTCATATTTCCTTCGTGCCTTAATCCGCCGAGAGCACAAGAATGACGCCCTCTTCCGGGCGCAGCGAGAGCTTGGAGGCGATGGCATCCCCTTCGCGGTCAAGCGTCGTGGACAGAAGCAGGCGTGCTCCTGGCACGTCAGGCGGAAGTGTGAGCTGCACGGGCTGAGAGCCGAAGTTCAACGCCACCAGAAGCCGTGCGCCATCATTGTCCCTTCGTTCGAAGGCGAAGATGTCGCCCTCCACATGCGCGGCGATGTAGCGGCCGGTGCTCAACGCCGTCCATTCACGCCGCAGGGCGATCAGGCGTCGGTGAAGCGACAGGATGGAGTTGGGGTCGCCCGACAGAGCCGCCACATTCCGTGTCGCGAAGTCGTCGTTGAGCGGAAGCCAGGGTGTGGCCGTGGTAAAGCCAGCATTCTCCGTCGCGTCCCAGGGCATAGGCGTGCGCGAGGGATCCCGCCCCAGGCCCAGGCCGGGCTCGTTCCGCTCCCACGGGTCCTGTGCACGGTCCGGCGGGATCGCGACGTTTTCCAGCCCGAGTTCGTCGCCGTAATAAAGGGTGGGCGTGCCGCGCAGGGTTAGCAGCAGCATGGCCGCGAGGCGTGCTCCGGCCGCGCCCACGCGCGTGGCAATGCGCTTCTGGTCGTGATTGCCCAGCACCCAGTTCGGCCAGCCGCCCTCAGGCAAGGCGGCCTCGTACTCCGCTACGATGCGGGCAATCTGGGCGGCATTCCAGGCAGCGAAGATAAGCTGGAAGTTGAAGGGCAGATGCGCGCCCTTCATGTCCCGCCCGTAATAGGCCACCAGGCGCTCCACCGGCAGGTAGATTTCGCCGATCAGCACGCGCTCCGGATAGGCATCCAGCACGGCGCGCATCTCCTCCACCACTTCCAGCGTCTCCGGCCGGTCGGCGGAGTAGGTCTGTAGAAGCTGCCCGATGCTGGCGTGATGCGGTTCCCAACCGGGATTCGGCGGATTGTCGCGAAACTGGTCGTCCTTGACCAGCAGCCAGATCACGTCGACGCGGAAGCCGTCCACGCCGCGATCGAGCCAGAAGCGCAGCGCGTCATACATGGCCTGACGCACCGCGGGATTGCGCCAGTTGAGGTCGGGCTGCTCCCTCAGGAAGCCGTGGTAGTAATACTGTCCCGTGGCGGGATCGAACTCCCAGCCGCTGCCGCCGAAATTCGCCAGCCAGTTGTTGGGCGGCCCGCCATCCGGCGCGGGATCGCGCCAGATATACCAGTGGCGTTTGGGATTATCGCGGGAGGAACGGCTTTCCAGGAACCAGGGGTGCTGGTCCGAGGTGTGGTTCGGCACGAAGTCGAGGATCACCTTCAGCCCGCGCGCATGCGCTTCCGCCAGGAGGCGGTCGAAATCCTCCATCCTTCCGAAGATCGGGTCGATGCCGCGGTAGTTGCTGATGTCATAGCCGAAATCGGCCATGGGCGAGGGAAAGATGGGCGAGATCCAGATCGCATCCACCCCGAGCCAGCAGAGATAATCGAGGCGCCGGCGGATGCCCTCCAGGTCACCGATGCCATCGCCATTGCTGTCCTGAAAGGAGCGTGGATAGATCTGATAGACGATGCCGTGCTGCCACCAGAGGGTGTCGGACATGCGCGAACTCCGAGGGCCGTCCCGATTGGCCTGAATGTCGGCCGAGGATCAGATCCCCTGGGGAAACCCGATGGGGCGAGCACGGTTTCGCCCGCTGGCGGGGCGGAGGAGCGCTGCCCAGAGGACGCGCGGATGATCAACGATCTCTGGTACAAGAACGCCATCATCTATTGCCTGTCCGTCGAGTCCTACATGGACGCGAACGGAGACGGGATCGGCGACTTCGAGGGGCTGACCCGCCGCCTGGACTACATCCAGGGCCTGGGGGTGACGACCATCTGGTTGATGCCCTTCCAGCCCTCGCCGCAGCGGGACAATGGCTACGACATCACGGACTACTACGGTGTCGATCCGCGCTACGGAACGCTCGGCGACTTCGTCGAATTCACCCATGGCTGCCACCAGCGCGGAATGCGGGTGATCATGGATCTGGTGATCAATCATACCTCGAACGAGCATCCCTGGTTCCAGGACGCCCGGAGCAACCCGAAATCCAGGTATCGCGACTGGTATGTCTGGGCCGACCACAAGCCGCCCGGTGCCGAGAAGGGCGTCGTCTTTCCCGGCGTGCAGGAGACCACCTGGACGCGCGATCCGGTCGCCAAGGCCTGGTACTTCCACCGCTTCTACGAGTTCCAGCCCGATCTCAACACATCGAATCCCCATGTCCAGGCGGAGATCCTGAAAATCATGGGATTCTGGCTGGAACTCGGCGTTTCCGGTTTCCGCATGGATGCGGTGCCCTTCGTGATCGCGACCAAGGGCGCCGATATCCGCAAACCCGTCGAGCAGTACGACATGCTGCGCAGCTTCCGCGAATTCCTGCAGTGGCGGCGGGGTGATGCAATCCTGCTGGCCGAGGCGAATGTGCTGCCGAAGACGAATCTAGAGTATTTCGGCGCGGACGGCGACCGCATGCACATGATGTTCAACTTCCAGGTCAACCAGTATCTGTTCTACGCGCTTGCCAGCGCTGACAGCCGGCCCCTGGTCGAGGCGTTGCACGCAACCAGCGCGCGGCCCAGCACGGCCCAGTGGGGAATTTTCCTGCGCAACCACGACGAGCTCGATCTTGGCCGCCTGACCGCGAAACAGCGGCAGGTGGTGTTCGAGGCCTTCGGGCCGGACAAGTCCGAGCAGCTCTATGACCGCGGCATCCGGCGGCGGCTGGCGCCGATGCTGAAGGGCGACCGGCGACGCTATGAACTGGCGACCAGCCTGATGCTGACGCTGCCGGGCACGCCAGTCTTCCGCTATGGCGACGAAATCGGGATGGGCGACGACCTGAGCCTGCCCGAGCGTGAATGCGCACGTACACCGATGCAATGGTCCAACGAACCGCATGGCGGCTTCACCAAGCACGACTCATCACCCAACCCCGTGATCTCCGGCGGCCCCTATGGCTTCGAGCATGTGAATGTCGCGTCCCAGCGGCGCGATCCGTCATCGCTCCTGAACTGGACGGAGCGCGCGATCCGGATGCGGAAGGAGATCCCGGAGATTGGCTGGGGCAACTTCACCACCGTACCAACTGGCAATGACGCGGTGCTGGCCCTCCGCTACGACTGGCGCAACAACTCCGTGCTTGTACTCCACAACCTCAGCGGGGAACCTTGCGAGGTGCTGGCCGATCCCGGCACGGCCGGGTCGCATGACAGCCTGCTGATCAATCTTCTGGCCGAGGATCACAGCCAGCCGGACGAGGAGGGCCGGCACCGCATCCTGATGGAGCCTTATGGTTACCGGTGGTTCCGCGTCGGCGGGCTGGACTACCTGCTCCGCCGCAGCGAGATCTGAGAAGGGGCGTCGCCGCTACGCGCCCTGGTCCGCCTGGAAATGCGTGCCCCCCAGCGGGCCCCGCACCTGCCAGCCGTCCCCGCGCCGCTCCGCGAAGTCGGGGCCGATCGGGGCCTTGCCCTGGCCCTCCGGCAGATCCAGCGCATAGGTCGGCCATGCCAGGCCGGTCACGCGGCCGCGCAGGGATTCGAGCAGGGCGCGGCCTTCCGCGATCGGCACCTCGAAACGGGCGGTGCCGGGCGCGCGGTCGAGCTGGTGGAGGTAGTAGGGCTTCACCCGGCTGGCGAGCATGGCGCGGAGCAGGCCTTCCAGGCTTTCCACCGTGTCGTTCACCCCGCGCAGCAGGACGGATTGGCCGAGCAGGGCGACGCCGACGCGGGAGAGGCGGCGGAGGGCAGCGCGGGCCGCCTCCGTGAACTCGCGCGCATGATTGGCATGAACGCAGAGGAACAGGGCCGTATCGGTGTCCAGCGCCTCCGTCAGCGCGTTGGTCACGCGAGCGGGATCGGCGACGGGCACGCGGCTGTGCAGGCGGATGATTTCGATATGCGGCATTGCCGAGAGCCGCGCGACGATATGGCTCAGGCGCCGCGGGGAGAGCATCAGCGGATCGCCGCCGGTCAGGATGGCTTCCCGAACCTGCGGATGGGTCTCGAACCAGTCCAGCGCCCTATCCAGCTCGGCCTCAGAGAGCACGCCGCCGGCGGGGCCGACCTGCTCCCGCCGGAAGCAGAAGCGGCAATAGACGGGGCAGGCCAGGAGCGGTTTCAGGAGGGCGCGGTCAGGATAGCGGTGGACCACGCCCTTTACGGGGGTGTGGGGGTGGTCCGCGATCGGGTCCGCCAGCTCCTGCGGTGTGGTTTCCAGCTCGGCAATGCTGGGAATGTACTGGGCGGCGATGGGGTCGGCAGGATCGGCCGGGTCGATCAGCGCGGCCATGGCCGGGGTGACCGACACGGCATAGCGCGCCGCCACGTCGCGCAAGGCAGGCAGGGCTTCGGCCGGGATCAGGCCGGCCGCCGCCAGGGCGTCCGCGTCGCGAAAGGGGCGGGGGGAGGGGATGGAGCCGTCGGGCATAGCGGGGCTGGTAGCCCCATCCGGCCGGTTATGTCACGGACAGCCGCAAGATTCCGCCCGCATGGAGCCCCTTCCGATGCCGCATGAACCCATGCCGCCCTGGCACCCTGAGGCGCTGGCCACGCGCCTGCCGGCCCTGCGGCGACGCGCCCGGCTGATCCGGGAGACGCGGGCCTTCTGGGAAGCGCAGGGCTGCACGGAGGTGGAGACGCCCTGCCTGGTGCCTGCGCCTGGGATGGAGGTGCATCTCCACGGCTTCCGATCCCGTTTCGAGCCGCATCTCGGCCGGGGGGAGGCGCAGGAGCTCTGGCTCAGGACCTCGCCGGAGCTGGCCATCAAGCGCCTGCTGGTCGCCGGGGTGGGAAGCTGCTTCGAACTGGCGCGGGTCTGGCGGAATGGCGAGGTTTCGGCCCGGCACGCGCCCGAATTCACCATGCTGGAGGTCTATCTCCGCGGCGCCGGGCTTGCTGGGCTGATGGACGCGGTGGAGGCCTATCTGCGCGCGGTGCTGCCGCCGGTGGTGGCCTATGAGGGGGTGGAGACCGACCTGTCCCTGCCTTTCGAGCGGGTGACGGTGGCAGATGCCTTCCGGCGCCATGCGGGCGGGATGGATCTCCTGGCCTCGGTTGATCCGGAAACGGCGGAGGGCGATGCGGCGGCGCTGCGCGAGGCAGCCCGTGCGGCTGGCCTGGCTGTGCCGGAGGAGCTGGGCTGGGAAGACCTGTTCTTCCACCTGATGCTGGAACATGTGGAGCCGCAACTGGGCCAGCAACGCGCCACCTTCCTGACCCACTGGCCCGCCCCTCAGGCGGCGCTGGCGCGGCGGGACCCGGTGGACCCGCGGGCGGCCTTGCGCTTCGAGGTCTTCGCGGCCGGGCTGGAACTGGGCAACGCCTTCGACGAGTTGGTGGACCCCGCCGAGCAGCGGGCGCGCTTCATCCGGGACGTGGCGGAGCGGGAGGCGCTGTACGGGCCGGGCTGGCCGGTGGACGACGATTTCCTGGCGGCGCTGGAACAGGGAATGCCGCCGACCGCGGGAATCGCAATGGGGTTCGACCGGCTCGCCATGCTGGCCGCCGGGGTGCCGGATCTGGACACCGTGCGCTGGCTTGGTGGGTGGCCTTTCGCAAAACGGGATTGAGGCTTGATCGCTTGCAGCCCCTGATTGCTATTCCATCCACCCCATGCATGCTTCACGCGAAATGAAAATGTGACGGCTGGGCCAGGGCGCGGCATTCGCAGGGGTTGAGGGGTATGAACGGCGTAGCGCTGCTTCTGGCCGAAGCGGGTCTGTACTTCGGGGTCATGGCCGCGCTCTTTCGGGCGCGCGGTGCGCTGGGCACGGGCGTCTTTGTCTGCGCCCTGGGCGTGATGCACTTCCTAGAGACCTATCTGGCCGCGGTCTTCTTCATCGAGCTGCCCTTCGGGCTGATCTCGCCCGGATCGACGGTGCTGTTTTCCGGCAAGCTCGTGATGGTGCTGTTGCTCTACATCAAGGAGGACGCGGAGGCGGTGCGGCAACCCGTCTATGGGTTGCTGATCGGCAATATGCTGATCGTGGCACTGTGCCTGCTGCTGCGTTACCAGGACCCTGTGGCAGTGGGGGCCACACCGCCGGATCTCGCCTTCGTTGATCAGATGGGCGTGCTGATGGTCTGGGGCACGCTGCTGCTCTTCGTGGACAGCATCATGATCGTGCTGCTCTACGAATGGCTGGGCGGCATCCTCGCGCGGCATCAGACCCTGCGCATCTTCGCATCCGCCGTCTTGGTGCTCAGCTTCGACCAGCTCGCCTTCTTTGCCGTGCTGCATCTGGTGACCGGCGTGCCGCTGGCCGCGCTGTTCGGCGGCTGGGCCGCGAAGATGGGCGCGGCAGTGGTCTATAGCGCGATGGTCGGGGCCTATCTGCACCTCTTCGAGGCACGGGGCGGGGAGGGGGAGCCGCGACGCATGGCGGATCTTTTTGACCTGCTGACCTATCGGCACCGGCACGCGGTGCTGCTGCGCGACGCGCGGCCGGATCCGGCAACCGGCGCCCTGGCACCCCGGTATTTGGCGGTGCTGGGCGAGGCGCGCTTCCGCCGGGCCCAGTCCTCCGGGCGACCGCTCGGTGTCATGATGGTGGAGGTTTCCGGCTCGAAGGATCTGGAAGGCGATGCCGAGAGAATGCGGCGTGTGGCGGAGGCGCTGAACTTCTCCCTGCGCAGCGAGGACCTTGTCTTCCGATACGGCGCCTCGCGCTTCGTGCTGCTGCTGGATGGCGTTACGCCCGAACTGCTGGGTCGGCTGGCGGACCGGCTGCCCTCCCAAGTGCCGGATCTGGCAGCGGCGGGCTGCGCCGGCATGAGCCCGGGTAGGCCGGCGGGCTCAACCGGGGTGTCCGACTTTGCCGAGCTGCTGCGGCGGGCCGAAGCGGGGCTCTGCCAGGCCAAAGGTGGAAGCATGCTGGGCCAGGAGCATCCCAGCCCGGTCTGGCGCGCCTACCCGGCCTGAGGGACCGATTCGCCCTGGCGCATCGAAGCGGGGTCTGGGGCGTTGTGCGGGTCTGATCGGGAGAGTCGCGCATGGTCGATACAAGACAGCTGTTAGAGGGCTTCCTGGGCGGGCAGGGGACCGGGCGCTGGTCCGACTCCCGGCCGGGCGGTGGGATCGGTAGCCTGGGAAGCGGCGGATCCTTGCGGGACATCCTCGGCGGCCTCCTCGGCGGGGGCGGCGGAATCGGCAGTCTCGGCTCCGGCGGGGCGGGAGGCGGCGGGATAGGCAGCCTGGGGCGCAACGACCGCGGAAGCGGTGGCTTCTTTGGCGGACCGATCGGCAGCCTGGGCGGCGGTAGCGGCGGGCTCGGCGGGATGCTGGGCGGCGGAATCGGCTCCATGGCGGCCGGTGGAATTCTCGGATCCGTGCTGGGTGGCAGGCGGCGCGGCGGCGGCGGGCTGCTCCAGATGGGTGGGATGGCTGTGCTGGGAACGCTCGCCTACCGGGCCTACAGGCAATGGCAGGAATCCCAGGCGCAGACGCAGGGCGGCCAGGCGCCTACCGGCCCCGGCGCTGCATCCATGCCTTCCGCTCCGCCACAGGCGGGACCCTGGTCGGGGGCCGCGTCGGCGCCCAGCACACCGGCCGTCAGCCCCCCAGCCGCTGCACCCGCCGTTCCGCCCGAGACCGAGTTCGCGCGGGAGGACGTGCCGGCGGCCGACGGGCAGCCCTTCGGCCTATCGCTGATCAAGGCCATGATTTCTGCCGCCAAGGCGGATGGCCATATGGACGAGGCCGAGCGCGGGCGCATCTTCGAGGAGGTCGAGCGGCTGCAGTTGGATGCCGACGCGAAGGGCTTCGTGTTCACCGCATTGGACGCTCCGCCGGATCCTGCCGCCACGGCCGCGCTGGCTCGCACCGACGCGCAGAAGGCCGAGATCTACATGGTATCCCGCCTGGTGGCGGAACCGGACACGGCGGCGGAGCGGGCCTATCTGGACGCGCTGGCGCATCGCCTCGGGCTGGCAGCCGGGCTGCGGCAGTCCCTGGATGCCCAGGCGGTCGAGGCGAACAAGCTGGCGGCCTCCGGCGAGCTGACGGGGCCGGCGTCGTGAGCGGCGTGACGATAGTCGGGCCCCTGGTGGTCGCGGGGCTGCTGGCCGCTGCCGCGGCAGCGGCCGCCATCCGCTCTGCCTCCCCGCAGGTCAGGCGGGCAGAAGCGCGTGCGCCTCGACGGCGCGCTCCCGCGGCCAGGCGTAGAAGTTGAAGATGTAGGGATTCGAGGCCTCAAAAATCGCGGGGTTGGGGCTGGCGCGCTGCATGGTCGGGCGGTTGAGTGCCTCCATCGGCTGCCAGCGGCCCGCATGGGCGAAGGCGGTCTCATAGCCGAGTGCGTCCAGGAAGGCCGGCGCGGCCCAGGTGCAGCCTTCGGCATGCCGCTCCTCCAACTCCAGGGTGAGGATGGGGCGGCAGCGGGCCAGGGTGTTCCTTGCTCCGCGCAGGATGGCGTATTCGGCACCTTCCGCATCAATTTTGATTGCTGTGCAGTCAGGGATGCCCAGGCTGTCGAGTGTGATGACCTGCACCGGCTCGCGCCGGATCGTCACGCTCGCCGTCTCATACGCGGCGTAGCCCTTGGCCGTGCTCGCCCATTGCCATTGCGGGATGCCATCAAGGACTGGTGTCGAAAGCGGGAGGGTGCCCGGCGCCTCGCCCAGCGCCTCTGGCCGGATGGTGATATTCGGCCGGTCCGCGGCGGCCTGGGCCAGGACGGCGCGTGCCGTCGCGAGCGGCTCGAAGGCGAGGACCCGCGCGCCGGGCAGCGCGGCCAGGGGCAGGGTCAGCAGCCCCTCATGCGCGCCCACATCGACCAGCGTGCCCGGGCGGTGCAGGGCGGTGAGGAAGGTCAGCTCGTCCATGGGTGGAAGATGGCGGCCGCTGCCCGCTCGGCAACCGGCCGGAACGCAGGACGTTGGAAACGCGGCACGACACGGAGGTTCCCCATGCGCATTCTGACCTTCGCCGCGGCCGCGCTGCTCGCCGCGTCCGCTGCGCCGGCCCTGGCCAGCACGACGAATGGTATCAATGAAACCGGCCGTTCCCCGGGGGCACCGCTTGACCGCGGCCCCTATACCGACAGCAATCGCGCCTATTCCGGTGGCGGGCTGGTGCTGGAAGGCGCGCCGGGCTACGCGGCGCCCTTGCCGCAGCAGACCGCGCCGGCCGGCTCCATGCGCCCGGAGGGTGGGCGAAGCATGGCGCAGGACATGCCAAAGCCGATGCCGGCCCCGATGCCGATGCGCTGATCCCGGTTGCCCTGGAAGCAGGATCACGGATGTGGGCCGGGTTCCCTGGGGACCCGGCCCGATCTGTGTCAGGCGCCTTCCGCTGCCCGCGCAATGGCCTCGTTCATCGCGCACACGCCCGCTGCCGGTCCTTCCGGATGGTTCCAGACAGTACTGACCACCGCGAGGAAATCGGCGCCGGCGCGCACCAGCGGCGCGCAATTCGCCGCCGTGATGCCCCCGATGGCCACGCAGGGAATCTCGAACAGGCCTGACCACCACTCCAGGATCTCAGGTTCCGGATGGTGGATGGCCTCCTTGGTGGTGGTCGGGAAGAAGGCGCCGAAGGCAACATAGTCGGCCCCCATCTCGCCGGCCTCCATCGCCAGGTGCCGGCTGGCATGGCAGGTGATGCCGAGGGTGCGGTCCTTCAGCAACTCGCGGGCCCTCGCATGGTCGCCGTCCTCCTGGCCGAGATGGGCCCCGTCGCAGCCGGTCTGCACAGCCAGCTCGGCATCGTCGTTCAGCAGGAAGGCAACGTCGCGTGACTGGGCCACCGGGCGCAGCACGTCGATGGCACGGCGAAGCTCGTCCCGGGGCGTGTCCTTCAGGCGAAGCTGGAGGCAGGCAACGTCGCCGGCATCGAGGGCCCTGGCGAGTGCGCCGGGAAAACTTTCGAGATCGATGCGGGGCGGGGTGATCAGATAAAGTCGGCAGTCGGTCATGGAGGGGGCGTGGTCCGGTAAGCGGCTTCGGCACGGTCATACCATGCCTTCGCGGCCACGACGCGGTGGCCAGACGGGCGCCTCTTCCGATGCTTCGCCAAACGGCGCAGCCGGCCGCCGGAGGCGCTTAATCACCGCAGCGACCTGGCTGCGAAATCGGCCAGGAATGGCAAGGCGATTTGGCCGGCACGGTCCATGTCGCGCCACCCGGCTGGCGCGGCGCGGGATCATCGCCCGCGCCGCCCATCGTCTCAGCTCTTGTAGATCTCGACGATGTCGGACAGCAGCTTCAGCGCCTCGGCCTTGGGACGCTGGAAGGTGTTGCGGCCGATGATCGAGCCATTGCCGCCGCCCTGGTGGATGCCGCGGGCCATGTCCATGATCGACTCGGCCGTGCCGGCCTCGCCGCCGGAGAAGACGACCAGGCGGCGGCCACCGAAGCAGGACTGCACCACGTGGCGGATGCGGCCGGCCAGCGTGCCGATTTCCGACACCGGGTTCTTCTCATAGGTCTTCTTGGCGGCATCGAGGCCGATCGCCTCGGTTGGCGGCTTCACCTTGATGATATGGGCGCCGAGAAGCGCGGCCATGTGCGCGGCATAGGCGCAGATGTCGAGCGCGGTCTCGGCCGTCTTGTCCAGGTTCGGGCCACGCGGATAACTCCACACCACCACGGCCAGACCGGCGGCCTTCGCCTCCTCGGCCATCTCGCGCAGCTCTTCCATCATCTCGAACTGGTATTCGGAGCCCGGATAGATTGTGAAGCCGATCGCGGAGCAGCCGAGCCGCAGCGCGTCGGAGACGGAGCCGGTGACCGCCTGGTCCTTGGTGGTGGACAGCGAGTTGGAGCTGTTGACCTTCAGGATCGTCGGGATCGCGCCGGCAAACGTGGAAGCGCCGGCCTCAATCATACCGAGCGGTGCGGCATAGGCGTTCAGCCCGGCCTCGATCGCCAGCTCGAAATGGTAGCGCGGGTCATAGGCAGCGGGGTTGGGGGCGAAGGAGCGGGCGGGACCGTGCTCAAAGCCCTGGTCCACGGGCAGGATGACCATGCGGCCGGTTCCGCCGAGCTTTCCCTCCATCAGCATGCGGGCGAGATTCGCCTTGGTGCCGGGATTGTCGCTCTCGTACCAGCCGAGGATCTCCTTCACCTTCGGCGTCAGCTGCATGACGGAATCCTCCTTTGGCGTGTGTGGGTCGCGTTTCGGAGTTAGCCTGGGGCAAGGAACCTGTCACCGCCGGGGCACCGGAATGGACCGGATTCCGGCCTCCGTCGTGGGTTGCGGATCAACTTGGCAGGCTGCCGAGATGGCGGGCGAGAATGGCGCGGCCGCCGGGCCGGCGGAGATCCAGGCGCGATAGATCCAGCGTCGCCGGCGCGGCGGAAAGAAGTGTGGCGCCGGCTTCCGCAGCCGCAGCGGACACGGCGGGGAAAGCGGGATGGGGGGCCAGCACCAGCAAGCGCCAGCCCTGGCGGATGGCATCGAGCGCAAGGCCCGGTGCGCTGCCGCAATCCAGGGCGGCATCATGCGGCACGGCGGGATGGGCGGCCCTCGCCAGGTCCAGCATGGCGGCTACGGTGGCAGCGCCCGGCCAGGCCGCGGCACCGGGGGCGGAAAGGAGCAGCACGCCCGCCGGCCCGGCCAGGGCAAGGGCGATGGCGGCTTCTTCCGACGAACGGAAGCGAATCGCTGGGCGGGTCACGGTTGACCCTCTTGCGGGCGGATGCCTAAAGCCCTCACGCTTGTGTGCGGGATCATGGCCCGCCCGCGGGCATGGGATGATATGGCGCGCGCAGCATGGGATGCGCGCAGGGGAATTGGGGGCGGCATGGCGGACAGCCTGGCAGAAGCGGCCGCGCGGCTGGAAGCGGCGGTGGAGCGGCTCGCGGAGGCCGCCAAGGCCGTGAAAGCGCAGAGGCCGCCGGCAGGCGTGCCGTCGGAGGACGTGGCGGAACTCTCGAAGCGGCTGGTAGCGACCATCGCCCGGCTGCGCGCTGCGATGCCCGAAGGGGCGGAGTTCCCGGATACGGGCGAACTGCCCGCCGGGGATGACGAGGGATTGCCGGAACAGGGCGGCCAGCACGATGTGCCGCGCCGCGCCGAGGAGGGCTGAATTTTGGGACAGGTCACGGTTCGCGTCGGCGGCTACAGCCATCCGGTTTCCTGCGAGGACGGGCAGGAGGCGCATCTCGTCTCCCTGGCGGCGGAGGTGGACCGGCGTGTCTCCTCAGTGAAGACCATGGGTGGCTCCTATGGCGAATCCCGCCTGCTGCTGCTGGCGGCGCTGCTCCTGGCTGATGAGGTGCATGACCTGAAGGTAGAGCTAGCCCAGGCCCGCGCGGGCATCGCGCCGCCTGTGGCGCCCACCGATCCGCGTTTGGCCGAGCGGCTGGCGCGGGTGGCGGAGCGAATCGAAGGCATCGCCTCGGACCTGAACAAGGCCTGAAGCTTTTGCCCCCGCACCCTGGCGCTGGACGGCCAGCCACCCTAGATAGGGTGGGCGGGGCTGCCTTTCGCGCCAGGCATATCATCCCCAGGGCCAATAAGCATCCTCCGGGAGCTGGCTCTGTCCGGACCCTGGTCCGGGTATCTGGCGCCCACCTGCAATAGCAGGCCTTGGGAGGACGATCGCCAGCGGTCATGGCGGCTCCGCACTTACCCCCTTTTTCCGAGCATCCCGATACCGGGGATGACCCGCGGCTGCGCGCGGCGAAGATCGTCGCGCGCGAGGAAGCCATGGCGCGCCGGGCCAAGGCCCGCGCGGATGGCGCCGGGGCGGCCCTGGCCGCGCATGTGCTGCGGGAGGCGCCGCCGCCTCCGGGCGCCGTGGTGGCCGGCTTCTGGCCGATGGGCCATGAGATCGACGTGGTGCCGCTGATGCGGGCTTTGGCCATGCGCGGGCACGCGCTCTGCCTGCCGCGCACGCCGAAGCGCGGTTCGCCGCTCGATTTCCGGGTCTTCGCCTTCGGGAATAAGCTGAACAAGGGACCGTTCGGCACCTTGCAGCCCGCCGAGGACGCGCCACGCGCCATCCCGGGCTGGGTGATTGTGCCATTGCTGGCCTTCGATCGTGCCGGCCGGCGACTGGGCTATGGCGGGGGGTATTACGACAGGACCCTGGCCCTGCTACCGGGGGCCGGAACACTCGGCGTGGCCTTTGCCTGCCAGGAGATGCCGGTTGTCCCCGCCGGTCCGTTGGACGCACCGCTGGACGCGGTGGCAACGGAGACCGGGGTGATCCGCTTCAAGGAAGGATCGCGGGGTTGAGAATCCTGTTCCTCGGCGACGTGGTTGGGCGCGCCGGGCGTGACGCGGTGGTATCGCGACTGCCGGGACTGCGGGCCGAGCTGAAGGCCGATCTTGTTGTGCTGAACGGAGAGAACGCCTCCCACGGCTTCGGCCTGGCGCCTGACATGGCGCGGGCCTTCCTGGAGGCCGGGGCCGACGTGCTGACGCTCGGCAATCATGCCTGGGACCGCAAGGAGATCATTCCTTACATCGAGGGCGAGCCGCGGCTGATCCGGCCAATGAACTATCCGCCGGGCACGCCGGGGCGCGGGGCGACCGTGGTGGAGGTGCCGGGTGGGCGCCGGGCGCTGGTGATCCAGGTCATGGGGCGGCTGTTCATGGAGCCACTGGACGACCCTTTCCGCGCCGCGCAGGCTGAATTGGCGCGGCACACGCTGGGGCCCCATGGCAGCGTACAGGCCGTGGTGGTGGACATCCATGCCGAGGCGACGAGCGAGAAGCTGGGCTTCGGGCATTCCTTCGACGGCCGGGTGAGCCTCGTGGCGGGCACCCACACCCATGTGCCGACCGCCGACTACCAGGTGCTGGAGGGCGGCACGGCCTACATCACCGATGCCGGCATGTGCGGCGACTATGACAGTGTGATCGGCATGCAGAAGGCCGGGGCCGCCATCCGCTTCTGGCGCAAGGTGCCCTCGGAGCGCCTCGCGCCGGCCGAGGGCGAGGCGACGCTCTGCGGCGTGCTGGTGGAAACCGACGATGCCACCGGGCTGGCACGGCAGATCGGGCCCGTGCGGCTCGGCGGGCGCCTCTCACAGATCATGCCGGGTTTCTGACCGGGCCGCTTCGGCGGGCTTCTCCGAATCCCTCCAGGCAGGTCCCGGTGCCGCAGCCGCCCTCAGCGTTGTGGAAGCGGATCAGGCTTCCGTTACGCCCTCGCGGTTGCAACCGGACCCGGCCCGGACCGCTTCATCCCGGAGTTTCGCGCCAGGCCCCGGTATCCGGCGGGGCGTGGGCGTTGCGCTGTGTCGGAAGTTTCCGCGGGCCCGCGACAGGCTTGCGGATCGCCCAGCCTGACCGTGTGAAGGCTTTGGGCCGCTCGCCGGAAAGGGATCTGCTTCCGTCACAGGATCATTGAACTGGAACCGGGGAGCCATCCGACGCATGCAGCCAGTCTTCCGTGCCAGGAGCATATCCGGAGGCGTGTCGCGCATCCTGTTCCTGGCGGGCCTTCTCGCCATGCTGCCCCTTCTTGCCACGCCCTTGCGGGCTCAGCAGGCCGGCGGCACGACCGGGACCGAGCGACCGCTGTCGCTGACGCCGGAGCAGGCCCGCAACGCGCTGGAGGTGCTGCAGGATGGAACGCGGCGCCAGCAGGTCATCGACCTGCTGCAGGCGGTCGCGGGGGTTGCCCCAGGCGCGGAGCGTGGCGATGCCGGAGCGGCGACCTCGGCGGCCGGCGCAGCGCCCGCCCCGGCTGCAGCCGCGCCGGCAACCCCGGCCGCCGCACCCGCTGCCGCACCGCCTGATTCAGTCTCGCTCACCTCCGACAGCCTGCTGGCGGAGATCATCAAGGCCCTGTCGGACTGGGTGTCCGCGCTCTCCTCGCATCTGGCGGCGGCGGGCACCACCATTTCCAGCGTGCCGCTCGTCTGGGCCTGGTTGGTGCGGACGGCGAGCAATCCATTCGCCCAGTCGGCCATCCTGAATGTGGCCTGGCGGCTGGCCGTGGTGCTTGCCTGCGCCTGGGCGGCGCGCTGGGCGGTGCAACGGGGGTTGCGCCGGCCCATGCACGCCATCGCGCGCCGGGCAGAGAAGAAGGCGGTGCAGCGGCGGGTCGAGCGCGCCTCCGGTGCGGTGAAGGGGCCGCAGGTCGCGACCCAGGCGGAGCTGCGCCTGATCCAGCGCGCACCGCTCGCGCTGCTGCGCCTGGTGCTGGAGCTGGTGCCGATCGGCATCTTCGCGGTGGTGGGCAACCTGCTTCTGGCGACGCCGCTGGGGAATGGGGGCATCGTGCCGCTGATCATCCTCGCCGCCGTGAACGCCTTCGTCGTCCAGCACGTCATCATGGCAGTGGGCCGCGCCGTGGTGGCGCCCCAGGCCCGGCCCTTGCGGCTGATCCGCATGTCGGATGAGTCGGCGGCCTATGCCGAGGTCTGGCTGGGCCGCATCAGCGGCGTCGCGATCTATGGCATGGCGGTGCTGGAGATCGCACGGCTGCTGGGGCTCTACCCGGCAGCCTATGCCTCGGCCGCGAAGCTGGTGATCCTGCTGAACCACGTCCTGCTCATCATCGTCGTGCTGCAAAGCCGGCGGCGCGTGGGGGCCGCGATCGACGCGCCGGCGGATGCCACGGGCACCATCGCCCTGATCCGGCACTGGCTGGCACGGATCTGGCACATTGTTGCGATCTTCCTGCTCCTGGCCCTGTGGTTCATCTGGGCGCTGCAGATCCAGAACGGCTACGGCCTGCTGCTGCGCTATCTCGGTGCCACGGTGGTGGTGCTGGCAGTGGCGCGGTTGCTGGCCATGACCCTGCTGGGCGTGCTCGACCGCATGTTCAAGATCAAGGCGGAGACGGCAGAGCGGCTGCCCCTGCTGGAATGGCGGGCGAACCGCTACGTGCCGATGCTGAGGCGGGGCATCTCGGTGGTGATCGGAATCATCACCATGCTTGCCCTGCTGCAGGTCTGGGGGCTGGACGTCATGGAGTCCTTCCGGGATGGCGGCCTGGGCGAGCGGATCGCCAGCTCGGTCCTGATCTTGCTGATCGCGGGCGTTCTGGCGGTCGTCATCTGGGAGGGTACAAATGCCTGGATCGACCGGACGATCGCCGACATGTCGGCGCGGGGCGAGCGGGGGCGCGCGGCGCGGCTGCGTACGCTGCTGCCGCTGCTTCATACCACGCTGCTGGTGGTCATCGTGGTGATCATCGGGTTCACGGCGCTGTCGCAGCTCGGCGTGAATGTCGCACCGCTGCTGGCGGGCGCCGGGATCATCGGCGTCGCGGTGGGCTTCGGTTCGCAGAAGCTGGTGCAGGATGTGATCACCGGGATCTTCCTTCTGCTGGAGAACACGATGCAGGTAGGGGATTGGGTGACGGTGTCCGGACTGTCGGGATCGGTGGAGAACCTGTCGATCCGCACGATCCGGCTTCGGGCAGGTGATGGATCCGTGCATGTGATCCCGTTCAGCTCGGTCACGACGGTGACCAACACGAATCGCGGCATCGGCAATGCGGCCGTCTCGGTCACCGTCGCCTTCTCGGAGGATCCGGACCGGGTGGGAGCGGTGCTGAAGGAGATCGGGGCGGAGATGCGGCAGGATCCGGCCTTCAAGGACGACATCCTGGACGATTTCGCGCTGTGGGGAGTGGACAAGGTGGATGGCGCCACCTTCACCGTGCTCGGGCAAATGAAGTGCAAGGACACCGGACGCTGGGGCGTGCAGCGTGAATTCAACCGCCGGATCAAGCAGCGCTTCGAGGAGCTGGGAATCGCGATCGCCCTGCCCGCGCAAACCGTCGTCCTGTCGCGCGCCGTGCAGCCCCATGCGGGGCGCCAGGAAGATCCGGTAAGAATGCTGCGGGACGAGGTGCAAGGCGCGCCGGCCAGCGATGGCGCTGCGGACCGGCGATCCCCGCCGCCTGCGGCGCTCGGCAACACGCAGTAGGGTGTGGCCTCCAGCGGACGGCCGCGGCCATGACCGGCAGCACCACGGTGGGATCGAGGAAGCTGATCTGGCCGCCACGGCGGAGATAGGCGTCGTAGCTGCCGCCATGCACATCGTAGAGGCCGAAGAGGTCGGCGAAGAAGCAGGCATCGAAGCAAGCCGCTTCCAGAACCCGCGCGATGTGCTCGTAGCGGCTGGGCTTCAGAATGTCGTCCAGGGTGGATTCCGGGTGCCGCCAGCCGCCCACATGCATCGCGGCCGGGCCGGTCTTCAGACAGGCAACAAGATGCATCCGGCTTCGCGACATGACGCCGACCTTCTGTCAGGGATGCATGGCGGTCGCCAGCCTGGCCCTGCCTTGCATGGTCTCGCGCAGGTCTCGTGCGCAGAAGGCCCGCGCAGGAGAGCGCAGGCGACATGCGCTCAAGCGGCGGCCGGGAGGCAGGCCTCGCAGATTGCCGCGATATGCCGGTGGTCCGTTCCGCAGCAGCCGCCGAGGATGTGCATGCCCGGAAATCTCCGGCGAAGCACGCTGTAGCGGCGGCCGAGGTCGCCCGGATCCCCCATATCGAGTGTCTCAGACTCGTCCAGCTCCGCATGGCTCTTGGCGGAGGCATTGGCGCGGATGCCACGGATTCGGGCCAACCAGGCCTCGTTGGCCTCCAGGGCCTGCTCGAAATGGGAGGGATGGGCGCAGTTGATCATGTAGTAGGCTGGGCTTGCGCCGGTTTCCGCGTCTACCGTTTCGATCGCCTCGCGCAGGGTGGGGCCGGTCACTAGCCGGCCATCCGTTTCCACCGTGAAGGAGATGGCGCAGGGCATGTTACGTGCGGCGGCGGCGCGCGCGATGCCGATGGCCTCGTCAGTGCCGGTCAGGGTGAAAGCGGCTACCATGTCCGCCTCGGCCTCGGCGAAGGCGGCGATCTGGGCGGCGTGATAGCGCTCGGCCTCGTCGATGCCGGTCCGGCCAGGCTTGTAGCCGTCACCGCGCGGACCGATGGCGCCGCTGATCACGCAGGGGGTGGCCGGTGTCTGCCAATCCTCCCGGAGATCGTGCAGGATGCGGGTGGCGGTCATGTTGATCCGCCGCAGGCCATCGGCGTCATAGCCAAGTCGCGCCCCCCAATCGGGGTTGGCGCGCCAGGTTGCCGAATCCAGAACGAAGCCGACGCGCCGATCACGGGCGAGCGCCAGATACGCCTCGTAGTAGCGGCGGAGCCGGCCCCGGCCCTCCGGCGTCTCCAGCAGGACGAAAGATGCGAAGTGGGGCAGGTTCAGCCCTTCGTGGAAAATGAGCGTGGTCTCCATGCCCCCATCGGTCAGGAAGGTCGTTCCAGCGAGTTGCGGCAGGGCGTCGCGGTACTGGGCCATGGGGTGTCTCCGGGCGCTTTGGTCCGCCTGAAGGGCTGGCAGGAGGTGGCGGAATGGCCGGAGTTATCGGGCGCATGGCGCCGCACGGACTAGGCGGCTCGTGGTACGGTACGGGAGAGATATGAAAAACCTTGCTTCCCTAACGGGATACATGAATCTCTGAGCGGCGGCCCGGCGAGGCGACAGGCTCCCGCCGGACAGAACTGTACCGATGGTGCAGGACCGGGAGGCTGCCATGAGGAAAGGCAATGCGACCCGCGAACGGATCCTCGCGATCGCCGAAGCTGGGGTGCTGGCGAAGGGATTCGGCGCCACCTCCATCGAGGAGGTGATCGCGGAGGCCGGGATCACGAAGAGCGGCTTCTTCTACCATTTTCGTGACAAGAACGAGTTGGCCCATGAGATGCTGCGCCGTTACGTCGCGACGAATGACCAGCTCTTCGACGAGATCTTCGCGCGCGGGCGAGAGCTGTCGGACGACCCGCTTCAGGCCTTTCTCATCGGGCTCAAGCTGCTGGCGGAAATCATGGCCGATCTGCCGGGTACTCATCCGGGATGCCTGATCGCCAGCATCTGCTACCAGGAACGGCTGTTCGACCGGGAGGTAAGGGCGCTGACGGCGCGTTCGGTGGAGGCGTGGAACGCGCGTTTCCGCGGCATTCTCGAGGAGATCGCCGCCATCCACCCGCCAGGAGAGGCGCTCAATCTGGCGGATCTGGCGGATATGCTGTCCTGCGTGGTCGATGGAGCGATCATCATGTCCAAGGTGCTCCATGATCCCCGCCGGCTGGAGCGGCAGATCCTGACTTATCGGAGCTTGGTAAAGCTGCTCTTCGCGGAGAGGGCAGGCTTGGCCGGCGGGCCCCAACGCCGGCCGGACGAAAGCCTCGCGCCCGCGGCCTGAACAACACTCGGACGGCGAGCAGACGAGGGGTTCAGTCGTCCCGCACGCGGGCGCGGCCCTGCTTGATGCCGGCGCGCACTCCCTTGGCGGTGAGGCGGCGTTCCTTGCTGCCCCGGGTCGGCTTGGTGGGGCGGCGCGGTGGCGGGGGCGGGATCGCGGCCTCCCGGATCAGGTCGGAAAGGCGTTCCAGCGCGTCCTCCCGGTTCCGGAGCTGCGTGCGGTGCCGCTGGGCGGTGATGACGATCTCGCCACCCGTGGTCAGTCGGCGGCCGGCCAGGCGAAGCAGGCGGGCGCGGACCGGCTCCGGCAGGCTGGGGGAGGTTGCGGCAGGGAAGCGGAGCTGGACCGCGGATTCCACCTTCTGGACGTTCTGGCCGCCCGCGCCGGAGGCGCGGAGGAAGCTGAAATGCAGCTCGTCGTCCTGGAGGGTGATCCGCGGTGTCACCTGATGCGGCATGGAAACCGGCTTGGCACGGGGCCGCCTCGTCTTAGTAGAGATTGTCCGCGCAATAGGGCGCGGTGACGTTGTCATAGGTCTCGGCGGCATAGGCGCCCTTGGTGTGCTCGGAAATCAGCTCGCCGCCGCTGGGCACGCCTTCGGGCTTCGCGCGGCCGGACCAGAGGCCGGCACGCAGCAGGGCTCGGGGGCACTGCATATAGACCTCGGTGACTGAGATCAGCAGGACGGTGGCGGGCTGGGCGCGACCCATCACGAGGCGTGCGCGCAGTTCGGGATCCGTGGTGATGCGGGCGGTGCCGTGCACCCGAAGCGTCTCCCCCATCCCGGGTACGAGGAAGAGAAGTGCGACACGCGGGTCGTCCAGCACGTCCCGCAGCGCGTCCAGCCGGTTGTTGCCGCGGCGGTCGGGCAAGGCGACGGTCTTTTCGTCCAGCAGGGTCACGAAGCCCGGGGCGTCACCGCGCGGGGTAGCATGGGGGCCGCGCTTTCCGATGGTGCTCAGGACGCAGAAGGGCGAGGCGGCGATAAAGGCGGCGCTGCGGCCTTCGATCCGGTCCGTGGCCTTGGCCAGCACAACAGGGCTCGGCGCGGCATAGAGCGCGGCCAGGGCCTCATGGGAGGTGACGTCGAAGGGGTGGTGGGAGGGGTTAGCGTCCATGGCGGGATGCTCCAGCGGGTCCCCACCATGGTGAAGCCGTTTGGGGGGGCGAGGGCAAGGGCAGTCTCATCCCCGGGCGGGGGGAAGGGGGCCGTCCATGGGGCCGGGTGGCGTTGGGCCACCTCGCCCATTATGATCGGGGTCCCAAGCCTCGCCGCGCGGGCCGCCCCGGACGGACCGGGGCCCTGGCCCCGGCGGGCCGGCGTGCGGCCCATGGGTTCCCTCCGGAGGACCTCCGGGGCCGGTACGCCGCCGACCGAGAAGGAACAGGACGCCGACCATGGCCGGCCATTCGCACGCCAAGAACATCGCCCACCGCAAGGCAGCGCAGAGCGCCAAGCGGGCCCAGGCCTGGGGCAAGCTGATCCGGGAAGTCACCGTTGCGGCCAAAACCGGCCTGCCCGACCCTGCCCACAACCCACGCCTGCGCGCCGCCGTGAAGGCCGCGCTGGTCGCCAACATGCCGCGCGACACTGTCGATCGCGCAATCAAGCGCGTCGCCCAGGGCACCGACAACGAGAACTATGACGAGGTGCGCTACGAGGGCTACGGGCCGAACGGCGTCGCCATCATCGTCGAGGCGCTGACCGACAACCGGAACCGCACGGCTTCCGACCTGCGCTCCATCTTCTCGAAGAATGGCGGCGCGCTCGGCGAATCCAACTCGGTGGCCTTCCAGTTCGAGCGAGAGGGCGTGGTGCGCTATCTGCCTTCCGCCGGCGATGCTGACACGGTGCTGGAGGCGGCGATCGAGGCCGGTGCGCAGGATGTGGAAACCGATGAGGACGGCCACGCCATTCGCACGGCGATCGAGGACCTTTTCGCCGTGCGCGAAGCGCTGGAGGCGAAACTGGGCCCGGCCGAGAGCGCGAAGCTGGAATGGCGCCCCAATGCCACCGTGCCGTTGGATGAGGAAGCCGCACGCGGCGTGCTGAAGCTGGTGGATGCGCTCGACGACCACGACGATGTGCAGAATGTCTATGCCAATTTCGACGTGCCGGACGACGTGCTCGATCGGCTGACGGCTTGAGCCAGGCCGTTCGCATTCTCGGGCTCGATCCCGGTCTCCAGCATACAGGCTGGGGGCTGGTGGAGAGCAACGGGTCACGGCTGCGGCATCTGGGCGATGGCGTGGTGAGCACCAAGGCCGACCAGCCGCTTGCCGACCGGCTCTGCACCATTCATCGCGGGCTGACCGAGCTGATCGAGACACTGCGGCCGGATGAGGCCGCGGTCGAGCACACCTATGTCAACAAGAACCCGGGCGCGGCGCTGAAGCTGGGGCAGGCGCGCGGGGTGGTGCTGCTGGCCCCGGCACTGCTGGGCGTTCTGGTCGCCGAGTACCAGGCGATGGAGGTCAAGCGCGCCGTGGTCGGCACCGGCCATGCCGACAAGGTGCAGGTGCAGGATATGGTGCGGCGGCTGCTGCCGGGCGCGGTGATCAAGCGGGCCGATGCGGCTGATGCCCTGGCGATTGCGATCTGCCATGCGCATCACCGCGCATCCCGCGTGGCGCTCGCACGGGGCTATGTGCCGGCATGATCGGAAAGCTGACCGGACGTCTGGATTCCGTGCATGAGGGCGGCTGCATCCTGGATGTGAACGGGGTGGGCTATCTCATCTCCGCCTCGTCTCGCGCTGTCGCGGCGCTGCCGCCGGACGGGAAGGGCACGCTTTGGATCGAGACGGTGGTGCGCGAGGATGCGATCACCCTCTACGGCTTCGCGGATGCCGCTGAGCGGGACTGGTTCCGGTTGCTGACGGGCATTCAGGGCGTGGGGCCGAAGGTGGCGCTCGGCCTGCTCTCCGCGCTTTCGCCCCGCGATCTGGCGGCGGCCATCCTGGCGGGGGATCGGGGTAGCCTGACCCGGGCGCCGGGGGTCGGGCCGAAGCTGGCCGTGCGGCTGCTTTCCGAGTTGCGGGAGAAGGTCGGGGGCATGCCGACCGGCGACGCCGCCTTCGTCGTGCCCGCCGCGCCGGTGGCGGAGCGGGGTACCGCGGCCGACGCCGTCTCGGCGCTGCTCAACCTGGGATGGCGGCGGCCGGAAGCGGCCTCGGTCGTCGCGCGGGTTCAGGAGCGGCTGGGCGAAGGCGCGGACCTGAACACGCTCATCCGCGAGAGCCTCAAGGAAATGGCGCCGCGCTGAGAGGCGGGGCGCCGGTTTCCCTCAGGCCGCCTGCCGCGCCCCGAGCAGTGGCACCGGGCCGGGCAGGGCCTGGCCCTGCAGCAGCGCCTGTTCCAGTCGGGCCGAGGTCTCGGGCCCGATGGCGGGGATGGTCAGCTCGCGAAATTTGGCGGCGAGTTCGGCATCACTCAGCGGCGCGTCAGGATCGCCCTTCCGGGTGGGCTGGTAGCGCTCCAGGACGCGCCCATCGGCCAGGGTAACGGATACTCGGGCGGCGCGGCGCCCCGGATAGGCGTCGGCCAGCTCGGGGTCGAGCGAAACCGTCACCTTGGCCATGGTGGCGCGGATCGCCGGATCAGCCAGGGCTTCCGGCTCAAAGGCAGCCAGGCGCACGCCGCCGAGATGCAGCAGGGCTGCGGCACAGTACTGCATGGAGAAGCGGCAATCCTGCTCCGTCCGCGCCTGCGGCCGGTCGCAGACGGTCTTGGTGGGGCCGTAGCCGCCGACATGGATGGCCGTGACCTGCTCAGGGGTGAAGCCGTGCTCGGCGCGGAGCACATCGATGGCATCCAGCCCCGCGAAGATATGGCCGCAGCAGCCATGGTTCTTGAAGGTCATGGCGGCGATGGCGTGGTGCTTGCCCAGGCCTGCCAGCGCCTTGTCCCACTTGCCCGTGTCCTCGCTGGTGGCGGCGGCGAAGCCGGCGGGGCCGTCCAGCACGTCCAGTGCGCCGGTCACGCCCTGGGCGGCGGCCATGGCGGCCAGCGCCCCAGCCTCGGCGGCATGGCCGGGATGGAGCGGCTTGCTCATCCCCTCGCCCCGGAAAGCCTGCTGAAGCCCGCCGGCCATGGTGGCGGCGGTGGCCAGCGCATGGGCGGTGCGGGTGGCGTCCAGCCCCAGCAGCACCGAAACGGCCGCGGCGGCCCCGAAGGTGCCCACCGTGCCTGTGGTGTGCCAGTAGCGATAATGGCTGGGCTGCACGGCGACGCCGATGCGGCAGCTCACCTCATAGCCCGCGATGGTGGCGCGCAGCAGGTCCTGCATGGAGGCACCGGTGGATTGCGCGGCGGCCAGGGCGGCGCTGATGGTCGGGCAGGCCGGATGATAACCGGCGTCGCGATAGATGTCGTCGAACTCCACCGTATGGCTGGCCGTGCCGTTGAGCAGCGCGGCCTGGCGAAGCGGACCGCGCGTGCCATCCACATAGCAGACGGCCTTGCCGGGTCCGCGCTCCGCCGCCAGGGCAGCGGCCAGCAGGGTGGCGGGCGGGCGGGAGCAGCCGGGCAAGAGGCAGGCGAACCAGTCCAGCAGGGCGCGGCGGGCATGATGCTCCAGCTCAGCCGGGAGAGGCTTGCCACGCCAGCCGGCGGCATGGTCGGCAAGGCGGAGAAGCGGATTGCTCATGCGGTTCCTCCCAGGCGGGCTTTGCCCCTAGGCCAGCTTATAGCCGCTGCCCCGCCCAGCGGTAGCCGCATGGGCCATCACCCCTCCTGGCTGGGCGCACCGGATGGCCTGTGCCAGCATCCGTGGCGGGCGATGCCTCGTGCGGTCCGAGCGGGAGAGTGGGAATGCGGCTTTTGGTTGTGGGGGCCGGTTCGACCGGCGGCTATTTCGGTGGCCGCCTGGCCCAGGCGGGCCGGGATGTCACCTTCCTTGTCCGTTCCCGCCGGGCGGAGATGCTGCGGAAGGACGGGCTGCGGATCATCAGCCCCCATCACGGCGACGCCACCCTGCACCCGAAGCTCGTGACTGCCGATGCGATCGAGGGGACCTATGACGCCGTGCTGTTGGCGGTGAAGGCTTATTCGTTAGATGCCGCGCTGGACGACATGGCGCCCGCCATCGGCCCGGGCACGGCGATCGTGCCGCTGCTGAACGGCATGCGCCACATCGATGTCCTGATGGAGCGCTTCGGAGCGGAGGCGGTGGCCGGCGGCGTCTGCAAGGTCGCGGCCACCGTGGATGATGAGGGTACGATCCGGCAGCTCGCGGGTTTCCAGGATCTTGCCTATGGCGAGTTAGACGGTCGCGACACGCCACGCATGCAGGCACTGGACGCGATGATGCAGGGCGCCGGCTTCCCCGCCCGCCTCTCCCCGGAAATCGAGCAGGAGATGTGGGAGAAATGGGTGATGCTCGCGACCATGGGCGCCATTTGCTGCCTCATGCAGGGCGCCGTGGGGCAGGTCGGCGCGGCCCCGGGCGGGCAAACCTTCATGCTGCGCGTGCTGGACGAGGTCCTTGCCGCCACCAAGGCTTGCGGCCATCCGCCGCGTGAGGCCCTGGTGGAGAATATCCGCCAGCAGCTCACCACGCCCGGGTCGAACCAGACGACCTCCATGTTCCGTGACATGCAGCAGGGTGCGCCGGTGGAGGCGGAGCAGATCATCGGTGATCTCGTTGCACGCGCGGCGAAGCGGGGTGTGGACACGCCGCTGCTGGCCGCCGCCTATACGCGTCTCGGCCTTTATCAGAACGGGCGTGCGACGGCTTAGGAGGGTCCTGGCGGATCCTTCTCTGACTTCCGTCAGCGCCGCGGCTAACCTTCCGGGCTGCTCAGGGCCTGCCAGGGGCGCGCGGCGATTCCGCCCCGCGGTGATCTGCCCTAGTTTGCCGGCATGACGTTCCGGCAACCCGGCGTGACGATCGCGCAGTATGTACCTCCACCCGCAGGCCGGATCCCACGGCGGGGAAGGGGGGCGGCGCTGGGGGCTTGGCTGCTGCTCTCCCTGCTGGCCGGCATTCCCGCCGTGGAGGCGGCGCCGACAGCTTGCCCCCAGCATTATCCGGAAGGGGTGGCACCCGACATCACCCGCCCAGCGCTGGCCGCCCAGACACGCGAGCTGTGCTTCCGGGCCTTTGCGGTGCTGCACAGCGGCGTCTCGCGTACCGCGCTGGCCGCGGCCGAGCACCTGACGCGTCGCCGTATCCAGCAGGCCCGGCAGTTGCAGCGCGATGACGCCTTCCACGCGGAAGACGCGCTGCCCGAGGATGAGCGTGCCCGTCTCTCCGACTATGCCCGTTCCGGCTATGACCGCGGCCACATGGCGCCTTCCGGCGACATGCCAACCGCCGCAGCCCAGGCCGAAAGCTTTTCTCTCGCCAATATGGTGCCCCAGAGCCCCGGCTCGAATCGCTGCCTCTGGGAGGGGATCGAGAGCACGGTGCGCAACCTGGCCATGGAGGAGGGCGAGGTCTGGGTGCTGACCGGCCCCATCTTCGAGGGCCGGAACCTTCAGCGCCTGAACGGCAGGGTGCTGGTTCCAACCTCGCTCTACAAGGCGATCTACCTGCCCAGGCGCGGGGAGGCCGGCGCCTATGTCGCACCGAACGAGCCGGGCATGGCCTGGCGGGCCGTCTCACTGGACGAGTTGCGCGGCATCGCGGGACTGGACGCCTTTCCCGCCCTGCCGGCGGCCGTGAAGGCCCGCGCCATGACCTTGCCGGAGCCGCGCCCGAGCAATGTCCGCGGCAGTTGTGACGACCAGCCGGAGGTGGCCGGCAACACGCCGCAAGGGCCGCGGGCCGGGCAGGGGCGGGCCCCGCAATCCGCCCCACAGGAATCCAGCTGGGGCGGTGGCAACACAGGCCTGATCCTGGCCGGGCTCTTCGCCGTGGTGATGGTGATTGCGCTTTACCGCGTATTGGGGCGGCGCTGATGGGGAGGCAAGCTGTGACCTTCGTTCCCTATGCCAACGAAGTCGCCACGATGCGGCTGGGCCAGATGACGCTGGAGAACCGGGTGGACCGGGTTTCCCTTTATGGCAGCCTTGACCTCACCCGAGACAAAGTGGGTCTCGCCCAGGCCCGCCGGCTGCGGGCGCTGCTGGAGGCGACCGTCGCCGCGCTGGAGGCCGAGGGAGACAAGCTGCCGGACCGGGTGCGGACTGGCGAGCACACGGACCAGGTGAAAAACCCTTTCAACTGACGGCCTGCCCCGGCGCTCAGCCCGACAGGACCGGGGAGGGGGAGGCCACCCCGACTTCCTGCCCCAGCACGCGGGCTATGACGCGGTCGGCCAAAACGGCATCGGCCGCCATCCCGCGCCATGCGATATGCTGGTCCGGCCGCACCAGCATCTGATGCCGGCCATAGACGCGCATGGCGTTTGCTTCCCCGATGGTCAGCACCGCCAATGGCATGCCCCGCCGTGCCGCGGCATCGATGATCGCGCGCTCAGGCGGCATTCCGATGGATAACAGCGTGAACCACGGCCCCAGGCGATCGAAGATTGGCGTGCCTTCCTCCAGCAGGATGCTCGGCAGCCGCACGCCCGGCACCGTGCTCGGCACGTAGCGGCGCGGGGCGTTCGGCGGCGCCTGCTCTGGATCGGCGCAGATCACCGGTGAGTGCGCATAGGCATAGCCGTACTAAGGCCCGTTGACATTCAGGATTCCCATGGTGGTCTGGGTGTGATTCAAGCTCCGCTTTGGCGGAGTGGCGGCAGGGATGGATCGGGATCGGTTTGTGGTGAGCGATGCGGTCTGGGAGAAGGTC
>NZ_JBNBZS010000041.1:0-45412 GCF_049629625.1 Roseomonas chloroacetimidivorans | reverse complement strand
CCCCTTGCTGATGCCAACCGCGGCCGCAAGGGTCCGGTCGCTCAGTCCAGCCTCGAACTTCAAACGCAGTACGTCGCGGATCCGTCGCATCGACAATCTCTCGGTAGGCATCAGGCAGACCCCGTTCAGAACGAGGTCCCTTAGCCGGCTCAGACTGTCGGCAATCCACCCCGGGCAACCCTCAACAGGGTGCCCACGATCCCGTGGAATCAGTGCCCATCATCCCGTGGAATCGCTGCCCACGATGCCGTGGAATCACTGCCCACCATCGCGTGGAATTCGCACCCGGAGCTCAAGACATGACTTACATCCTCTCCGTCGGCCAACCTCACCCGCTGCTCAAACCCAGTCCAGGCCAGGACGGGGCTATCGCCGAGCACGACGACATGATGTGGCACCTCTACCTGATTGTTCCCCGTCCGGAGCCGTCCCTGATCGACGCGGTCGAGGGTGGAGAGCTCGGGCTTGGCCTTCTGCCGATCACCTCCCGTGGCTGGGCTTGGTTGCTCCAGATCCTCCCTGGCACCGTCGTAGAGGCTACCTTCGCACCGGCACTCCAGCATCCCGCGAACCGCAGGATGCCTGAAGCCGGACCCGAGGGAGCTGGCCGGCTCATGATCGAGTTGATCGACGAACGAGGCATCCTGCGCGCCATCCGCTTCGTCTCGCTCCCGGCCTCGCTCTACCGGACGGTCAGGGTTCTCTACGCCGAGGGCCTCCACAGTGCGCGGACGTTCTCGCGCCGCAACTGGGAAGCTGCCATGGCCCGGTACGAAGCGGACTATTCCCAGGCGGCGGATGCGCTGCCGCACGCCATCGCGGTTCACACCGTGCCGGCGCTGGTGAAGGACTGACCTGCCGCGAGCAGGCTGAACCCCGTCATGGGAAGCTGAAGAGGAGGGGCACGCGGCGCGTGAGCCGTGGGCCGGCCTTCGTGCCGGCCCCGGCCTCACGCCGCCGCCGCGATGGAACGAGCTTCCTTATGTCAGATCCACTCCCCCTCCCCGCTCCTGGTGTTCTTCACACTCTATCGAATGACGCCCCCCTCTCTCCGGCGACGCCTCCGGCGGAGGCGCTCCGAAAGGCGCTCCGCCTCGTCTGGCGAGTTGGACGGACCTGGGCTCTCGACGATGTTCAGCTCTACAAACTGCTCGGCGATCCGGACGGCGCGATGATCCCGATATGGTTCCGGAGTCATGCGCCCGTCCTGGCGCCCAACTCTCTCCGTCGCATCGGCCTCCTCGTCGCGCTGCGACGGCTGCTGCGACGGCGTGACCCGCGCCCCAGCCAGGATCTCGAATGGCTGACCACCCCTCACCCGCAGTTGGACCGGCGCCCGCCACTCGACCGGCTTCTCGCGGGCGGTCTGGACGACCTTCGAGCCGTGCACGCGGTCCTGACCGCGGAGGTCGCGGTTGCCGTGGCAGAGGGCAGCCGTCGCCGGCCCCGCCTGACACCGTTGGGACTCTCGCTCCGGCGAGCGTTACGTCGCCTCTGCGATGTAGAGCGTGGAGGGGTCACGCCCACCTTCCCAACGTCCCCGCCAACGATCGCATTCAGCACCTGGTCGGAGGTGGAAAGATGGGTGTGGGACGGTGACGGCGACGAGGACGCGCCCGTCCGCTCCCGCATCGCCGAGCTTATGGTCCAGGCCGGACGCGTGCTTGGCGGGGACGAGATGGCCCGTCGATGGCTGATCGAGCCTCAGATCTGGATCGGCGGAGACCCCCCCCTGGTCGCGGCCGTGACGCCGGGTGGAGCCCACCGGGCCAGGGGCCTGCTGCGGACGGTCGAGACTACGCGTCAACGGTTCCGCGATGCTGGCATCCTCCCGGACGAAGAGGGTGATCCGGGACCGTCTTCACCGCGGCAGCCGTGACGGGCACGATAGGGGAGAGGAGGTATCCATGGCCCAGGCGCGACCGATGACCGGGGCGGAACTGGACGCCTTCGCCGCGGCGCTCGAGGTGCTCGCCGCCGCCTTCCGGGACTACAGGGCCCGGACTGGCGGCGAGGCGATCCTCGTGGGGGGCGGCGCCGTCATCGTCCATATCGGTGGCGCGTTCTTCTCTGGCGACTTCGACTTCGTGGCCGGGGACAGCGCGGTCATGGCGGCCTGCATGGCGGACCAGGGCTTCGTCGCGGAGGATCGCCCCGGGCGACTGCGGGTGGGTTGGTACCATCCGGACCATCCCCTGTTTGGCTTTCAGCAAGTCCGTGGCCCACTTTTCGACGGGCGCGCTGCTCCCGAGATGGCGGTCGAGGTCGTCCTGCGGGACGGGCTGTCGATCACCGTGCCCGCGGTAGAGGACCTCATCGCCGATCGCCTCGCGCAGCACGCGATCGCCTCGCCGACCGACCAGTCCCGCCTGTTGCAGGCGGTCGCGATGTTTCGCATGGCACCGGAGGTGGATTGGCCCTACCTCGAAAGACGGACCCGGGAGGAGGGCGGCGATCCCGCCCTCCTGCTCCACCCGCCCGCAATACCTTCAGCCCCGAACGAGGAGGAGCCCGACGATGTGCCGAACGATCCGCCTCCGTGAGAACTGGTGCCGGGCCGAGGCGAAGGCCCGCGAACTCGGCCTCGACACGCCGGCGGCGACCGAGGCGATGCGCAACCCGGGCGACCGCCGGACGGAGGCCAAGCGTCAGCTCCTCACCTCCATCGGCAAGCGGGCAGCCGCGCAGGGCCTGCAGCCCCTCCCGGCGCGGTACGAGCCCCTCTGACGCGGGCGCGCTACGCCGCCTTCAGCCAGCGGCGCAGAAGAGGCACGGCCGCGGCGCCGGGGCCGCCGGGATTATAGGCACGGCACCGGGGGCTGGGGTGGTAGATCGTCGCCACCTCCATCTCCCCTAGCCGGGTGGTCGCGTTCCAGTTCGGCACCTGCGGCAGACCCAGAACCCGGGCCAACGGCTCGCGCTGCGGAGCCCCGACCGCCGCCACGGTCCCGACCCGTTCACCCGCCACCCGCAGCACCGCCTCGATCCGGGCGGCGGCGATGGCTACCGCATTCCTCAGCATGCGAGGTGGAGCGGGATGCGCGTTGATCGCGAGCAAGCGGCCGAGATCGGCCTCGTCCGAGAGCTGCCAGATGCGGATCGCGTTGCGCCGCGTGGCCGTCCCACGCGCCAGAGCTTCCCGGTCACGGTCCTCGGGGCGCGGAGCGTCCTGCAGCAACAGGAGCGCCACGCGGTCAAGCCTCAGGCGGTCGAAGCGACGCTTCGCGGCCTCGGCCGTCAGGACCAGGTGATCGGTGTCAAAGATGGGGGTCTTGGTGATGATGGAGGGCATGAGTGGTCGCTCCGCTGCCGGATCCGCGAAGCACGGACCCTTCTGAAGGCAAGACGACACGACCCCGCGAAACGTGAGCCCGAAGGGTGAGGATGGCGGCCGGCCGCCATGGAGAGAGATCCAGGACAGAGGCCCGCAAGGCCAGAGGAGTGAATGGAAGCCCCGCCTGGCGGGGCGTCGGGTGGGCCGCGGCTGGTCGCCGCCCCACCCCGACGCCCCCGCCGATGCGGAGCTGAGGGTGAGGGTGGTCCACCAGAGGACCCCCCGTGCAGAAGCCAATATCTCCCATCATTCATGGCCCCGCCGTAGGCGGCGCGGCGTCGCCGACCTCCATATCCGTCGCTCACCTCCGGTCCGTGGATCCACCCCTCCTGGCCCTGGCCTGGCGCACGGTCTTCGCGGCCGCCCGCACCACTGGCCGCAGCATCCTGGGTCAGAACGACGCAGATCTCGACGACGTCGCCACGGCCGCCGCCCTCCGGGCCCTCGCCCGGGCTGACCTTCCTCTCACCCCCAAGGCCGTCCTGCGTGGAGCCGTGCTCGACCGCGTCGCCATCATGACGGCCCAGCGCCTCGCCCGCGATCTCGTCCGGGCCCGCCATGGCCGCCGGCGGAACGTCACGCGGCGAGTGGATCCGCTGCGGCGCGCCGACACCGTTGCCCTCCTTGATGCCGTCACGGGGTACCCCGCAGCCCTGCGGGTGCCGTCCGCCGAGGATGTCCTCCTCGCCAGAGAGCATGAACGGCAGATGCAGGCCGTCTGGGCGGCGGCGCAGCGGCTTCCCCGCGCCCAGAAGGAGGCGATCGCCGCCCGCCTGGCGGGGCGCCGTCCCCTTTCACCGGCGATGCGTCAGGCGCTGCGTGCCGCCCTCATGGCCCTGCGGGGCAGCGTGGCGGCGTCGGGGCTGCAGAGCGGTTCAGGGAGTGCGCGGGCATGATCCCGGAGTTCGCCTCGCTTCTCATCGGCCCGACCTGGCTCCGGTCCTTCGCTCCGGCCTCCCTCGCGGACACGACCGGCGCACCGGACATACTTCTCGTCCAGGTCGCCACCGAGGGGATGAAGCTCATCAACCCCATCGAGGTGCGCCCACAGGACCTTGAGGACCTCGGCCGCCTGGAGCCCCTCGTCGCTTTCGCCTCGGATCAAGAAGTTCACGATGCACTCGCGCGTGCCGGCCACCCGGTGGCTACGGTGCTCCCAGACGGAGCGGATCCGGCGGTGCTGTGGCGGATCGCCAACCGGGTCGGCCTGACGGTCTGGCCGATCAACCCCGCGCTTCACGGCGATCGGGTTCTTGTCGCGGTCGACATGGCACGGGCGGTGGGGCTGCTACCAAGCCTGCCACTTTTTGCGGAGCGCCGCGCCGCCCTCGCCGCCCTTCTCGTCCATGAAGACTTCCTCCCCATGGATGCCGCTCCGGCCAGCACAGCCACGGTGCCAATGCTCTCCGAGCTGCCGTCGCCCGCCCTGGAACTCCTGCGCGGCGGTCACCTGGCTCTCGGTCCTCTGCCGCCCGACATCACGGACGACGCCGTGTCGGCGCCGCCCGTTCCCCGAAGGGGCCGTCACCTCCCCGGTGGGCCGCACCGACGCGCATCCGCGCAGGAGGATGGAACACCGCTGGACCTGGAGGAGAGCTCCACGGACGATGTCGCGGATCACCTCGCGGCGCCGGTCATCCTCTCCGTGCCTCCTCCCTCCTCGGAGGCAGCCGAGCAAACTGCGCTCCTGCGGCTGCAGCGGCTCCAGATGCGCATCGATGCCGTCGCAACGCCAGATCCAGAGGTCGTGCACGACGCACTGACGGGGGCCTTCCCGTGGTTCGGGCCCGCCATCACCGCCCTGACCCGGGAACTCGCCCTTTCTCGCCTCGGAGGCGGTGCGGCGCGCTTGCCGCCCCTGCTGCTTCACGGTCCTCCCGGGGCCGGGAAGAGCCGTTTTTCGCGCGTCCTCGCCGACGCATGCGGCCTGCCCCTGCGGCGGATCGCCGGACCGGACGCCAGCATCGTGACAGTATTGGCGGGGAACGGCCGCGGCTGGCGAGCGCCGCAGGCCTCCGCACCAGTGGAGACGATCGCGGCACTCGGGGTGCGCAACCCCATCATCCTCGTCGACGACGCCGACCGCATGCCGACAGGCACCCACAATGGTGACCCGCGCGCCATCCTCCTCGCCTTCCTCGAACGCGGCACGGCACAGGGCTATCTCGACCCGCTGCTCGCCGTCCCCTGCGATCTGGCGGCGGTGAACTGGATCCTCACCGCTAATGCCACCGAGCCCCTGGGCGACGCGCTCCTCGACCGCCTCTACCGGATCGAGGTCCCTTCCCCGCCGGCCACCGCCGTCGACACCGTGCTCACCGGCATGATGGCGGACATCGCCGCCGAGGTCGGGATCGCCCCTGACGGGCTGCCCGGCCTGTCGGATGAGGTCCGGGCGGCGCTCGGTACCGCCTTCGCGGAGGAGGGGACGGCGCTCCGCCGGGTCGCACGGGCCCTGCGCGCCGCCCTCGGCGCACAGGCCACCGGCGCCGACCCACTCGCCGCCGCCCGGGAGGTCCTGTCGGCCGCCCGGGCGACCGGGGGCCGTCACCCCATCGGCTTCGTCCGGCCCTCCCCCAACCGGGCCTGATCCGGGCCGGACTCCGGCCGATCGCTGGTTTTTCGCAATCCACCCCGCACGACGCCCGGTGCCGGAGCGCATCCGCGCGCGTGCTCATCCAGGAGCATCACCATGAGCTACATCGACCCCCGCTTTCCCACCTTCCCCTCCAACTCCTTCGCCGCCCGCCAGGGCCTTCGCCCGGCCGACGCCACGCCGTTTGGTCACATCATCCGGCTCACCCCCGACAGTGTCATCGCCCGTCACATCGACAGTGCCTGGAACCCCCTCGGCTGGGAGGTCTACGCGGAGGGGCGGAATGGCCGCTTGGCCGTTACCTACACCCGGAGCGCCCAGAAGGGGCTCGTGGCCACGCGGATCCCGCGCTCCAAGGGCTGCGAAATCATCCTGGTCGAGGGCGCGCTGGCCGCCCTCGCCGCTGCAGCCCTCAACCCCGTAGGTCTTGGAGAGACGGTGATGGTCGTCGGTCTCGGCGGCCACTGGAACGCCGAGGTACTCGAGGAGATCGACTGCCTCGCCATCAATGCCCGGGCGTGCTGCATCAACGTCGCGATCTCCGATCACCATCCCGCGGGACAGCGGATGCGCGAGCAGGCGCTCGCGGACCTTAAGGACCGGATCTTCGTGCATCCCCTCCCCTCCCCGTCCGGCGGCTGGCGCGCCGCCCTGATAGCCGCGCGCTCCGGGCCGGCCGGTCCGGGGCGGTGATGCGGGCCGCGTTTCGCACGGAGAGGGCGGTCAGGGGATGGCTGGCCGCGCTCCCCGCCGCCACCTACGATGTCCGCCTCGTTCCGGCCGACGGGGATGGACCCGCGCTCCGCCGGCGGGTCTCGGGAGGGGGGCTCCTACGCCTCCTCCCTTGGCTGCGGTCGATGAACGCCAGGGATCATCACGTCTACGCCCGTCCAGCCTCGCCGGCCTACGTGCTGATCGACGACCTCGATGAAGATGGCCTGGACGCTCTCCACGCGGCCGGCCACCGGCCCGCGGCGGTCGTCATCACCAGCCCCAACAACCACCAGGCCTGGCTCCGGCTGCCAGAGGACGAGGGGCCGATCTCGCCTGATCTCTCCTCCGCGGTCGCCCGCATAGCAGCGCGGCGCTTCGGCGGGGATCCAGGGGCGGCCTCAGCTGGCCAAGCTGGCCGGCTGTGCGGCCTGACCCAAAGGAAAGTCATCTACGCTGATCGGTACGGGCGCCATCCTTTCGTCCTGCTTCGCGCTGCCCCAGGGGAAATGGATCCGAAGGGACGAGAGCTGCTTGAAGCGGGCGCCGCCGAACTCGCGGCTAGAGACGTTGACCGATTGCCCGTCGCAGGAGCCGGAAGCGGCATGCTCTCGCGGCGCCGACGTGGCCTCAGGGCCTGTACGCCAGAGCAGGAGTGGGAGGAGGGCCGTCGTCGGGTCAGTGGGGAGCTGTTCGACGGGCATCTTGATCGGTCCCGGCTCGATTATGCCATCGCGCGGCGCCTCCGCGGCCGAGGGGCGGGAGAGGACTATATCCGGGCGGTGCTGCTGTCTGGTGAGCGAGCGCGGGAGATAGGCCCTTCCGCCCAGGTCTACGTCGAGCGGACCTTGGTGGCGACTGCAGGTGTTACGCGCAACGGAGCATGCTGAACCTACTTCAGCAGAGCACCTTTAGCCGGCCTTCTGTTGGCGATGGTGCTGGCATGCAAACTTGCTGCCAGATCTGCCCAATTGGGGTTCAATGGACTTCTGCGGAATCAGGAAGGCTCCTAGGCCAGTTGGGGGATTGGGCTGCATGAAAGTGATCGTATCCGCGAGTCGAGAGGGGGAGCGGGGAAAACAGTAACCGCCCGGCATCTTGCGGTTGCCGCCCTCAAAGGAGGCATCAGCCGGGTTGCGGCCATAGATCTCGATCCCATGCGAGGGCTCAGCCGGTGGTGGCGTTGTGGTGGGTGACCCGCTCCACCAACCCGGCCAGGGCCTCAGTCGGGGCGGTCTGTGCGGCAGCAGAAGCCATTCCCCCCTTGGTCCCCTCAGGCCCGCTCAGAGCTAGCGGTAGAATACGTCGTTCGCTTCGGCCATGAAGCCGGACGGTTGGCCCGCCGTCAGATCTGGTATGGAGGAGAGCATGGCTCGCCCCCCACGAAGACTGCCTCCCACCGCAGACATGACCACCACACCTAAAGATGCGCTCGGTGAGCCGCTGGCGGAGATTGCTTATCGGCGGATCAAGGCCGCGATCCTCGACGGAAGCCTTCCACCTGGCCTCCAAGCGGCTGAGCAGCAGATCGCCACCCAACTGGGTATGAGCCGGACGCCGGTGCACATGGCGATCGTGCGCCTCCAGCATGAGGGCTGGATTGATCTCTCTGCCCGCCGCGGACTTGTTATCGCGCCGATCGTTCCCGACGAACTGCACCATGTCTACGAAACCCTCATGGCGCTGGAGGGCACCGCCGTCGCACGGCTGGCGCGCCGCCCGGAAGGGGACGCGGACGGAATCGATGCTCGGATTGCCGCAGCCTGTGAGGCTACTGAGGCGGCTCTGACGCAGGACGACCTGACCGCTTGGTCGGACGCTGATGGGGAATTCCACCATCTTCTCGTTGAGACGAGCGGGAACCCTCACCTTGCCCAAATGGCGAGGTTCGTCATGGAGCAAGCACAGCGCGCACGAAATTTGACAATTCGGCTGCGTCCGCGGCCCGAGGCGTCGAACGCCGACCATCGCCTCATTCTTCAGAGAATCCTGGCGCGTGACCCGGGGGGCGCCCGCGCGGCGTTGGAAGCCCACCGGACCAGAGGGATCGAAACCCTTGTCCCCATCCTGGCTGCCATGGCCCAGCCGCGGAAATTTTTGCATTCCTGACTGCTTTTCAAGTTGCATGCAAGAATTGCAGCTGTTCTAAACGGGCTTGGAGGAAGCCCATGCCCAAATCGTCTTATGAGATTGCCGTGCTGCCGGGTGATGGCATCGGCCCCGAGGTGGTCGACGCTGCGCTGAAGGTGTTTGAGGCCGCTGCGGCACAGGTTGGACTATCCTTCGGCACCACCTTCCACGCCATTGGTGCAGGCCTCTATCGGGACACAGGCGAGGCCATCTCGGCCGCCACGATGGAGGCCGTCGGCGAGGCGGACGCCATTTTGCTTGGCGCCGCAGGCCTACCAAACATACGTAAGCCGGACGGCACCGAGCTCGCGCCTCAGATCGACATCCGTGAGCATTATGACCTGTTCGCCAGCCTCCGGCCGGTGCGTCTCTTCCGGGGAGTTCCCCCGGTCCTCGCCCGAGGCGAGGTCGACATGCTCGTGATTCGGGAGATCGCCGAAGGGCTGTTCGCTGGCCGCCACGACCCGGTGAACAACAACCCGGACGAGGCCAGTGACCGCCTGACCATCACGCGCAAAGGTGCCGAACGCCTTTTCGAGATCGCGTTCGAGCAGGCCCGGCTACGAAAGGCCGCGGGGAAGCGTGGACATGTGACGCTGCTCGACAAGGCGAACGTCCTGCGCAGCATGGCCTTCATGCGCGGTGTCTTCGACGAGGTGGCGTCGCGATACCCGGACATCGGTTCGGCTCGCCTCTACATTGATGCAGGTTGCATGATGTTCGTCACCGACCCCGGCCGCTTCGACGTGGTCGTCAGCGAGAACCAGTTCGGGGACATCACTTCCGAGATTGCCGCGGGCATCGTGGGCGGCCTCGGTCTTGCGCCCTCGGCCGACATAAGCCGCACGCACGGCGTCTTTCAGCCCTCACATGGCAGTGCGCCGGATATTGCGGGTCAGGGAGTAGCCAATCCGGTCGCCACCATTCTCTCCGTTGTCATGATGCTGGAGTGGCTGGCGGAACGGCATACTGATCATCGCTGCACCGATGCGGCAGGGCTCATTCAGGCCGCAGTGGAGGCGGTGCTGGCGGACGGGCCGCGAACCCGCGATCTCGGAGGGCAGGCGAGCACCGAGGATGTTACACGGGCGATCGTCGACGCGATTTCACTGCGCGGCGAAGCCGCGGCAGCCTAAGGAGAGCGGAGATGTCGCGCGTCGCGATCGTCGGTTGCGGGGCCATGGGCTCCGTCTATGCGGGTCTGATGGCCGATGCCGGACACGAGGTCTTCGGCATCACCCTCTGGCCGGACCACGCCGAAGCCATGGAGCGCAACGGTCTCCGGGTCGAAGGAGCGAGCGGAGACCGTGTAGCTGCAGTCCGTGGCAGCACCACGACGGAGGGGATCGGTCCGGTCGACCTTGTGGTCATCGCGACCAAGGCGTTCGACGTGGAGGAGGCCGCGCGGAGCGTGCCGCCGCTGCTCGGCCCGGACACGGTGGTCCAGACTATCCAGAATGGTCTGGGCTCGGCGGAGCTCGTCGCGCCCATTGTTGGTGAGGACCGGCTGGCTGTTGGCGTGGTAGGCGGCTTCGGGGCATCCATGCGTGGCCCCGGGCACGCCCACCACAACGGGATGGAGATGATCCGCTTCGGGGCCTACGCCGGACTGCCGCGACCATCGCTGGTCGCGTCGGCGAGGATCTGGGAGTCGGCGGGATTCACGGCCGCTCTCTTCGATGACCTGGACCAGATGGTCTGGGAGAAGCTGATCATGAACGTCGCATTCTCCGGTACTACCTGCGTCACCGGTATGACGATAGGTCAGGTGATGGCCGATCCCAATGCCTGGATGGTTGCAAGGGGCTGCGCTGAAGAAGCGATTGCCGTGGCTCGGGCAGCAGGCATCCGGCTCGACGTGGGTGACCCGATTGAGCACGTTCGGAAGCTGGGCGGCAAAATCCCTGACGCACGACCTTCGATGCTTCTCGATCATCTGGAGAAGCGGCGTGCGGAGATCGATGCGATCAACGGCTCCATTCCTCGTCTCGGCACCAAGTTCGGTGTTCCCACGCCAGTAAACGAGACGGTCGTGTCCATCCTCAAAGCGAGGGAGGCAGCTTTCGCCCTCTGAGTTCACAGACTTGCGAACGTCGATCCGGCAGCAACCCGCCTTCAGAGCTGAGCCGGATTAGCGTCAATGAGAGAAGAGGAAATGTCTCATGGTTCCGCGTCGCTCCCTGCTTGCCGGTCTCTCGGCTCCCTTCCTGCTCCAGCCCGCTCTAGCCCAGGAACCATGGCCGAGCCGTCCGGTGCGTTTCCTGGTCGGCTATGTGCCGGGTGGCGCGACGGACCTCGTCGCTCGCGTTCTCGCTCAGCAGCTCCAGGGCCAGCTTGGTCAACCCTTTGTCGTGGAGAACCGGGCGGGCGCGACCGGTACCGTGGCAGCCGAGGCAGTCGCGCGTTCGCAGCCGGACGGCTACACGATCCTCTTCGGGCACATGAACTCGAACGCGGTGGCGCCGGTTCTCTTCCCGCGTCTGGGTTACAATCAAGAGCGGGATCTCATGCCCGTTGCCCTCACCGCCAGCCAAGCGCACCTGCTACTTGTACGCAAGGATCTGCAGGCGAGCAGCGTGGCGGAGCTCGTCGCTCTGGCAAAGCAGACACGCAGCGGCCTGAACTACGCCTCCTCCGGCGTCGGCAGCGCGCAGCACCTCGCGGCTGAGATGTTCCGCCTGGCCGCCGGGATTCCGCTGGTCCACGTTCCCTATCGCGGCAGCGGACAGGCCATGGCAGACCTCGTGGCCGGTCAGATCGACATCAACTTCGATGGCATCGGGGCATCGCTTCCGGCTGTGCGCGACGGCCAGATACGGGCTCTGGCGGTAACCACGTCAATGCGCAATCCGGCCCTTCCCAATCTGCCTACGGTAGCGGAGTCCGGCTTTCCCGGCTATGCAATCTCGAGCTGGTTCGGCCTCTTCGCCCCTGCAGGGACGCCGACCGCAATCCGGGAACACCTGGAGCGGGAGACGCGGCAGGCCCTTGCCTCAACACGCATGGCCAGCGCCTTGAAGGACGTGGGTGCCGAGCCCGGGAACCTGTTCGGCGCTGATTTCGCTCGATTCGTGGCCGATGAAATGGGGCGCTTTCGGACCTTGGTGCGCGAAGCGGACATCCGGATGGAGGGCTGAACAGGCCCGAGCGCAGGCGTTTGCTTGCGCTCCCTCTGGAGCGCTGGATCGCTTGCAAGACTTCGCAGCGGGCGGTCCACCGGCCGTGATGGATATTTTGGCGAGACGGCCGAGCACCGACCGCTTGATCAGGCAGGCATGAAGAAGCCCACCCGGTTGAGTTCGTCAGGCTCCATCGAGGCAGCCAGCTCGCACATCGCGGCCTCCACCTCGGCCAAGCGCTTCCCGAACGCCTACTCGACATAGGCCCTGACCGGGGCAGAGAACTGCGGCTTGCCGTCGCACCCTAACAGCCGGATCGTCTCGCGCTTCCTCGTCGCAAGCCCCTCAGCCTTCGTCCGTGCGTCGTCGCCGCCCTCGGCGATGCCGAGGCGCCGGGCCTTGACGCGTGCACCCGTCCCCGCAACGTAACTCGCGAGGCTCAGCGCGGTGTCGGGCGGGTGCCCGAGACGCTCCGCAACGATCGCCGCCCACAGCGTCAGGACGGGAGCGCGGTTCACCCGCACGAGTGCGGCAGAGTCGGGAATGGTCGTGCTCCCTCGGTGACCCTCTTCCCCAGCCAGCGCGCCCGTGAAGAAGAAGCCACCCAGGCAATGTGGGTAGCCGCTCAAGGATTTAAGTTTACCGGGCAACGGCCAGCTTGGAAACGACATCGAATCAGTCAGCTGATTGTTCTTGATTCGTTCGCGTGCGTCCGACAGCTTCGGCGCATGCGCGAATCGTCCTCATCCCCCGCTAGAGTCCCAGCAGAACCCCGGTTCTCTCCGGCCCGGGCGGCTGGATCGTCCGCGCCTGCCGATGAGGATGACATGCCCCTGTGCGATGAGCGGCAACTCGAGTTTCCGGGCCTCCTCCCTGTTGGCCAGGAGACACGCCGTGGCGGATGAGCCCTCGGCGCCGCCTCTGGTTCCTGCCTCTGGTGACGAAGTGGCCGAGGTGCTCGCCTACGCACTTCGGCACGACGAGCGCGGCCGCCCACGCCGCGGCGCCGCCTGGGAGGTCGCGGCCGCCGTGCTTGCCGAGCAGCTCGCGGCGCAACTCGAGCGGGCCAACCTGATGGTGGTCAAGAAGCCGCCCCGTCCGCCCCACAGCACCTGATGCCTGCCCAGGTCGGCCGGTCCGCGCCGGACTGGCATGCCGACGCCCCGCAGGCCTTCGCGGAGCTCGGTGCCAAGTCCAACTTCAGCTTTCTGGACGGGGCGTCCCACCCGTCCGAGCTGGTCGCGACCGCCGGGGTCCTAGGCTACGCGGGCATCGGCATCTGCGACAGCAACACCCTGGCCGGAGTCGTCCGCGGACATGTGGCCGCAAAGGAGGCGGGCATCCCCTTCGTGGTGGGCTGCCGCCTCATCCTTGAGGACGGGGCCGAGTACCTCGTCTGGCCGACCTGCCGGACCTCTTACGGGCGCCTGACCGCGCTCCTGTCCCGAGTGCGGCTGACCTCGTGGAAGGATAACGTCCGGCTTGGCCGGGGCGCCTTGATCGAGAGTGCTGAGGGCTGGGCCATGGCCGTGGTCCCCCCACCACATGTTGACAAGGGCTTCGCGGCGCGCGTCCGGCGTGACGCCGACGCCCTGCGCCGCCTGGCTCTCCCGCTCATGGTGGCGGGCTCATGCACTCTCAGGAGCGATGACAGGCGGCGCCTCGACCTGCTCGCAGACATCGCCCACGATGCCGGTGGTTGGCTGCTCGCCACCGGCGACGTCCGCTACCACGTGGCCGGGCGCCGTCGGCTCGCCGACGTTCTCACCGCCATCCGCACGGGCAGAACCGTGGATGAGATCGGCTTCGACGCCGAGCCGAACGCGGAGCGCCGACCCAAGCCCCTCGATGAGGTCAGCGGCCGCTTCCGCCGTCACCCGGATGCCATTGCCAACACTCTGCGAGTCCTTGACGCCGCCCGCGGCTTCAACCTCGACCAGCTTCGCTACGAGTATCCGGACGAGGTGCTGGAGCCCGGCCGAACGGCCATGGAGACCCTTCGGGCGCGGGTCGACCAAGCGCTGGCGGAGCGCTGGACCATCGTGCCCGAGGAAATCTCAGGCCGCGTGGAGCATGAGCTTCGGCTCATCGACCAGCTCGGATACGCCCCCTACTTCCTGACCGTCCACGAGATAGTCCGGTTCGCGCGCGAGCGAGGCATCCTCTGCCAGGGCCGGGGATCGGCCGCCAACTCGGCCGTCTGCTACGTCCTCGGTGTCACGGCCGTGGATCCCGGCAAGCACGACCTCCTCTTCGAGCGCTTCGTTTCCGCCTCCCGCGGTGAGCCGCCCGACATCGATCTAGACTTCGAGCACGAGCGACGCGAAGAGGTCATTCAGCATATCTACGAGCGCTATGGCCGGGAGCGGGCGGCCATCTGCGGCACGGTGATCCGCTACCGCGGCCGGTCGGCCATCCGCGAGGTCGGCAAGGCCATGGGCTTGTCCGAGGACATCACCAGCCGCCTCGCCAAGGCGAGCTGGGGGCCGGGGCACGACAAAGATCTCGCCGAGTTGGCCGCCAGCGAGGGGCTGGACCTCCGTGATCCGCGGCTCGCCATGACCATGGAACTTGCCCAGGAGATCCAGGACTTCCCTCGCCACACCGCGACCCATGTCGGCGGCTTCGTCATCACCCGGGGGCCGCTGATCGAACTAGCGGTGGTCGGCAACGCCGCCATGGACGGTCGGACCGTTCTCGAGTGGGACAAGGACGACATCGACGCCCTCGGCATCCTCAAGGTCGACGTGTTGGCGCTCGGGATGCTCTCCTGCCTCCGGCGCTGCTTTGACCTGCTGCGCCGCCACGGCGGCCCCGACCACGACCTCGCCACCCTGCCGCGCGAGTGCCCGCACACCTACGCCATGCTGCGCCGGGCCGACAGCGTGGGCGTCTTCCAGGTCGAGAGCCGGGCGCAGATGAACATGCTGCCCCGGCTGCGGCCGGAGAAGTTTTACGACCTCGTGATCGAGGTCGCGATCGTCCGCCCGGGCCCCATCGCGGGTGACATGGTGCACCCCTACCTGCGCCGGAAGGCGGGCAAGGAGCCGGTCACCTTTCCCTCCCCTTCCCTGGAGCACGGGCCGCCGGACGAGTTGGAGCGGGTTCTCGGCAAGACTCTGGGCGTGCCGCTCTTCCAGGAGCAGGTCATGCGGATCGCCATCGTCGCGGCCAGGTTCACGCCGGACGAGGCCGACCAGCTCCGCCGCGCCATGGCGACCTTCAAGGTCACGGGCGGCGTGGCGGCTTACCGCAAGCGCCTTGTCGCGGGCATGGTCCGGCGCGGATACCAGAAGGAGTTCGCCGAGCAGGTCTTCGCCCAGATCGAGGGCTTCGGCTCCTACGGCTTCCCCGAGAGCCACGCAGCGTCTTTCGCGCAGCTCGTCTACTCGAGTGCCTGGGTGAAGTGCCACCACCCGGCGGCCTTTACCTGCGCGCTGCTGAACTCGCAGCCGATGGGGTTCTACTCGCCTGCCCAACTGGTGCGGGACGCGCGGGAGCACGGCGTCATCGTGCACGAGGTGGACGTGAACCTGTCGGATTGGGACAGCAGCCTGGAGCCCGAGGCCGCCAGCCGCGGAGGGCTTGCCATCCGGCTAGGGCTGCGGCTGGTCAGCGGGCTCCAGGAGGAAGAGGCCAAGCTCCTGCTCAAGGCTCGCCGGTCCAGGAACGGGGCCCCCTTCGCGAGCGTCGAGGATGCCGCAATGCGGGCGCAGATCGGGCGCCGCACCCTGGAGGCGTTGGCGGCGGCCAACGCCTTCCGCTCGACCGGCATCACCCGGAGGCGGGCCACATGGGACGCCGGGGTGGCCGCGTCCGGGCCGCAGAACCTGCCGCTCTTCGCCGTGGCGCGGGACTCGGCGGAGGCCGCCATGGCGGAGACGCCCCTGATGGCGGAGCCTGAGGCGGTGCTGCCGCATCAGGGCGAGGGCGAGCATGTCGTCGAGGATTACCGCTCGACCGGTCTGACCTTGGGACGGCACCCGATGGCGCTGCTGCGGCCCGTGCTGGACCGGCTGGACCTGGATGACACCCGGAAGCTGGCCACCCTGCGCCACGGCGCAAGGATTCGGCTGCCCGGCATCGTGCTGATGCGCCAGCGCCCGGGCAGTTCCAAAGGCGTCATCTTCATGACCGTGGAGGACGAGCATGGCGTCGGTAACCTCGTCATCTTTGCCAAGGTGGCCGAGGCGAACCGGCAGGCGCTGGTCGGCGCTCGCCTCGTCGTGGCGGAGGGGCGGGTTGAACGGCTTGAGGAGCACGTCGAGGTGCCGGTGAACCACCTGATCGTCGGCAGGCTGGAGGACCGCTCCGACCTTCTCGATAGCCTCTCGCGGGCAGACCGGGGTGGCGAGTGGGCCGAGCGCATTCTGGGGCGAGCCGATGAGGTCCGGCGACCTGAGCCCGGAAGCAGGCGCCAACCGTCCTTCTACCCAAGCGCTCCAGACCACCACAGCCGCTTCTCCTTCCCCAGGGTGGGAGTCCCGCCCCCGTGATCAGCAGAAGGTGGCCGCCGACGATGACGAAGCTCGGCTATACTGGGCCGGGCATCAGGACCGCGCGGACCATGAGCGACGACTACATGAAGAACCAGGGCGAGGCGCTCGCCCAGCACCTCCGGCTCACGGACGGCAAGTCCGGCTACGTCGAGGCCACCGCCGACGGCTTCCAGGTCTATGTCCGCAAGAAGTGGCCGGGGAAGCAGATCACCTCCTGGGACGGCATGCCGGTCGAGTGGCACGAGAACGTCGGCACCCACAAAGCGGCAAACCGCTGACCCAGGGGGGCGCCCCGCCCCCGGTGGGGATGCGGCAGGCCGCGCTTCCGTAGGCTGGGGGCAACGTTACGGCGGTGCGGCTGCATAAGGGCTTCGGCGAGACTTTCGCGCCCGAATTGCACCCGCCGCGCTGGCATTGCCAAGTTGATGGTCTCTGGCCGGACCGAAGTAGCTGGGCCAAGCTGAGGGGATGACGGCAGACCCCGCCACCTATCCTGGGTATCGCATTCCGGCCGAGATCATCCGCCAGGCCGTCTGGCTGTATCATGTCTTCAGCCTGAGCTTGAGAGACGTAGAGCTGATCCTGGCGGAGCGGGGCGTCACCGTCACGCGCGAGAGCATCCGGAACTGGTGCCGCAAATTCGGGTCGGAGTTCGCGACCCGGCTGCGGCAGCGCCGGCCCAAGCCGGGCGACAGCTGGCACCTCGATGAGGTGTTCCTGCGCATCAACGGCGCGCTGCATTACCTTTGGCGCGCGGTGGACCAGCACGGCGTGGTGCTGGATGTCCTGGTTCAGGATAGGCGGAACGGATGTGCAGCCAAGCGGTTCCTCAAGCGCCTGCTTGCTGGGCTCAAGTAAAGGCCGCGTCGGCTGGTCACGGAAGGGCCGAGGAGCTACGGCGTGGCGAGGCGCGAACTCCTGCCCGAGGTGCGGCATCGGAACAGCCGGTACCTGAACAACCGGGCGGAGAACTCGCATCGGCCTACCCGGCGACGAGAGCGGCAAATGCAGCGGTGCAAGTCGGCCGGGCAGGCCCAGCGTTTCCTCTCTGCACACAGCTTGATCGACGGTCATTTCCGTCCGCGCCGCCACCTGATGACAGCTGGCGAGTACCAACGCGCCCGGATCAAGGCCTTTCGGATCCGGCGACAGGAAACCTGCGCCCAAGCCGCCCCCTGATCCTGCCGCACCCTCGATTACGCGGCCGAACTCGCCTTCTCGTCAAACAACTTGCCAATGCCCTCGGGCTATAACTGGCGTGCCCTGGTCGAGGCGGAAATCGCGCGCTTCAAGCGGGTAATCGGCGGTGGACTACACTCGTGTACCGACGGGCGCAGCGCAACTGAAATGGCCATCGCCGTCCGCGCACTCAACCGCATGCTCGAACTCGGGCGACCGGAGTATGTCCGCATCACGTGAATGCGGACCAGCCCAGGGTCTAATGCGCCTGCAAGGCGGTCCATGCAACGCAGTCAGCACAGCCGCCATGTGCTCGTACCGAGTATGGCATGAAAGTTGCCTCGTGGACGTCGCGTATACTTGACAATCAGTTGCGCTATCCTTCCCAGAAAGGGCTAGTGATGCCGGATCTTGAGGTCGGAGCTTTCGACGGCATCGAACGGCACATGCCAGCCGTTCCAGCTGTTTCCGTCGCTGATGCTTGGCTGCAGCTGCTTAAGGCGCGCGGAGTCGATTACCTGTTCGGCAATGCGGGGACCGACTTTCCCTCGATCATCGAGGCTTTTGCGCGGGCAGGGGGAGAAGGCGCCGCCCTGCCGACACCAATCCTCGCCCCGCATGAAAATGCAGCTGTGGGGATGGCGCATGGATACACGATGCTCACCGGGCGCCCTCAGGCCGTGATGGTGCACGTGAATGTAGGCACGGCCAACGCGTTGGCGGGGCTGATGAACGCCTCCCGCGAAGGAGTGCCGATGCTCCTCGCCGCCGGGCGCACCCCGATCCTGGAAAAGGGAGCGCCGGGGGCACGTTCCATGCCGATACATTGGGCGCAGGAGATGTTCGACCAAGCCGGCATCGTCCGGGAGGTGGTGCGCTGGGACTACGAGTTGCGGGATGCGCGGCAACTCGGCACGGTGGTGGACCGGGCGCTGGCGATCGCCACTAGCACGCCGCGCGGGCCGGTTTATCTGGCGCTGCCACGCGAGGTGCTGGCGGAGGAGGTGCCGGAGGAGGGCGTGACGGACGCGCCGCGGATCACCGCTTCTGCTCCGCCCGGGCCGAATGCAGGACAGATCGGGGCCGCGGCAGAGCTGCTGGCCCGGGCGCGGCGCCCGCTGGTGATCGCCACGCGGCTGGGAGGCGATCCCGCCGCGGTGCCGGTGCTGGGCGACTTCGCGGTGCGATATGGGCTGCCCGTGGTGGAGTACCGGCCGCGCTACCTGAACCTCCCGGCGGGACATCCGATGCATGCGGGTCATGAGCTGGTGCCCTGGATCGGCGAGGCGGACGTGATCCTGGTGCTGGACAGTGACGTGCCCTGGCTGCCGGATGGCGGGCCTTCCCCGGATTGCACGGTGATCCAGGTCGGGCCGGATCCGCTCTTTGCGCGCTACCCAATCCGCGGCTTCGCCTCCGACATTAGCATCATGGCAGAACCGCTGGCAGCGATCCGCGCGCTGGATGCGGAGCTGGCGGAGCGGCTGGCGGGGCAGGAGGATGCGGTGGCGGCGCGGCGCGCGCGTATCGTGGCGCGCTGCGCGGCGATCCGCGAGGTGGTGGAAGCGCGAGTGCGGCAGGCGCGCGATGCGGCCCCGATGGGCCGGGCCTGGATCAGCCGCTGTATCGCTGAGGCGATCGATGCCGACGCGATCATCGTCAACGAATATCCGTTCATGCCGGAGGCCGCGGGGCTGACGCGGCCCGGGCAGTTCTTCGGCAGCAGCTCCGCCAGCGGGCTGGGCTGGGGATTGCCGGCGGCGCTTGGCGCGCAGCTCGTGGATCGCGGGCGGCTGGTCGTCGCGACGCTGGGCGACGGAGCCTACATGTTCGCCAATCCCACGGCCTGCCATCAGATCGCGCAGGCCTATGAGCTGCCCGTGTTGACGGTGGTCTTCAACAACCTGGAATGGGGTGCGGTGCGGCGCGCGACCGCCGCCATGTATCCGGATGGGTATGCGGCGCGCGCGAACACGCTACCCTTCGTCTCGCTCTCCCCGGCGCCGGCCTATGAGATGCTGGTGCAGGCGAGCGGTGGGCATGGCGAGCGCGTGGAGCGCGCCGAGGATCTGCCGGCGGCGCTGGAGCGGGCCATCCAAGTGATCCGCACGGAGCGGCGCCAGGCGCTGCTGAACGTGCTGTGCGAGTGAGCCTGCGACGCGGCGGCCGGTCCGAGAAGGAAAACCCGATGCACATCACCCTTTCCGTCCATGGCCATGGGCACCATCCCGCGGCCTGGCGCGTGTCCGGCCTGGAGCGGACGCCGACCGGCGTGCCGCGTTACGAGGCGCTGCTGCGGCGCGCGGAGGAGGGCGGGCTGGATGCCGTGCTGTTCCTGCCCCCGCCGGTGGGGCCCGGGGTGCTACTCGAGGGGCGCAGCGACGGGCTTCAGATCGACACGCTGCCACTGATCGCGACGCTGGTGCCGTGCAGCGAGCGAATCGGGCTGGGTGGCACCGTCTACATGGCGCATACGCAGCCCTTCCACACCGCACGCGCCCTGGCGGTGCTGGACAATCTCTCGGCAGGCCGCACTGCCCTGGTGGTCGATCTGGAGGGGGTGGATCAGCAAGAGGCGGATTTCGCGCATGACGGCGCGCTGGGGCGCGTGGCGCATTACGAGCGCTGTGCGGAGTATCTGACGGTCGCCGGGAAGCTGTGGGACAGCTGGGAGGACGGCGCGGTGGTGGCCGACAAGGCCGCAGGGCTCTTCGCCGATTCCAGCCGGATCCATCCGATCCACCATGTGGGGGCGCATTTCACGGTGCGCGGGCCGCTGACCGCGGTGCGCCCGATCCAGGGCCATCCGGTGGTGGTGATGCGCGATGCCTCTGCGGAGGGGCTCCGGCTGGCGGCGGAGAAGGCCGATCTCTTCCTGGCGGATGAGGCGGCGCTAATTCCGGCGCTGCGCGCGATAGCGGCGGCACAGGGCCGCCCGGCGGGCGCGCTGAAGATCCTGCTGAACATCTCCCCGCTTTTGGCGGAAACGCTGGAGGCGGCGCGGGAGAGAGAGGCGGCGCTGGACGGCATGGCCGCGCCCGGTGCCGGCGCGCGCTTCGCCGGCACGCCGGCGGACTTCGCCGGCCGGCTGGCCGCATGGCAGGACGAGACGGGGTGCGACGGCTTCAACATCCTGCCGGCCGTGCTTCCGGACGATGCGGAGGCGCTGGTGCGCGCGGTGCTTCCACTACTGCGGGAGCGCGGGCTGTTCCGCGAGACCTATGCGGGGTGCACGCTGCGCGAGCATCTCGGGCTGCCGCGGCCGGCCAGCATCTTCGCCCTGCAGGGCGCGGCCTGAGGCGATCGGAAAAGGGGAGAGGACGATGACGAGGCAGCTTCATCTCGGGCTGTTCATCTATCCCGGCGGGCACCACATCGCGGGCTGGCGGCATCCGAGTGTCCAGGCGGCGGGGCTGACCTCGCTGGACTATTACCGCACCCAGATCCAGTGGGCGGAGAGGGGGAAGTTCGATCTCTTCTTCGTCGGCGACACGCTGTTCACGCGGGAGAAGGACGGACGCTTCTTCGGGCGGCAGGCAACCTCCAATCCGGATCCGGTCTCGCTGATCTCGACCCTCTCGGCCGTGACGGAGCGGATCGGGCTCGTCGCCACCCTCTCCACCACCTATCACGAGCCCTATGCCGTCGCCTCGAAATTCGGGACGCTGGATCATCTGAGTGGCGGGCGGGCCGGGTGGAACGTGGTGACCACCTGGGAGGACAAGGCTGCGCTGAACTTCAGCCGCAGCAAGGCGATGGAGAAGGCGGACCGCTATGTGCGCGGGCGCGAGTTCATCGATGCCTGCACGGCGCTCTGGGACAGCTGGGACGATGCAGCGGTCCTGCAGGACCGGGCTTCCGGGCGATTCCTCGATCCCGCGCTGATTCGCCCGGTGGAACATCGGAGCGACAGCTTCAGCGTGCGCGGTCCGCTGCGGCAGCCGCGTCCGCCCCAGGGCTGGCCGGTGCTGGTACAGGCGGGCGGGTCGCCACCCGGGCGCGAGTTCGCCGCCATGGTGGCGGAGGCGATCTTCACAGCGCAGACGAGGCTGAGCGAGGCGAAGGAGTTCCGCTCCTCCACCCATGCGCGAATGGCGAAATACGGGCGGCGCGCGGATGAAGTGGTGATCATGCCCGGTCTGTCGCCTCTGCTCGGCTCGACCGAGGCTGAGGCGCTGCGGCTGGAGGAGGAGATCGGCGACCTCGTGCATCCCGAGGTCGGGATCTGGATGCTGAGTGAGAATCTGAATTTTCCGCTCTATGACTATGATCCCAGTGAAAGGCTTCCCGTGGAGCTGATCCGCAGTGCGAAGAAGCCGACGGCGAATGCGGACACGCTGCTTTCCGAGGCGGAGCGCCGGGGGCTGACCATCGATGGGGCCGCGCGCTTCATCGCCCGGTCCCGGTCGCATCAGAACTTCGTGGGCACGCCGGAGCAGCTGGCGGATTTGATGCAGCGTTGGCTCGACGAGGGCGGATGCGACGGGTTCAACGTCATGCCGCCCTATTTTCCGGACCAGCTGCAGGTCTTCGTCGAGCAGGTGGTTCCGCTGCTACAGCGGCGCGGGATCTTCCGCCAGGATTACAGCGGGACGACGCTGCGGGAGCATCTGGGCATCGGGCGGCCGTCCGCGGGTCAGTTCCAGCGCATGCTGGCCCGTGCGGCTGCGGCGGCCTGAGAATGAGGCAGGCGAGAGGAGGAATGCTTGCCTCCTCTGGACCGAGCGGCCGGTTTCGCTGGTGCTCCGTAGCGGCGACGCAGATCGAGAATTTGGACGTGCCGAAGGCCGGGGAATGCTTTCCTCGGCCTTTCTGCTGGGATCGTGCTGAACGTAAAACGGGCAGGAAGTGGCGCAAGAGAGTGCAATATGTGGCTACGGCCACGCAAATGCCGGTCCTGGTGACAGCCTGGTGCTGGCATGGCCCTTGCTGAACGCTTTCCGGAATAATTTCGCGACCTAGCTTTGGCCCGATGCGGGGCACGCTCGATATCTCTCGGGGGAATTGCGGCGCAATGCAGTACGAGGCCATTCAGCTGAGCCACGAGGCGGGCGTTTCCACCATCACCCTGTCCCGCCCGCCGGTGAATGCAGTGAGCGAGGGGCTGATGCGGGACGTGCTGGCCGCGCTCGAGGCGCTGGAGGGGCGCGACGAGACGCGCTGCGTCGTGCTGACGGGATCGGGGACCAAGGCGTTCTGCGCCGGCGCGGACCTGAAGGCGTCGGGCAGCGGGCCGGGATCGGGGCCGCGCTTCCGGGAACTCGGGCGTTCGGTGGTCGACCGGCTGGAGACCTTCCCCAAGCCGGTGATCGCGGCGATCCGGGGCTGGTGCATCGGCGGGGGCTTCGCGATCGGCATGGCCTGCGACGTGCGGCTGGCTTCCACGACGGCGAAGTTCCGCACGGCCGATGCCTATATCGGCGTGGTGCCGAGCTGGGGGATGAGCCTGACGCGGCTCGCGCACTTCATCGGGCGCAACCGCGCGCTGGACATGCTGATCCTGGGCGAGGACCTGGATGCGGAGGGCGCGCGCGAGATGGGACTCGTCACCCGCGTGATACCCGAGGAGAATTTCGACGCCGAAGTGGCGCGGACGGCGAAACGGGTGTCGGGCGGGTCCCCGGTCGTCTTCCGCTCGATCAAGGAGACGGTGCGCGCGCAATACGTGCTCTCCCCCGCCGCGGCGCAGGCGTTGGAGACGCATTGGAGCGAGATCGGCGGGAAGTCGGAGGACCAGCGGGAGGGGCTGGCGGCATCGCGCGAGAAGCGTGCGCCCGTGTTCCCGGGCCGCTGAGATGACCGTCTTCGATACGCCCGCGACCCGCGAGCTGCAGGAGGCGGTGGCCGAGGTCGTGCAGCGCGTGATCGTGCCACTGGCCGCCGCGGTTCCGCCCGGGGGGAAGCTGAGCGCCGAGGCCTATCGGCAGGGCCTGCGGGCGCTGCAGCCGCTGGGCTATCTGGGCAGCACCATCCCCCGGGATCTGGGCGGCGCCGGGCTCAGCTATGTGCAGTACGGCATGCTGCTGGAGGCGGTGGCGCGCGGGCCGGTGCTGTTCGGCGAGGTCGTGCCGCCGCGCACGATCAACTATCTCGGCACCGAGGAGCAGAAGCGGCGCTGGATGCCAAAGCTTTTCTCCGGCGATTGGGTCTCGACCGCCGCCATCACCGAGCCGCAGGCCGGGTCCGACATGCGCGGCTTCACGACGACGGCGGTGCTGGACGGGGACCATTACGTGGTCAACGGGCGCAAGCGCTGGCTGAAGCTGGGCGGGATCGCCGATCTGATCACGCTGATGGTGGTCGATCCCGCGGGTGGCGGGCTGAGCCGGTTGGTAGTGGAGCGCGCGGCGACGCCCTGGGAAAGCCGGGACATCCAGACGGTCGGGCTGAAGTCCATCTCGCTGGCGGAGATCAGCTTCGAGGATGCGCGGGTGCCGCGCGCGAACCTGCTGGGACAGGCGGGCGTTGGCGGGGAACAGTTCCACCGGGGGATCGAGGCGTCGCGCGCCTTCATCGGCGTCCAAGCCGTGGGCATTGCGGGCCATGCGCTGGACAAGGCGGTTGCCTATGCCAGGTCACGCACGGCCTTCGGGCGCCCGATTGGGAAATTTCAGGCCATCCAGCTTGCTCTGGCGGAGGCCGCGACGCGGCTGCAGGCGGCGCGGCTGCTCTGCTTCAACGCGCTGGCGATGCTGGACAGCGGGCGGCGGGCACCGCGCGACGTGTCCATGGCCAAGGCCTATGCGGTGGATGCGGCGCAGGCCGTGGCGCAAGCCGCGATGGAAAGCATGGGGGCGCAGGGCACAGCCGAGGAGGCCGAGGTGGAGCGCTGCTGGCGTGACGCTGCCATGCTCTCCGCCATCGATGGGACGGGCGGCATCAACCGCCTGATCGTCGGGCGCGAGACGCTCGGCATGTCCGCCTTCCTCTAGGAGAGCCCAGGATGGACACGATCATCGCCCCCGCGAAGGCGCCGCCGCGGCTGCCAGTCGGGCGGATCCTGGAGCCGGCCTCGGTTGCCGTGGTTGGCGCTTCGGAGAGCCGGGGGAAATTCGGCGGGCGGATCATGTATCACTTGGTGAAGCATGGCTTCGCCGGTGATCTGGTGCCGATCAACCGCGCGCGCCCGGAGGTGCTGGGGCGGAAGAGCTATGGGAGCCTGGCCGACGTGCCGGTAGCGCCGGAGGTGGCGATCATGGCGGTGCCTGGCGAGACGTTGCTGCGCAACGTTGCCGAGGCGGCGGAGGCGGGGGTCGGGTGCTGCGTCATCATCTCGACCGGCTTCGCCGAGGCGAATGAGGAAGGGGCGCGGCTGCAAGCGGAAATGACAGCGATCGGCGAGCGGTCCGGCATGCGGATCGTCGGGCCGAACTGCATGGGCATGATCGTGCCGCATCATCGCATGGCACTCTGCTCCTCCGTGGTGCTGGACCGCGAGGGGCTGCCGGGGGGGGAGATCGGCTTCGTTAGCCAGTCCGGCGCGCTGATGGTGTCGGTGTTCGACCGGGCGGCGACGGATGGGATCGGGTTCCGCCACTGCGTCTCAGTGGGGAACCAGTCGGACCTGGAGATCTGCGACTTCCTGGAGTTCATGGTGGAGGACCCGCAGACGCGGGCAGTGTGCCTCTATGTCGAGGGGCTGAAGGACGGGCCGCGCTTCCGGAAGGCGGCGCTGGCCTGCCGGGAGGCGGGCAAGCCGCTGCTGATGGTGAAGACGGGGCGGACCGAGGCGGGGGTGAAGTCCGCGCGCTCCCATACGGCGAGCCTGGCGGGGTCCTTCGACGTGTTCGAGGCTGTCGGCCGCGATGCCGGGGTGGTGCTGGCCAAGGACCCCGACGACATGGTGCGGGCGGCGAACATGCTGGTCCGGCATCCGCAGCTCCGGCGCTATGGCGGGGTGGGTGTCTATTCGAATTCTGGAGGCACGGCGGGGATCTCCTCCGACCGTGTGACGGAGGTGGGGCTGGAGATGGCGGTGCTGTCCGCCGCCACGAAGGAGAGGCTGGGCGAGATTCTGCTGCCTCCCCAGGCCGACAATCCCGTGGACATCGGTGGGCGAAAGGGGCCGGAAAGCGTCGACATTACCCAGGATGCGGCGCGGCTGCTGCTCGATGACGAGGCGGTGGCCTATGGGCTCGTCGTGCTGACCTCCATGCCCTTCTTCACGGAGAAGACGCGGCTGGTGGGCGAGGTGACGGCGGCCCATGCCAAGCCCTGCTTCGTGGCGGTGACGCCGGGTGATGCGGGGGATGAGCCCCGGGCGGCGCTGCGGGCGCTGGGGCAGCCGCATTTCGACCGGTTCGAGGATGCGCTGCGCGTGCTGGAGCTGGTCGCGCAGCATGACCGGCTGCGGGAGGCGGCGGAGCCCGCCCCGGCGCGGCCGGCCGGGCTGCCGGGCGGCGTGGCGCTGCCGGCGGGTGCGGCGACGGAAAGCGAGGTGAAGGCGGCGCTGGCGGCCTATGGCATCGCGACGGCGCGGGAGCGCATCGTGGCCGGGCCGGCCGAGGCGGCGGCTGCCGCGGCGGAGCTGGGCTTTCCCGTCGTGCTGAAGGCGGTGTCGCGCGACATCGTGCACAAGAGCGATGTGGGCGGCGTGGCGGTCGGGCTGCGGGATGCGACGGCGGTCGAGGCGGCAATGGCGGCGATGCGCGAGGCGGTCGCGGCCCGGGCGCCAGGGGCGCGGCTGGACGGGTTCTCCGTGCAGGAGATGATCCGCGGCGAGGCCGAGGTGATCGTTGGGGCGCGGCGCGATCCGGTGTTCGGCCCGGTGGTGCTGGTGGGCTTCGGCGGCACCATCGTGGAGATCCTGAAGGATGTCGCCCTGGCCCCGGCGCCGGTTTCGCCGGAGCGGGCGCGGCGGATGGTGGAATCCCTACGGCTGGCGCCACTGCTGCATGGCGCGCGTGGGCAGCCGGCCCTGGATGTAGGCGCGATCGTAGAGGCCGTGGTCCGGATCGGTTGGCTGGCGCAGGACCTAGGCGAGCGGCTGATCGATCTGGAGGTCAACCCGCTGATGGTGCGCCCGGCGGGGCATGGAGCGGTGGCCGTGGATGGCCGCGCGACGCTGGGGGACTGAGCATGGACGGCGCTGTCAGCCAGGCCCTTTCGATGGAGCCGCCCCGGGCCGCCAACACCGCGCCGCTGCTGCAGGTCCGCGGGCTGTCCGTGAGCTTCGCGGCGGAGGGCGGGCGCGTGCCGGCCGTGCGCAACGCTGATTTCGACATTCCGGCGGGGGGATGCGTCGGGATCGTCGGGGAATCCGGCAGCGGGAAGAGCGTGACCTCCCTGACCATCATGGGGTTGCTGCCGCAGCCGGCGGGGCGGGTGACCGGGGGACGGATCCTGTTCGAGGGACGAGACCTGTTGGCTATGCCGCAGCGCGAGGTGCGGGCGCTGCGCGGCGCCGCGATCTCCATGATCTTCCAGGAGCCGATGTCGTCGCTGAACCCGGCCTTCACGGTGGGCGACCAGATCATGGAAGCCATCCGCGCGCATGAGGCGCTGGGCGCGCGGGAGGCGCGGGACCGGGCGGTCGAGCTGCTGCGTGACGTGCGGATTCCGGCGCCGGAGAAGCGGGTCGACGAGCATCCGCACAAGCTTTCGGGCGGAATGCGGCAGCGCGTCATGATCGCCATGGCGCTGGCCTGCCGCCCGAAGCTGCTGATCGCCGATGAGCCGACGACGGCGCTGGACGTGACCGTGCAGGCGCAGGTGATCGAGCTGCTGCGCGGCATCCAGGCGCGGGGGACGGCGATCATGCTGATCTCCCACAATATCGGGCTGATCGCCGGCCTCGCTTCCGAGATCGTGGTCATGTACGCGGGGAGCGTAGTGGAGCGCGGGCCTTCGGCGCGCGTGATCGGGCATCCGGAGCATCCCTATACGATCGGGCTGCTGGGGGCGGTGCCGCGGGCGCAGCCGGGGGATCATCCGCTGGTTGGGATCGACGGCATGGTGCCGGATCTGCGGCGCCTGCCGCCGGGCTGCGTCTTCGAGCCGCGCTGCCCCTTTTCCGGCCCGCCCTGCCGGGAGGCGGAGCCGGCGCTGCGGGCCTTAAAGCCCGGGCATCTGGCGGCCTGCCACATCGCGCCGCTGCTGGATGGCGCGACATGAGCGGGGCGGTGCCGCTGCTGCGTGTTCGGGACCTGCGCAAGCATTTCCCGGTGGGCGGGATGTTCGGCCGGCGCGGGCGCGTGGCGGCCGTGGACGGGCTGTCCTTCGAGATCGCGGAAGGCGAGACGCTCGGGCTGGTGGGGGAGAGCGGCTGCGGCAAGTCCACCACGGGGCGGCTGATACTGCGTCTGATCGAGCCGAACTCGGGCAGCGTGGCCTTCCGGGGGCAGGAGTTGCTGCGGCTGGATGCGCGGGCCATGGTGTCCCGTCGGCGCGACCTGCAGCTGATCTTCCAGGACCCGTTCAGCTCTCTGAATCCCAGCATGACCGTGCAGGAGATAATCGGAGAGCCGCTGCATGTGCACCATGTGGATGCCGGATCAGGCATCCAGCGGCGCGTGGCGGATCTGCTGGAGATGGTGGGGCTGAACCCGCGGCACATGGCGCGGTATCCGCATGAGTTCTCGGGCGGGCAGCGGCAGCGGATCGGGATCGCGCGGGCGCTGGCGCTGAACCCGCAGCTGATCGTGTGCGACGAGCCGGTCTCGGCACTGGATGTTTCCGTGCAGGCGCAGATCCTGAACCTGCTGCGGCGGGTGCAGCGGGAGATGCGGATCGGGCTGCTCTTCATCTCCCATGACCTGATGGCCGTGCGCTACATCGCGCACCGGGTGGCCGTGATGTACCTGGGCAAGCTGGTGGAGGTGGCGCCAACGCCCTCCATCTTCGCGGCGCCGCGCCATCCCTATACGCGCGCGCTGCTGGACGCGATTCCAGCGCCGGAGGTCGAGCTGCGGCCGAAGCTGGTGCTGGATGGTGATCTTCCGAGCCCGCTGGATCCGCCGCCGGGCTGCCATTTCCATCCGCGCTGCCCTTTCGCCAGCGTGCGTTGCGCGGCCGAGGCGCCGGAGTTGGTGGAGGATGACACTGGGCATGCGGTGGCCTGCCATAACTGGCGGGAGATTCCGCGCTGGGCCGGGCTGAGTCCCGCCCTGACCCGCCCCGTGGAGCCGCGCCTGGCGCGGCTGCTGGAGCGCTTCCGCCAGAAGGCCGAACCCGCGGCGGCCGAGGCATGATCCCAGGACAAGGACCGGACGCATGAGGCGCAGGCTTGGATTTCTCACGATGGCGCTGATGGCGGGATGGGCCGCCTCGGTCTCCGCCCAGGGCACGTTGCGCGTCGGCATCAACGAGGATCCGGACGCGCTGGACCCCGTGACCAATCGCCTGGCCAGCGGGCGGCAGCCGCTGACCGCGATCTGCGACAAGCTGTTCGACGTGGACACCAACCTCCAGGTCGTCCCTCAGCTGGCGAAATCCTATGAGATCGCGCCGGACGGGATGTCCGTCACGCTCCGGCTGCGGCCTGGCGTGACCTTCCATGACGGCGAGCCGATGGACGCGGAGGCCGTGCGCTTCACCTTCGAGCGCAACATGACCACCGCCGGTTCGCTGCGCCGCTCCGAACTGACGGCGGTGGAGCGGGTGGAGGTGGTGGACCCGCTGACGGTGCGGATCGCGCTGAAACGACCGCAGGGCTATCTGCTGATTGTGAACCTGGCGGAGCGGTCGGGCATGATCGTGTCGCCGAAGGCGGCACGGAGCCTGGGGGACCGGTTCGGCACCCAGCCGGTCTGCACCGGGCCCTACCGCTTCGTGGAGCGCGTTCCGCAGGGGCGCATCGCCGTGCAGCGCTTCGCGGACTACTGGGACAAGTCCATGATCGGGCCGGAGCGGATCGAGTACCTTCCGATCACGGATTCCACGGTGCGCATTTCCGCGCTCCGCTCGGGCGAGATCCAAATCGCGGAGCGACTGACGCCGACGGACCTGCCCCAGCTAGAGGGGCAGCGGAACATCCGGGTGATCGCCACGGCCGATCTGGGCTACCACAACATTCGGCTGAACACGGATAACGGGCCGCGCGGGCAGCTGCTGGGCCGCGACGTGCGACTGCGGCGCGCGATCAGCCTGGCGATCGACCGGCGCGCGATGGTGCAGGCCTTGTTCGACGACAAGTATCTTGCGGGCAACCAGTTCGTGAACCCGTCCAGCCCCTATTACGACCCGACGTATCCGGTGCCGGAGCGCGACGTGGCTGCAGCGAGGAAGCTGCTGCGAGAGGCGGGGGCGCCCAACCTGACCTTCACCCTACTGGTGCCGGCCGAGCGCGAGCGGCAGGAAGCCGCACAGTTCGTGCAGGCCATGCTGGCCGAGGCCGGGATCACGATGAACATCGAGACGCAGGACAACGCCACCATGCTGCAGAGCGCGCAGCGTGGGCAGTTCGAGGCGGCCTTTTCTTTCTGGAGCGGGCGGCCGCATCCGGACGGCAATGTCTATGCCCATTACGCCTGCCAGGGGCCGCAGAACGACTCCCGCTACTGCAACAAGGAACTGGACGAGATCCTGACCAGGGCGCGGGAGACGGGCAGTGAGGAGGAGCGGCGGACGCTGTACCGGCGGGCCAATGCGGTCATCGCGGAGGACGTGCCGAGCATCATCCTGTGGCACCGGCAGACCTTCACGGGAATCAGCACGCGGGTGAGCGGCTTCGTGCCGCATCCGGACAGCACAATCCGCGTGCGCGGGCTGAAGCTGCAGTAGGGATGGCGAGGCGCGAGGGTCGCGTGATGGCAGAAGGGAGAGACCGATGCGGTTCCTAATCTTCATCGGCCAGCGGCTGGCCCTTGCGGTGCCGACAGTACTGATCCTGACGGTGCTGGTCTTCCTATTGCAGCACCTGCTGCCAGGCGATCCGGCGCTGGCCCTGGCTGGAGACGAGGTGGACCCGCAGGCACTGGAGGAGATCCGGCAGAAATACGGGCTAAACGAGCCGATCCATGTCCAGTACCTGATCTGGCTGGGCGGGGCGGTGATGGGCGATCTGGGCCATTCGATCCGCAACAGCATGGGGGTGACGGAGCTGCTGCTGGCGAAGCTGGGAATCACCTTGCAGCTGGCCGTGGCGTCCATGGCAATCGCGCTGCTGATCGGAATCCCCGTGGGCATCGTCTCGGCCGCGCGACGGGGATCGGTGGCGGACTTCCTGGGCAGCGCCTTCGCGCTCTCGGGTATTTCCATCCCGCATTTCTGGCTGGGGATCATGCTGGTGCTCGCCTTCTCGGTGAACCTGCAATGGTTTCCCTCCTCGGGCTATGTGCCGTTCAGTGAAGATCCCTGGCGCAGCATCAATGGCTTCGTGCTGCCCTCCGTCGTGCTGGGCACGGGAATCGCGGGGGTGCTGATGCGGCATACGCGCAGCGCCATGCTGCAGTCGCTCGGCACCGATTACGTGCGCACCGCGCGAGCCAAGGGGCTGACGGAGCGGCGGGTGGTGCTGCGCCACGCGCTGCGGAACGCGCTGATGCCGGTGGTGACGCTGGGGGCGATCGAGTTCGGGCACCTGCTGGCCGGCGCGGTGCTGACGGAGCAGATCTTCTCCATCCCCGGCTTCGGAAAGCTGCTGGTCGATGGCGTGCTGTACCGGGACTATGCCGTGGTGCAGGGGCTGGTGCTGGTTTCGGCGGTGCTGTTCATCCTGGTGAGCCTGCTGGCGGACATGCTGTATTTCCTCATCAACCCGCGGCTGCGGAGCTGAGCCATGGCGAGCCTTGTCCTGTCGGCCGGCCTGAGCATGCCGCGTTCGGAGAGCCGGCTGCGCCGGGCCGGGAAGCGGCTGCTCAAGCAGCCGGCGAGCCTTGTGGCCGGGCTTGTCATCCTGGTCTTCATCCTGGCCGCGCTGGCGGCGCCCTGGATCGCGCCCTATGACCCGGCCAAGGCGAGCTTCATGCTCGTGCGCAAGGCTCCTTCCGCCGCCCATTGGCTGGGGACGGACGAGCTGGGGCGCGACGTGCTGTCCCGGCTGATCTGGGGCGCGCGCAGCTCGCTCCTGGCCGGGGCGGTGCCAGTGGTGGTGGCGTTGGTGTTCAGCGTGCCGCTGGGCGTGCTGAGCGGCTATACAGGCGGCTGGATCGACATGGTGATCATGCGAATTACCGACGCCATGCTGGCCGTTCCCTATCTGATCATCGCCATCGCCCTTGCGGCCTTCCTGGGGCCGGACCTTTGGAATGCCATGCTGGCGATCGGCATCGCCTCCCTGCCGGTCTTCCTGCGGCTGGCGCGGGCGGCGGCGATGACGATCCGGGCGGAGGACTATGTGGAATCGGCGCGGGCGGTGGGCAGCTCGCATCTGCGGATCGCCTTCCGGCACATCCTGCCGAACATGCTGCCGCCTCTGCTGGTGCAGGCGAGCGTCATGGCGGCTTCCGCCATCATCGCGGAAGCCTCGCTTTCCTTCCTCGGACTCGGGCAGCAGCCGCCGGCGCCCTCCTGGGGAAGCATGCTCAACGCGGCGCAGCGGCATATGGCCGCGGCGCCCTGGATGGCGATCGCGCCGGGGGCGGTGATCTTTATCCTGGTAATCGCCCTCAACATCTTCGGCGACGGGCTGCGCGACGCGCTGGACCCCAAGCGCCGCTGATCTGGGAGAGGTACGGACATGGGCATGGTTTGGCAGGAGCAGATCGACGGGCCGATGGCCTGGCGGGGAGCGGATCTGGGAACGGATGGGCCCTGGCTGCTCCATGTTACGCCCGCGGAGCAGAAGGAGATCGTGGCGGCGCTGCACCATGCCCAGAAGACGGGCCTGCCGATGCTGCACTGGCGGGAGGGGGACTTCCCGCTGGAGACGCTGAAGGAGAAGCTGGCCGGCATGGCCTGGCAGCTCCGGCACGGGCTGGGCATCACCATCCTACGCGGCCTGGATATCTCCGGCTTCTCGGATGACGAAGTCGGGATGATCTACTGGGGCCTCGGCGTGCATCTGGGGGAGCCACTGGGGCAGAATCCCAAGGGCGACCTGCTGGGCCATGTCTATGACCAGGGGCGGAGCTACGGGAACCTGGATGTCCGGGGCTACGAGACGGCCGCCTATCTGCCCTATCATACCGACAGCTGCGACTTCCTGGGGCTGATGTGCCTGCGGCAGGGGCTGTCCGGCGGGCTGAGCAGCCTGGTCAGTTCGGTTTCCGTGCACAACGCCATCCTGGCGGAGCATCCGGAGTATCTGGGGCTGCTCTATAACGGCTTCTATTACATCCGGCGCGAGGAGGCGCTGGGCAGCAAGGGTGTTTCCGAGATGCCGATCCCGGTCTTCGGGCAGAAGGATGGGGTGATCAGCTGCCGCTACCTGCGGAACCAGATCAATGCCGGCGCAGTGAAGCGCGAGGTGCCGCTGACGGCCATGGAGGCCGAGGCGCTGGACTTCATGGATGCGCAGACCCAGCGGGCCGATCTGCGCTTCGACTTCATGCTGCAGCCCGGCGACATGGAGTTCTGCAACAACTACACCATGCTGCATTCGCGCACCGAGTTCGTGGACGGGCCGGAGCGACACCAGCAGCGGCACATGCTGCGGCTGTGGCTGAAGTTCCGTGAGCCCTGGCCGACTTCCGACTATTTCGGACAGCACCGGGGCTATGTCCTGAAGGATCGTGGCATCGTCCTGGCCGAGGCGTGAGGGCCGCTGTTTTTGGAGAATCCGGCACAGCTTGACCCACCCAGGCGCCCCTGGCCGCTGTCCCGGCGGCCAGGCTTTCTGATCCGGCGTCTGCACCAGATCCATGTGGCGCTGTTCACAAGGAACTGCGGTGGCTTCGACATCACGCCGCTGCAATACAGCCTGCTCGGGGCGCTGGCCCGTCGGGGAGAGGCTGACCAGACTACACTTGCCCAGGACGTGGTGCTGGACCGCACCACTACGGCTGGAGCGATCCGCCGGCTTGAGACTCGTGGGCTGATTACTCGCACTGTTTCTGTGGGAGACCGGCGTGCGCGGCTCTGTAGCTGCACGGAGGCGGGCCTAAACTTGCTTCGTTCCATCGAGGGTCAGGCCCGGGCGGCGCATGATGCGACACTGCAAGCGCTTCGACCTGCGGAGCAGGAACTTTTCCTGCAGATGCTTCAGCGGCTCGTATCCTGACCGCTTTGCGCCGGCGTGAGTGGCGGGATTGCGGCAGATCTCGGCCACCGCCGTGCCGCTCTCCGCCGGTTCCGTCGCAAAGTCGGGGGGGGCGGTCTGAAGGGTGTCCTGCAGGGCGCCTAATCAGTCCGCGATCTGGAACAGCTCGGCGGCGAACGTCGCCTGCGCTTGCATGTCTCGCCCGCCGACCTGCCAAACTTGCCCTTTGCGTGACCTTGTTGCACCGATCAGGACGCTGGACGCATGGGCGCCAAGAACCCTGACGTTCAGACGATGCGGACGTATTCTGGGCGACCCGGGTCCAACATGCGGTTCAGCACCTCGGCGGCGATGGCCACCTCGGTCGCTTGGCGTCCGTCCGTTTGCGAGCGCAGGCCGTCACCGATGACGCGCTTCCAGCGCGACACATCGGCCTCGACCAGGGCACGCCAGTTGTAGCCAGACGCTCTCTGCCAGCCCATGCTGCCGCGCTCTGCGATGGCCTTCAGGTGGCAGTCTCGCTCCGTTGGAGCGGTTTCGGCTGACGCGCCGGGCACGGCGCCTGACCGAGGCGGCACGGTGATCTCCGCCTCCGGGTGACGTGCCGTGATCTCCGCATGGACGTCGCCGCGATCGTAAGCTCCATCAGCGGTGAAGGATGCGACGGGTCCATCCACTCCCTCGAGCAGCGGGCCGACTTGCCCACCATCATCGGCATCGTGGCCTGTCTGCACCGACGCGACGATCCGCCCCGTGTCGGCGTCGGTGGCGAAGTGCAGTTTGCGCCACGATCGGCGTCGTCGTGTCACGTGCTTCTCCGTCAGCCACTCGCCGGGCCCGCAGAGCTTCAACCCCGTGCTGTCCACCAGCAGGTGCAGGGGCGCTTGCCCGCCGCGTGCCCGCGGCACCTCGAGCGTCTCCGCCCGCCGGCTTAAGGTCGTATGGTCGGGCACGGCGAGATCGAGGCCGAGCAACTGTAGTATCGAGGCGATCAGGCCCTCTGTTTGGCGGAGTGCCAGATGGAACAGGGGACGCAGCGTCAGCGCAGTCGGGATCGCCAAGCCCAAATAGGATGGCTGCCCGCCGCGGGTGGTCCGAGGCGCCGCCCGCCAGCCCTCAATGGCGTCCTCGGTGAACCACACCGTCAGGCTACCACGAGCGAAGGCCCGCCTCATACTCGGCCCAGTTCGTAACCCGACGCCGCTGCCTCGGGATTCGGTGGCGCCGGTCCTTGTTCGCTTTGAAGGGCAAGCGCGGTGTCCCCGTCGGTGAGCAGGGCACTCCAGCCTATTCCTCCCTACCTCGGACTCAAATCCGATCCATGCACCACGGTCCCTTCCCATCCTACCCTGCGAACGCGTCAAGACCGATCCACGCACCAAGGTCCCTCTACGGCCCTCAGTACCGCCATTGGATGAGGTGTCGCTCCAGCGCCTCGATTGTCTCGAACAGCCCGATGCTGATGACGGTGAGCACGAGGATGGAGGCGAAGGCCAGCGGCGTCTGCGACTGGGCCGAGGAGATCAGGATCAAGTAGCCCAACCCGTCCTGCGCCGCGACGAACTCGCCGATCACGGCGCCGATCACGGCGAAGGTCACCGCGACCTTGCAGCCGGTGAACAGGTGCGGCGCCGCCGCCGGGAGGCGGAGCCGCCGGAAGATGGACAGGGGCGAGGCGCGGAGCGAGTGCATCAGGTCCACCATCCCGCGGGGCACCGCCTCGAACCCAGCCACGACGTTCACGAGGATTGGGAAGAAGCAGACGAGCACGATGATCACGATCTTCGGCCACTCGCCCACGCCGAACCACAGGGTGACCAGCGGCGCCAGCGCGACCTTAGGCACGGATTGCAGGCCCAAGAGCAGCGGGTAGAGGAGGCGCCGGGCCAGCGGGTGGAAGGCGATCAGCACCGCGAGCGGGACAGACAGGAGGAGGGCGAGGACGAAGCCCAGCAGCGTTTCCCGCAGCGTGACAAGGGTGTTCGCGCCCAGCTCCGGCGCCCATTCCACGCCGGCAGCCAGCACGGCGGAGGGCGCGGGGAGAAGCCAGGCCGGGACGGCGAAGGCGCGGACGCCGGCCTCCCAGGCCAGCAGCAGCAGGACGTAGGTGAGCGGCATGACGAGCCGCCCGAGGATGGCGCTTTGCATCAGGCTGCCTTCAGCTCCGGGCCGGCGCGAAGATCATCGCGCGGATCTGCTGCCGGATTTCGCCGAACCGGGGGTGGGCGGCCGTGTCCACGCCGCGCGGCCGGGGCAGGTCTACCGGCACGTCGGCGCGGATCCGCCCGGGGCGGGGGGACATGATCAGCACGCGGTCGCCCAGCAGGATGGCCTCGTCGATGTCGTGCGTGATCAGCAGCGCGGTGCGGCCGAGCTCGCCCCAGAGGCGGGATAGTTCCAGCGACAGCTCTTCTCGCGTGAGCGCGTCCAGCGCACCAAAGGGCTCGTCGAGCAGGAGCAACTGCGGGTCGGCCAGCAGCGCGCGGCAGAAGGCGGCGCGCTGCCTCATGCCGCCGGACAGCTCCTGCGGGCGCGCCTGGGCGAAGTCCCGCAGGCCGGTCAGCTCCAGCAGGTGCATGGCGCGCTCCCGCGCCGCGGCCTTCGGCAGGCCGAACACCTCAGCGGGGAGCAGGACGTTGTCGAGCACGCTGGCCCAGGGAAACAGCACGTGCTCCTGGAATACGATGCCGACCTCGCGCGAGGGGCCGTCGAGCGGGAGGCCATGCCGCAGCAGCCGCCCCTCACTGGGCGTGTCCAGCCCCGCTACCAAGCGCAGCAGGGTGGACTTGCCGCAGCCGGACGGGCCGACGACGGAGACGAAGCTGCCCGGTGCGATGCGTAGGTCTACCGGCCCGAGCGCGAGGACCTCGGGCTTGCCGTGCGCGGCGAAGCGGCGGCAAACCCCGCTCGCCTCGATGGCGGGCGGAGGGGCGCTCACTCCGCGAGGCCGGGAGCGAACAGCTCCTCCGCACGGACGGGCTGGCGGAGGGAGAAGGCCCCGGTCACCACCTCAATTGTCGCCTGGATCGCGGCAGGATCGATGGCGCCCAGCGGGCGGCCAGGAACCTCGGCCAGTTCCCCCACTAGCCGTGTCTCGGCGGCGGCGACCTCGGCGGTGACCTGGCGGTTCTGCGCGTTCATGATCGCGCCGGCCTCGGCGGGGTTCTCCATACTGTAGCGCAGGCCGCGCAGGGTAGCGCGGGCGAAGGCGCGCACGAGGTCCGGCCGGGTGGCAATGGTCTGCTCCGTGGCGACGAGGCCGTTGCCGTAGTAGCGCAGCCCCGCATCACCATAGGCGAGCCGGGCGAGGGGGCGGGGCGCGGTGACAGCCGCGAGGAGCGGCTCGCCGACGGTGAATTGGCCGATCGCGTCCACCCGCCCGGCGGCGAGCATGGAGGCGAGGGCGGCGCCGTCCGCCGTCACCCAGGTCACCTTGCTGGCATCAATTCCGGCGGCGCGGGCGTAGGCGGGGAACATCAACCGCATGGCGCTCGAGGCCGTGTCGGCGATGGTGCGGCCCTCGAGGGCATGGGGCGAGGTAATGCCGCGCTCGGCGAGAGAGAAGATTGCCTGGGGCGGAGAGGCATAGACGATGGAGAAGAGCCGGACGGGGATGCCGTCGTTGGCCCGGGCCAGCACCAGGGAGCCCGCATCGGCGAAGCCGAAGGTGGCGGTGCCCGCGGCGACCTTGCGGATGGCGTCCGCCGAGCCCTGCCCGCGCAGGATGCTCACCTCCAATCCTTCCTCGCGGTAGAAGCCCTTCTGCTGGGCCACAAAGAAGTAGCTGTGGCGGCCGTTGAAGCCGAAGTCCGTGATAAAGGTCACGGCCTCCGCCCGTGCCTGCGCCGAGAGGAAGCAGGTTGTCAGGAGCAGGGCCCAGACGGCCAAGCGGGAAATGAGGGCCATGGCGGTCTCCGAGTGGCTGAACCGGCGCCGGACAGATCGTTCGAGTTCGAATGATCTCTGATCAGGCAGGGCGCGGGAAGGGGAAATCGCGGCCCCGAGGTGGGGGTTCCGCCGGGGGGGGCGCGCGCGACTGCCCATCGGAGCGGCTGAATGCCGCTAAACGGGTCGCGCGTGCCCAGGATGAGGACAGCGCGGCATGTGCTGCCCGCGGCCGCGGCGTGACCGCGCCGTCGACAAGGGGTAAGGCAGCCTGCGGCGGCAGGGATCGCCCGCCGGAGGTCGAGCGCGACGGATGCAGGCAGGGAAAGCGGCGGGACCGGGTGGTCCGGGGCGGCGTCGGGCAGGGCATCGGCTGGCCGGGCAGCGCAGCGCGCAGGCGCAGGTGGACGCCATCTTCCAGCAGTGGCGCGCGGAGCGTCCGGACATCGACCCCGCCCCGGTGCACATCTACGGGCTGATCGCGATGATTCAGCAGCGCGCTACGGCGTTCATCGACGAGGCACTGGCCCCGCTCGGCCTTGTCCGCGGCACCTTCGACGTCCTCACGGCGTTGCGCCGGGCCGGCGCTCCCTACTGCCTCACCCCCAAGCAGCTCGCCACCTCGCTGCTGCTGAGCGGCGCCGGCCTGACCAGCCGGCTGGACCGGCTGGAGGCGCAGCGCCTGATCGCCCGCCTGCCGGAGCCCAGCGACCGGCGCACCGTGCGGATCATGCTCACGGCCTCCGGCGAGGCGCTGATCAACGAGGCGATCCCGCGCGTCTTCGCCGCGCAGTGGAGCCGACTGCGGCCGCTCGGCGAGGAGGCCTGCGCAGACCTTGCCGGGCTGCTGCGGCGCTTCGCACAGGCCATCGAGGGGGAGGGCGGGCCGACCGGCGTTGACACCGGATCGCCTGAACCATAGCGTTCGATCATTCGTTATCGAATGATCTGGTTATGTACCGGATCGCGGCGCGGGCGCGGCTGCCCGCAGGATGGCTCATGCAGGCGCAGGCACGGATCGCGATCGTCGGGGCAGGGCTGGCCGGGCTGACCCTGGCCGGGCTGCTCCAGCGGCAGGGCTTCGAGGCGCGGGTATTCGAGCAGGCCGAGGCCTTCGCGCGGATCGGGGCGGGCATTATCCTCAGCGCCAACGGCGTGAAGGTCCTGCGGCGGCTTGGGCTTGAGGAGGGCGTGCTGGCCACGGGCATCCGTCCGGACGCCTTCGTGAGCCGCGACATCGCCTCGGGCGACACGACCTACGAGCTGACGCTGGACGAGGCGAGCGAGCTCCGCTTCGGCGGGCCCTTCGTGAACATCCACCGGGCGGATTTGCACGCGCTGCTACAATCTCCGCTCCTCCCCGGCACGATCCGCTTCGGCTATGCCCTGGCCGCGCTGGAGGACGGGCCCGGCCCAGTTCGCCTGCGCTTCGCGAACGGCGCGACCGAGGAGGCGGACGTCGTCGTCGGCGGGGACGGCATCCACTCGCGCGTGCGCGCCGCGGTGCAGGGCGAGGCCGCGCCGCGCTTCACCGGCCGCGTCGCCATGCGCGCTATCTTTCCCGCCGCGCGCCTCCGCGGCGTGCCGATGCGCGACTGCACCAAGTGGTGGGGCACGGACCGTCACGTGCTGACCTACTTCATGACCGCGCGGCGCGAGGAGGTCTACGTGATGACCAGCGTGCCCGCGGCGGGCTGGGATGGCAATGACGCTTCGGTGCCCGGCACGCGGGAGGCGTTCCTGGACGGCTTCGACGCGGCGCATCCCGACCTGCGCCACGTGCTGAATGCGGCGGACCGGGTGATGACTTGGCCGATCCTCGACCGCCCGCGGGACGACCGTTGGAGCCGGGGCCGCATGGTGCTGATGGGCGATGCCTGCCATCCGGTGCGCCCTTACATGGCCGCCGGCGGTGCCAGCGCGATTGAGGATGCCGCCGTGCTCGCGCGCTGCCTGGCGGAGACCGGCAGTCCGGAGGCCGCCTTCGGCCGCTACGCCGCCACCCGGATTCCCCGCGTGGCGGAGGTGCAGCGGATTTCAATCGAGAACAGCTGGATGCGCGGGCCGACCGAGCTGGACTGGTTCTTCGGCCATGACGCCTGCACCGCTCCCCTCGTAGCGTGAAAGGACTGACGATGTTCGAGGCACGACCCGACCCGATGGTGGAGCGTGACCTTGTAGGCTACGGCGAGCGCCTGCCCGACCCGCGCTGGCCGGGTGGGGCACGCATTGCTGTGAACTTCAACCTCAACGTCGAAGGCGGCGGGGAATCGACGCTGGCCAACGGCGACGCGGTATCCGAGGCCATGCTGAATGACATCGGCGTGCCGGAGTTCGCCGGGCGTCGCGTGCCGGCGGTGGAGTCCGTGTTCGAGTACGGCAGCCGCCGCGGCGTCTGGCGCCTGCTCGACATCTTCCGCGACTACGCTGTTCCCGTCAGCGTACTCGGCGTGGTGCGGGCGCTGGAGCAGAACCCGGCGCTGGCGCGCGCCTGCGTGGAGCGCGGCCACGAGCTGGTCAGCCACGGCTACCGCTGGATCGACTACGGCGCCGTGCCGGAGGAGGTGGAGCGCGCCCATATCCGGCAGGCCGTCGAAGGAATCACGCGCCTTGCCGGGGAGCGCCCGCTAGGCTGGATGACCGGGCGCCCTGGGCCGAACACGCGGCGGCTCCTCGCCGAGGAGGGCGGGTTCCTGTACGACCGCGACTCCCTGGCGGACGAGTTGCCCTACTGGCTCGCGGTGGACGGCCGGCCCCACCTCGTCATCCCTTACTCCTACGAGGCGAACGACAACCGCTTCAACGAGAACAGCGGTTTCTCCACCGCTGCCCACTTCTTCGAGTACATGCGCGACGCCTTCGACCTGCTCTACCGCGAGGGAGAGGTAGGGTCTCCGAAGCTCCTCTCCATCGGGCTGCACGATCGCCTCATCGGGCGCCCAGGCCGCGCGCCGGGGCTGATCCGCCTACTGGAGCACATGAAGCGCTTTGAGGGCGTGTGGTTCTGCCGGGGCATCGACGTGGCCCGGCACTGGAACGCCAATTTTCCTGCTCCCAGATGAGGGCGGCTTCCTCTGCCCTGCCGATCCAACGTGGTGCATGGGTCGCAAGTTTGGGCGCATGGCGCCCAACCCTGATCTGGGCTTACGTGACGCGGACGTACTCCGGGCGCCCGAGCTCAAGCATGCGGTTCAGCACGTCGGCGGCGGCAGCCACCTCGGCTTCCTGACGCCCGTCGGCGAGGTCGAGCAAAGGCCCGACCCTCGAACCGTCGTCGGCATGGCCTTGTCAGGTTGGCGACGACGGCGACGCCGAGAGCCTACGGCTGGTGGTGGCCTCACATGGCGGATGCGACTCCGGTCACATCCCGCCATGTGGCAAATGCGGCGTCACGAGCGGTCCGGTATGCAGTGGCGGTCAGATGGTGGCGGCGAAGCTGGAAGTGGTTGTGGATCCGGCTGTGTGTGGAAAGGAAGCGCTGCATCTGCCGCTCTCGTCGTCGTGTCGGCTGGTGTGACACTTCGGCCCGGTTGTTGAGATACCGGCTCTGCTGGTGCTCGACCCCGGGCAGGATGTCGCGCTTCGCTGCGGCGTCGCTCTTCAGCTTGTCCGTGACGATCACACGCGGGACGTATTGCAAGCCCTTCAGCAGCTTGCGGAAGAACGGCTTGGCGGCCCTGGCACTACGCCGGCTCTGCACCGTGCTGTCGAGCACGTTGCCGTCCTGATCCACCGCACGCCAGAGGTAATGCTGCTTGCCGCGAATGCGGATGAACACCTCATCCATGTACCATTTGTCACCCGGCCTTGGCCGACGCCGTTTCAGGGCATCGGCAAACAGTCGGCCGAAACGCAGGCCCCACTCGCGGATGCTTTCGTAGCTCACCACGACCCCCCGGGCGGCCAGGATCAGCTCGACGCCCCGCAGGCGCAAACTAAAGCAGTGATACAGCCAGACCGCATACTGGATGACCCCGACCGGGTACCGGAAGCCGCGATAGGGATTGGGCGAGGTCGTCATACTGCGCAGGCTGCCACTGCCCTACCGAGCCGCCAACCTGACAAGGCCCGATCGCGCCATCAGCAGCGAACGCTACGACCAGACTATTGATCTGGTCGAGCAAGGCGCCGACCAGCGAGCCATCATCGAAATAGTGGCCGGTCAGCATGAACGCGGCGGTCCGGCCGGTGTCGTCATCCGTGGCCGGATCTCTGGCGATCGGGCCCCAACAACTCTGAACTGCTGAGCATCACCGCCGTCAGGCAGATGGCGACTGGTAAAGCGCTGCGGCGGCGCAAGGAGGCCACGCCGCGCGGCGTGGCCTCCCGCGCCTCTGCCTCATGACGGCGGCTTCGTAAGCGGCAGCCGGAATCTGCGTTGCTCGGATGCAGCTTGGGGGCTGCAGCATAGCCTCCGACGTTCTGGATCAGGCAATGCGGACATACGTCGGTCTTCCGAGCCGAAGCATGCGGTTCGCAGTAGCCCCCCCAAGCCTGACTTGAGCCTTAACAGATCTGGCCGGGGGCACGGACCCCGGCCCATCCGCCTACTTCTCCAGATTCCAGAAGAACTGGGCAGGCGAGTTGATGAAGCCCGTGAGGCTCTTCCGCATGGCCATAGGTTGCGCGATCTGCCCGCAGGGCGCGTAAGGCAGGCTTTGGAACGCCTGGCTTTCAATCTCTGCGGCGATCTCCTTCTGCTGCGCCTCGTCGTTCGTGGCCAGCCACCGGTCCCGCAGCATCTCGATATCGGGGTCGGTTGGCCAACCGAACCAGGCGGGCGCGCCGTTGCCGCGGATCAGCGGGTTGAGGGCGGGGTTCAGCAGGTCCGCCCCCGACCACTGCGTGTGGAACAGCGACCATCCACCCTGGTCCGGCAGGCCGCGATTGCCGCGGCGCCCGATGAAGCTCGCCCAGTCCGTGGAGATGAACTCCAGGTTCATGCCGAGTTGAGCGAGCATCGCCTGGGTGATGAGGGACTGGTTGTAGGCGATGGGCTGATCGGCCGGGGCGAGGAGCACGACCTTCTCGCCCTTGTAGCCGGACTCGGCGAGCATCTGCCTGGCACGTTCGATGTCGCCGCGCATCGCTTCGGCGCCGCCCCTTCCCGTGGACATCGGCGAGCCCTTGGTAAAGAAGGTCTTCGCCTCCGTGTAGTATTCCGCGTTGCCGACCACAGCCTGCATGTGGTCTTCCTGCTTCATGGCCATGACGACGGCCTGGCGCACCTTCGGGTTGTTGAAGGGCGGCTGCAGGTGGTTGAAGCGCATCAGCATCACGAGGCCCAGTGGAACGTTCTCGATGGTGACGTTGCGGTCCCGCTTGAGCACGGGCAGCAGGTCAACCGGCGCCTGCTCCAGCCAGTCCGCCTCGCCCTGGGTGATGGCGTTCACGGCGGCCGAGGGCTCTGTCAGCGTCAGCCACTCGATGCGGTTGATCTTCGCGACCTTTCCTCCGGCGGCCCATGAGGGCGCCTCCTCTCTCGGCCTGTAGCCGGCGAAGCGCTCATAGACGCTGTTCTGCCCGGGCACCCATTGCGCCGTGACGAAGCGATAGGGGCCGGAGCCGATGGGATCGCTGATCGGGCGCATCGCGTCAGTCGAGGCGATGCGCTCCGGCATGATGAAGGGCACGTTGGAGGACAGCTTGCCCAGTGCCGCTGTCATCTGCGGGAAGGGTCGCTTGAGGCGGATAGCGAAGGTGCGGGCATCCACCGCCTCGTAGCCCTCCACAAAGGCGGCCATGGTCTGTCCATAGGCGTCGCGCGCGGACCAGCGGCGAATCGACGCGATGCAGTCCTGGGCACGCACCGGCGTGTTGTCGTGGAAGAGCAGTCCGCCGCGGAGCTGGAAGGTCCATTTCAGGTCGTCGGCCGAGGTCTCCCAGGCCTGTACCATCTGCGGCTTGATCTGGAACTTCTCGTCCGTCGCGAAGAGCGTGTCATAGACAAGGTAGCCGTGGTTCCGGATGTTGTAGCTCGTTGCTACGATCGGATCGAGCGAGGGCAGCGGTGTCGAGGGGATGAAGCGCAGTGGCGCGGCGGACTGCCCGCGGGCAGGGCCGATATAGGGCATGCCGGACACCGCGATGGCGGCGCTTCCGGCAAGCAGGTGGCGGCGGGTCGGGGTCATCAATTGATCGTCGATCAGGTTGACCTCCGTGCGCCTGGTGAGCGTCGTCCCTTGCTTCTTGGGCGCGCCCCCATTTTGCGGGGGCACGCCGCGATCTGAGCTCCGGCGGCTTACCGCCGCCCGCTTTGGCCTAACATCGGGCAGATGGACGCGATTGGCGAGGGCTTTCTCCATAATCGCCGCTCAGCCCGCCCTCAGAGCCTGCTCGCTCGCCTCCAGCGCTTCAGATGCCTCACGGAGGCGCCGTTCGGCCAGAACCCGGCCGGTCGTTTCCGTGCAGGCGCAGAACATGCCTCCGACACCTCCGCGCTCGTCACGGATCAGGCTGTAGGAGAAGGTGAAATAGACGTCCTCTGGGTAGCCGTTCCGCTCCATGACGAGCCTGAGGTCGCCGGACCACGTTGCATCGCCGCCCAGCGCGCGCTCAACGAGCGGCAGGACATCCGGCCAGACGGCTTGGAAAGGTCTGCCAATAGCGGCGGGGTGCTTGGCGCCGAGGATCGGCGCGTAACCGTCATCGTATAGGAAGGCGAGGTCCAGCCCCCATGCGACAAACATCGGGGGACGGAAGTTGATGACGATGCTGATGGCCGTCCGGAGCGAGTGTGGCCAGGTCGACGGAGGGCCGAGCGGCGAACCTGACCAGTCGTGAGCACGCATGAGCGCGCCAGCCTCGCCACGGCGAGTGGGCCACGCGGCGCCAACGAGCGGACCAGATGCAAGCGCAGGGCCTGCAGAAAGCACCCTCGGCCCGCACCTTGGACCGGCTGATGGGCGTGGGACGCGATCACCTCCCCAAGGCCGATACGGTGACCGTTGCTACCGTCGAGGCAGGGGCGCCCGGCCTGGCCGAGGCCCGAAACCTGGTGGAGCGAGTCCAGACCATGATCCGGACCAAAGCGGCTGCGGAACTGGATGGCTGGATCGAGCAGGCCAGGGCCAGCCTGATCGCCCCGCTCGCTCGGGGCGTCATCCGGGATGTCGCAGCCATCCGGGCCGCCATCACCGAACCCTGGTCGAACGGACAAACCCAAGGCCAGATCACCAGGCTCAAGCTGGTCAAGCGTCAGATGTATGGCCGTGCCAAGCTTGACCTGCTCGAAGCACGACTGATCGGCGCCGCATGATCACCAACGATCAGCGAAACTGCGTCAGAGCCCCGGTTGGATGCTTATCTACACCGGCGGTTCGGCCAGAAGCGAGGCACCGGAGGCGGTGTGTGTCTGGGCACTGTCCTCCGGCTTCTCAAGTGAACGCGACCTAGTAGTCCGAAGTGCCAATCTCCGCACCCGAGCCGCTGGGCTGCCCCCGCTTCTCGACGTGCTCGCCTACCATCGCTTCTGTGGTGATCAGAAGGGATGCTACCGAGGCCGCGTGCTGCAGGGCCGAGCGGACGACCTTGGTTGGGTCGATGATGCCGGCCTGAACGAGGTTCTTGTACTCGTCGGTCTGGGCATCATAGCCGTACTCGTAGGCGTCGCTGCGGAGCACCTCACCTGCGATGATCGCACCGTCCTTGCCAGCGTTCTCGGCGATCTGCTTCAGCGGCACGGCAATCGCGCGCCGAACAATTTCGATTCCAAACTTTTGGTCGGCATTCGCTGGATCAAGCGCCTTCAGCGCCAGGCTGGCGCGCAGCAGGGCCACGCCACCACCGGGAACGATGCCTTCCTCAACCGCGGCGCGGGTCGCATGCAGCGCGTCGTCGACGCGATCCTTGCGCTCCTTCACCTCGACCTCGGTGGAGCCA
>NZ_JBNBZS010000040.1:0-45931 GCF_049629625.1 Roseomonas chloroacetimidivorans | reverse complement strand
CTCGTGAGGCTCCCGCGGCGTCGGGGGGCGCCGAGCGGGCCACCGCCACCGAGCCCCCGAGGACCGCAGAATGACCCTTTCCCCGAACGCGCGGAACGTCGCCCTCTTCGCCGCCGTGGCCTGTGCCACGCTGATCCTGCCCGACCTGGCGAACGCGCAGGTGGGCGGCAGCGGCTCCGGCGTCGTCAACAGCTTGACGCAGTGGTTCATGACCAACGTGGCCCGTGGCCTCGTCATGATGGGCATCATCGCGGTCGCGATCGGCCTGTTCGTCATGCGCTTCTCGGTCGGCGTGATCGCCTCCGTGGTGGCCGGTGGCCTGATCCTGGCCAATGCCGACACCATCGCCGGCTACTTCGGCTTCTGAGGAGCTGCGCGGCGTGGAACCCCTGACCGAGGATCCCCTGCACGTTGCGGCGACGCGCCCGGCCATGATGTGGGGCCTGCCGCTTCCGCTGGCCCTCGCCCTCTTCGTGATCGGGGCCGAGGTGCAGGTGGTGTTCAAGGGCCTGACCGGCGTGGCCTGGGCGCTCGCCCTGGTCGCCCCGGTCTGGGTTGCCGCCCGGTTCCTCGTCGCCCGCGACTACAACGCGGTTGGCGTCGCGGTGCTCTGGCTCAACACCAGCGCCCGCGCCCTCGACAGCGCCGATTGGGGCGGCGCCTCCGTCGCCCCCCTGCCCGTGGGAGGCGCGCGGGGGCCGCGCGGCATGCGCCATGCGTAACCCCTTCCTGTCCGCCTCCGGGTGGAGCGAGCGCGGCGCCGACGACTACGTGCCCTACGTCGGTCACGTCCGGGACGACGCGGTGCTGCGGACGGACGGCTCCGTGATGGGGATGCTGCGCCTAGTGGGTGCCCCCTTCGCGCTGGAGGAGCACGCCCGGCGCAACAGCCGGCACCGCTTCCGCAACGCGGTCCTCCGCAACATCGCCGACGACACCCTGACGGTCGTGGAGACGATGGTGCGGCACGACGGCGTGGCGCCACTGCCGACCGGCGCCTACCGCTCCGCCTTCGCTGCCGATCTCGAGAACGCCTACCGCCGCGAAGTGCTGGCTGGGCGGGAGCGGGTCAACGAGTGGTTCGTCTCGGTGATTGTGACGCCCCGTGCCCCCGTGACCCGCGGCCTCAACGCCTTGCGCTCGCGCCTGGGGCGCAAGAAGGAGGCCGCCGCCACCACGGCCAGTGACGAGCTGATCCGCACCCTGGACGACCGGATGCTGGTGCTGGCCAAGGCCTACGCCGAGATGGGACCAGTGCGCCTGGGCGTACGCGAGGCCGGCGGCGTGCTGTTCTCCGAGATTGCCGAAGCCCTGCGCCTGTTCCTGACGGCGCGCTTTCTGCCGGTGCCGATGGTCAGCGGGTCCCTCGGGGGCTCGATCTACACGGACCGGGTGATCTGCGGCCGGCGTGGCTTCGAGGTCCGCAGCCCCGGCCGCCCCTCCTTCGGCACCCTCATAGGGTTCAAGGAGTACCCCGACCGCACCCGGCCGGGGATGCTCAACGACCTGCTCTCGGCCGATTGCCGGGTGGTGCTGACCAACTCCTTCCGCTTCCACTCCCGTGCTGCGGCGACCGGCAGCCTGGCCCGTAAGCAGGCGCAGATGGCCAATGCGGGTGACCGGGCGCTCAGCCAGATGGACGCGCTGCACGATGCCATGGATGACGTGGCCTCCAACCAGGCCACCATGGGATCGCACCACGTCTCCGTCGCCCTGCATTGCGACAGCCTGCCGGAGCTGGAACGCCGCACGGGCGAAGTCCGCGCCGCCCTGACCAACGCGGGTGCCAGCGTCGCCGTCGAGGACCTTGGGACGGAGGCCGCCTATTGGGCGCAGCTCCCCGGGAACGCCGCTTGGCGCACCCGTCCCGGCGATATCAGCTCGCGGAACTTCGTCGGCTTCTCGTCCCTGGACGGTTACCCGCGGGGCGGCCCGTCCCCGGAGTGGGGGGCACCCCTGCTGCGGCTGCTGACCTCGGCCAGCACCGGATTCGACCTGTCGCTGCACGTCGGCGGGCTGCCGCACATGGCCATCTTTGGCCCCTCCGGGTCGGGCAAAACGGTGTTCCTCGGCATGCTGGTGGCCGCTCTGGAGCGGGTCACGGGGCCAAGCGGGACCGTGGTGGTGTTCGACAAGGACAACGCCAACGAGATCCTCGTCCGCGCCATGGGTGGTCGTTACCTGACTCTCCGGGCTGGCGAGGACAGCGGCCTCGCGCCGCTGCGGGCACTGCCCAACACCCCTGAGGCGCGAACCTGGCTGCTGCGCTTCGTGGTGGGCCTGATCCGCGCCGATGACGGGCCGCAGCCCGATGCCATCGAGCTGCGCCGGCTGTCCAAGGCCATTGCCTTCCAGATGCGAATGCCCGCTGCCCTGCGCTCCATCGCCGGGCTCTGCGCCTGGCTGGTGGGAGAGGGCGCCAGCAGTGCGGGCAAGCGCTTGGAGCGCTGGGGCCGCGACGGCGACCTCGGCTGGGCCTTCGACGGCGAGGCCGACGCCTTCGATCCCGACGCCGGCCTGGTGGGCGTGGATTTCTCGGCGCTGATGGAGGACGAGACGGTGCGCGGCCCCGCTGCCTCCTACCTCCTGCACCGGGTCCGCTCAGTGATCGACGGCCGGCGCTTCGTGCTCGCGGCCGATGAGTTCTGGGCCTACCTGCCCGATGAGCGGTTCGCCCGCGCCTTTGAGGACTTCGCGCTGACGCTCCGCAAGGGCAACGGCGCCCTCGTCATTGCCACCCAGCAGCCGCAACAGGTGCTCCGTCACCCCATCGGCGCCACCCTGGTCAGCAACATGCCGACCAAGGTTCTCTTTCCGAACCAGTCGGCCAGCCGGTCCGCCTACTGCGACGTGGGCGACGGCTCCGAGAGTCTGCATTGCACGCCGGGCGAGTATCGCGCCGTCACCGAGGACATGGCCGCCGGGGCGCGCTCCATGCTGGTCAAGCGCGACGCCGGCTCCGTGGTTTGCCGGGTGGAGCTGCCCCCGGCCATGGCGCCGCACCTGGCGGTGCTGAGCGGCAAGGTCGGCACGGTCCGCCTGCTGCGGAAGATCCGGCGCGAGCTGGGGACCGACGAGCCGTCGGCGCTCCTGCCCGAGTTCCACCGCCGCCTGCCGGAAGCGGCAACCTGATGGAGGCGCAGACCATGAAGCGGACCCTACTGGCGGGCGTGGCCGTCGCCGCCCTGGCCCTGGCGATGCCTGGCGCGGCCAGGGCGCAGATTCCGGTGACGGATGCGCTCGCGAACGCGCAAGCGCAGATCACCAACTCCCAGCTCTACCAGCAGGTCGCGCAGGCGGTCGCGACCGTGCGCCAGCTCGAACAGCAGTACGCGCAGCTCCAAGCGACCTACAACGTGCTCGCCCACACCACCAGCGTTTCGGGCTACGCGAGCGGTCTCGGCAGGGTGGCCAACGGCTTCGGCGCGACCGAGATCGGCGGCATGATGACGGGCGCCGGCAGCATGGCCGGCACCGCTGAGCAGGTAGCCAACCTGCGCTTCTTCCAATCCTCGGGCACAGACTTCTCCGCGACCGAGCTGACGCGGCGGGCGCAGCGCCTAGGCGGTATCCAAGCCGCGGCGATGCAGGGGGTGCGTCAGTCCGAGCAGCGCATCGCCGGGCTGCGCGAGCTGATGGGCGAGATCGACGGCCAACCCGACGTGCAGGCGTCGGCCGCGCTGAACAACCGCATCCAGGCCGAGCACGCCTTGCTCTCGGCGCAGCAACAGCAGCTCGCGCAGTTGCAGATGATGGCCGCGGTACAGCAGCAGGGCGATCTTCTGCGGGCCGAGGAAGCGCAGCGGCAGAGTGCGGAACAGTGGCGGGATAGCCTGCCGCCGCTGGGGGACGAGTGATGCGCGGCGCGGTGCTCGCGCTCGCCCTGGTGGCCGCGGGCGCCGCGCCCGTCCTCGCGCAGCAGTCGCGCGAGGTCCGCGACGTGCCCTGGTACCAAGCTCGGCCGCAAGTCCTCGAAGAAACCTTGCGCCGCTGCCACCGCGACGCCCGCCTGGCTGCGACCTGGGATTGCCAGAACGCCGAAGCCGCGGGGGCTTCGCGCATGGGTCGGCCGTTGCCCAACACCCTGCCGCGCGCTGGCCAGGGCCGCCAACCGCCGCCCGTTGACAGCAGCGGTCTGCCGGAACCGGACTTCAACCCGCGCACGAACCCGCTGGGCTACTCCAACCTGCGGAACGCCTGCGCGACCCGGGGTCCTGGCAGCGATGTTCTGACACCCTATTGCTACCAGCTCGACCGCTACCGGGGCGGAGCCTCCGGTGGCCGCTGACTTCTTCCAGAAGGTGTCGATGACGTTCGATACCAACCTGATGACCGGCATTGATACGGTCATCAATAGCGGGCTTACCTTCGCGCGTCCGCAGGTGCGGGCGGCGGCCACGCTGTTCATCCTGATTTCCGGCTGGCTCGTTCTGACCGGGCGCATGGACAAGAACGTGCTGGCCGGGCGCGTGCTGCGGATCATGGCCGTCGCAGCACTCCTAACCTCGGCCGGCACCTTCAACACCTACGTCCGTGACCTGTTCTTGCAGGACATTCCTAGCACGGTCGGCGCTGCGCTGACGGGCGGCACCACCTATGCGCCGGCCGCGCAGTTCGACGCGCTGTGGAACGCGACGCAGCGCATGGCGGCCACCGTGCTCGCGGAGGCCAACGGCTACACCCAACTCGGTGAACGCCTCGCCATTCGCGCCCTCATGGCCATCTCCTTCGTCGCCCTCGTTGTCATCTTCCTCATGTGGGTAATCGCCCGCGTTGTCATGGGCATGGTGATCGCCCTCGGCCCCTTCCTGATCGGCCTCTACCTGTTCGATGCCACGCGCCCCTTCGTGGACCGCTGGGTGGGCAAGCTCGTCTCGCTGACGCTCGTGCAGTTGAGCATCGGTGTCATGCTCCAACTGCTGATGACGGGTTTTAACGGCTACGTCCGCCAGGCGCAGGCCAACCCCGGCGGCAGCATAGACGAAAAGATCGGCGCGTTGCTGCAAGTCGGCGCCTGGTATTGGTGCGGCCTGCTGCTGATCGGCGCACTGACGGGTGTGGCCTACTCCATCGGAGGCGGCCTGGCCGGCTCCTTCGCCCCGCACACGCAAGCCCTGGGCGAAGCCATCGACCGCGGCATGGCGTCGATGCAGCGCCGCTCCGACAAGAAGGCCGCCGCCGCCTCCCAGGGACGACAGGAAGCCTATCAGAGCCGCACGGCCACCGCCGCCGAGGCGACGGCCGCCAACACCGCGCCGAAGGGCTGATCCCGTGCGCGCCCCTTCCCTCCTCCGTCCCCTTGGAGCCCCGATGAAGCCCGCCCTGCTGCTGTCCCTGCTGGCTCTGGCCGCCTGTGCCGGCGTCTCCGAACCGGCGGCCTGCCGCGGCGAGGTGTTCCAGCTCAACCCGACCCGGATGCTGCCGCCGGCCAACTTTGCCGCCGCGCCCGTGGTCGCCCCGGCCGGGAGCGTCGTGCGTTGAACGCCATCTCCCCGCCCAGCCAGCCCGTGCCGTTGTCCGCCTCCCCCGCGGGCGGCCCCTCCGACGCCGAGATGGCCGCCGCCGTGGTGATCCCGCGGAGCGAGCTGAACCGCCTCTATGCCGAGACTCAGGCCCGCCAGCTCCGCGACGCCCGCCGCGCCAAGCGCATCAGCACGGGAAAGACCTGGGCCATCGTCGGCCTGCTGGGCGTGGTCGGGATGCAGGCCCTCGCCGCCCTCCAGCTCTTTCCCCTCGTCCGCGTGGTGCCGGTCGTGGCCGTGCCGCAGCCGGACGGCAGCATGGCCACCGTGGTCCACGGCGACGCCCTGCCAGCCGCGGTGCAGGAGCGCACCGTGCGCGCCACCCTGTTCCAGTATGTCCGCCTGCGCGAAGGCTGGTCCTCGGGCGAGGCGCAATATGCCTACGACGTGGTGAGCCGCATGTCGGCGCCCGCCGTCCGCACCGCTTTTCAGGAGTGGTTCAACCTCGACAAAGCCCCCGGCCCGCAAGCCGTGTGGGGCACGCGCGCGACTGTCACCGTGGAGCAGATCAGCGGCGCCCTGCTGCCGAACGACACCGCGCAGGCCGACGAGATTTATCAGCTCCGCTTCCGCCGCACCGAGCGCGCCCACGGCCGCCCGCCGGTCGTGTCCACCTGGGTCACAACGCTGCGCTACCGCGCCGGCCAGAACATCGCCTTCACCGATGGGACGACGATCAACCCGCTGGGCGTGCTCGTGACCGAATACCGCCCGCCCGAGCGCGAGGGCGTGCCGACCCTGGGAGAGGCGCGATGATTCGCACCCGTTCCGCCCTGCGGCTGCTGCTGGCCGCCTCCGTCGCCCTGCCGCTGGCCTGGGGCGCCCCGGCCGCCGCGGGCGAGGCCCCTGCCCCGGCCGGGCGCGACCCGCGGGTGCGGGTGATCGCCTACGATCCGCAGCAGGTGGTCAAGCTCTACGCCGTGCCCGGCGCCACCCTGACCATCCAGCTCGCCCCTGGCGAGACGGTGGCCGGCCTGCCGGTGTCGGATCAGACCCTCCTGGACCCGCCCGAGCCCGCCGGCCTTGGCACCGGCCCGCTAGCCATGGCCGGCGGCCCCGCCCCCTCCGAGCGGGCCGGCGCTGGCCGCGGGGCGTCCACCGACCGGAACCTGTTCACCGCCGTCCGCGGCAACTTCGTTATGCTCAAGCCCCTGCGGGATCTGGACCCGCAGCCGCTGTTCATCATCGGCCGCAGCACCGACCCCACCACCGGGCGGGAGGTGATGCGCGCCTACACCTTCGAGCTGTCCACCCGCGAGGGGCCGCTGACCGCGGAAGCCCCGAACACCTACTACCTCGTGCGCTTCACCTACCCGGCCGAGGAGCGCGCCGCCGCGGCGGCCGCAGCCGCGGCCCGGCGCCAGGCCGCCGCCGCCGCGGCCGAGACGCGCCGTCGCGAGATGACCGAGCGCCAGGCACGCGAGCGCCTGGTGCTGGCCAGCACCAACGCCGCTACGCTGGGGGTTATGAACTGGAACTATGACGGCCAGGGCGACCGCGAGCTGGCGCCGGCCGAGGTTTGGGACGATGGGCAATCCACCTTCCTGCGCTTCCCCGGCAATCGCCGCGTGCCCGCGATCTTCTCCGTCCTCGCGGACGGGCGCGAGGCGGCCGTGAACTACTCCGCCAACACCGCCGGCCTCATCACCATCCACCAGACCGGCCCGGCCCTGCGGCTGCGGGACGGCGGCCTGGTGCTTTGCATCTTCAACCGGGCGCACGATGCCACCGGGCGGAACCCCGGCACCGGCACCACCAGCCCCGACGTGGTGCGGGAGATCAGGCGATGAGCGGCGCCGTGGAAGGGGGCGCCGTCGCCTCCAACAATCCCGTCTCGCCCGTGGCCGGCGGCCGGCGCCTGCTGACGGGCCGGGAAAAGGTGATGATTGGGGTGGGCATCTTCGCGGCCTGCGGCCTGGTCGCAATGTGGCCCGCCTCCCGCCCGGCCCCGGAGCGCGAGCGCGAGCAGCCGGTCGCGGAGGCCGGGCGCTCCCTGCCCTACCGACCGATGCCCGAGCCGGCCGCCCCGCCGGCACCGACCCCGGCCGCGGCGGTCGCGGCCATGCCGATCCCGGCCACGCCGGCCGCCCTGGGGATGCCGATGCCCGGCGCGCACAGCGCCGCGGCCTTCGGCGGCGGGCGCCAGGCCCCCAACCCCACCCCGATCATGAGCTACGAGGACCGCGCCGCGCCGCAGGCCGCGCAGCCCGTGCAGGACGTGACGGGCACGCCCCGCGCCCGGCCCGGGGCGCCTGCTACAGTCCCCGGCGGCGGCTTGGCCGGCGGTGCCAACGAGCCCGACGACGCGCTCTCGTCGCGCCTGCGGCCGTCGCGGATGGCAGCGGCCCGGGCGACTGTGCTGCGGAACCCCGAACTGACGGTGCCGATGGGCACGCGCATCGCCTGCATCCCAGAAATGCCGATTGATTCCACGGTCGCCGGCTTCTTCTCCTGCATCACCCCCGTGGACGTGCGGGGTTCCACCGGGACGGTCGTGCTGATGGAGCGCGGGACGCGCATCGTGGGCGAGGTCCGATCCGGCCTGGCCCGCGGCTCGCGGCGCCTGTTCGTGGTGATGACCCAGGCCCTGACGCCCGGCGGCGTGCAGATGGAGCTGAACAGCCCCGGCGCCGACGTGATGGGACAGGCCGGGCTGGACGGCGAGGTCAATAGCCACTTCTTCGAGCGGTTCCGCGGCGCCATGCTGCTCGCCTTCCTCGACACCGGCCTGCAGGCCGCGGCCACCGTCGCCAGCAACGCCCTGAACAACGGCAGCGGACTCACCTTCAACCAGTTCCAGTCCGGCGGGCAGCGCGCCACCAGCCAGGCGCTGGAAGCCGACATCAACATCCCCTCCACCCTGCGCCGGAACCAGGGGGAGCCCATGACCGTGTTCGTCGCGAGGAACCTGGAATTCTCGGACGTGTACCGGCTCGTCAGCCGGTGAAGGACGCAGGGGTGCAGCTCGCCCTCGGCCTGGCCGCCGCGGCGCCGGTCGGGAGCGGCAATACGGCAGGGCAGACGAAACGCCTGCCCAGTGCGGTCCCGGAGGATGCGCCCACCATCCACGATCCGGCGCAGCTCTGGTTCGCCTTCGCGCGGGAGGCCGGCCGATGATGCACGCCACGGCGCAACTGGACTTCGCCCTCGCCCCCGTGGCCGGCGCCCTGGCCGATCCGCGCACCGAGGAGCTGTGCATCAACCGCCCCGGCGAGTTCTGGCTACGCCAGGGCGGGCGCTTCGAGCGGCACGCCGCCCCCGAGCTGGACTTCGACATGCTGGAAGGTGTCGCCATCCTGGCCGGCGCCCTGCGGAACCAGAACGTCGGCGCCGAGCACCCGCTGTGCTCCACCGACCTGCCGACCGGCCACCGCCTGCAAGTCGTGCTGCCGCCGGCCGTGCCGCCCGGCACGGTGTCGCTGACCTTCCGCCGGCCGAGCGATACAGTGTCCGCCCTGTCCGACCTGGCCGGGCGCTACGACACCTCCCGCTGGAACCGCTGGGACAAGCGCCGCGAGCAACGCCAGGCCGACAGCTCCGGGTTGTTGGAGCTGTTCGACGCGGGCAATGCCGTGGCCTTCTTCCGCGGCCTGGTGCGCGCCCGGCGCAACATCCTGTTCTGCGGCGCCACGGGCGGCGGCAAGACCACCCTGAGCAAGACCCTGACGTCGGAGATCCCGCGCAGCGAACGCATCCTCACGATTGAGGACGCGCTAGAGCTGGTCGTGCCGCACGGCAACTCCGTCCGCCTGCTCTACTCCAAGGGCGGGCTGACCATGGGCGGCGTCACCGCCGACGCGCTGCTGCAAGCCACGCTGCGGATGCGCCCCGACCGCGTGCTGTTGCAGGAGCTGCGCGACGACGCCGCCTGGGTCTATCTGAACGAGGTGATGACCGGGCACCCCGGCAGTCTCACCACCATCCACGGCGCCGACGCGCCGCAGGCCATGCGCCGGCTGTTCAATCTGGTGAAGGGCACGCCGCAGGGCGCCACCTACGGCGACGACACCCTGGCCGCGATGATCGGCAGCGCCGTGGACGCCATCGTACCCCTGCACAACGACGCCGGCACCTACTCCATTCGCGAGGTCTGGTTCGCGGACGATGCTGCCCGCCGTGGCGAGGCCGCCGCCGCTCTGCTGCGCGCCGCCTGACCCCCTCCCCGCTTTCCCCACCGGAGCCGCCATGCGCCCGCCTTTCCCGCGCCCGGCCCACGAAGCCGCGGCGTTCCTCGCCTTCCTCGCCGCCTGGACGGTGCTCGCCTCCTTCCTGCTGCTGGTCCTGATGGACGGTGCGCCGCGCCTGCCGCAGCTCCGCGGCCTGGCTTGGTCCTGGGGCTGGTGGTCGCACCTGTTGGCTGACGACTTGGTGCCGTTCTCGATCCTCCTGCTGGGCCGGATGCTCCTGTTCAACAGCGGCGCTCTCGCCGCGCTGATCCTGGGCGCGGCGACCTGGCACCTGTTCGCCCTGCGCCGCGGCGGCGCTCGGTGAGCGACCGCCGCCGCCTCCCCTCCCCCGGCCGCTTGGCGGCCTGGGGCCTGCTGCTGGCCATTGTCGCGCTGCTCTGGACCGCCGCCGCCTCAGCTGTTTTCCTGTGGGGCACCGGCCTGGTCCGCTACTTCCCCTTCCAGGGCGTCGCCTGGATCGGCCAGTGGTGGAGCTACGCCCTGTTCGCCCTGCCCAACCCCATCGTCGGCCGCTGGCTGATGTTCGGCGCCGGGGCGCCCTCCGTGTTCCTTGGCCTGGTGATCTACCGTCTGGTGCAGCTCCGCGGCGGGCGCGTCACCAAGCCCGGCCAGGTCGTCCGCGGCAGCACCGACAACCACGGGCACGCCGAGTGGATGAGCATGAAGGAGGCCCGTGACCGCTTCCCTGGCCCGCATCCCGATTTCGGCGGCGTGGTCGTGGGCGAGGCTTACCGGGTGGATCAGGACAAGGTGGCCAAGATCGCCTTTGACCCAGAGAAGCGGGAAACCTGGGGCCAGGGCGGCAAGGCGCCGCTGCTGGTGGACCCCTGCAAGATCGGCCCGACGCATAGTCTGGTGTTCGCCGGCTCTGGTGGCTTCAAGACTGTCTCAGCCGCCTCCACCCTCGTCCATTGGACCGGCGCCGCCGTCGTGCTCGATCCCTCGCGCGAGCTGGGGCCGATGCTCGCCGCGGCCCGCGAGGGCATGGGGCACAAGGTCATTTCCCTGGAACCGGGCACGCCGGGCGGGATCAACGTCCTCGACTGGATCGACGTGACCCACCCCCTCGCGGAAACCAACGTCCACGCCGTGGTGGGTTGGATTTTCGGGGAGGCTGAGGGCGGCAGCTCCGACGCCGACAAGTTTTTCCGCAACTGGGGCAAGCAGCTCACCGCCTGCCTGCTCGCCCACATGCTGTGGGACGACACCATGCCCGCAGCGGCCAAGACCCTCCGCACCCTGCGCGCCGGCATCGTCACCCCCGAGGACCAGATGCGCAACGTGCTGGAAGGCATCCACGCCGGGTCGAACAGCCCCATGGCCCGCGACATTGCCGGCACCATCAAGAAGATCGTGCCCGAGACCTTCTCGGGCATCTACGGCAACGCCACGGGCGACACCGCCTGGCTCTCCGTCGCCGCCTACGCCGATCTCGTGTCGGGTGGTGCCGAGGGGGCGGAACCCTCCTGCCACACCTCCGAGCTGGCCGGGGGCAAGCTGACGGTGTTCCTGCAAGTCCCGCTCAAGGTGCTGCGCGACACCCCCGCGGTCGGCCGCGTGCTCGTCGGCGCCCTGCTGAACGCGCTCTATGAGGCGGACGGGAACGTGAAGGGCCGGGTGCTGTTCATGCTCGATGAGGTCCGCCGCCTCGGGCCGATGAAGATTCTGGAGGTCGCCCGCGACGCCGGCCGCAAGTACGGGATCACCCTGCAACTGCTCTACCAGGCCGAGGATCAGCTCGTGGAACAGTGGGGCCGGCAGGGTCGCAACGCCTGGTTCGATAGCGTGAGCTGGCGGATGTATGCCGCCGTGCAGAACACCGACACCGCGAAGTCCGTCTCGGACGCGGCCGGAGGGCACTCGGTGCTGGCCGAGAGCGAGGGCAGCAATACCGGCAATCAGGGCAAGCCCCTGGAAGCCGGGTCGCGCTCCAAAGGCAGCAGCATGAACCGGCACGAGATGGCCCGCGCGCTGATCCGGCCGGACGAGCTGATGCAGGACGTGCGCGGCGACGAGGCTTTCGTGTTCGCCCGCGGCTCCAAGCCGCTGCGCTGCGGGCGCGCGATCTACTTCCGCCGCGCCGAGCTGCGCGCGGCGATCGAGGCCAGCCGCTTCCACAAGCAGGCGGCGGAATAGGAGGACGGCATGTCCGACACCAAGGGTTCCAACCAATCCCGCGACACCGCGCCGCGCCGGGCGGAAGCGTCCGCCGCGGCCGGTGCCAGCTCGGCACGGCCTGCGCCGGGGCAAGCCTCGGCTGCAACGCAATATTGGCAGGGCGTGGCCGCTGCCGGCCGTGTCGCGAAGCCGGCCGCCGCGCCCTCGACCGAGGCCGCCACGCCCGGCCGTCAATATGGAGTCAGGGCATGACGCAAATGGTGGGATCGTTCGCGAAGCTCGGCCTGGTGGCTTCGGTCGCCATGATTGGCGCCTCTGACCTTGCACCGCCTGCCCGGGCACAAGCGCCCACCGAGCGGATCGTCCAGCTCTGCACCGTAGAGGTCACTGGGGCAAATGGGCGGAACCAAGAAGCCGAACAGGTGGCCACCATGCTGCGCGCTCGCGGTTGTCGTGCGGGGGATCAGATGCGGTTGATCAATACTCAGCCGCTCCGCGACGTGTCGAATGGCGGCCTTTGGGGTGGTGGCAACTACTACAGCACCCTTCTGTGCCAACCCCCACCGCGTGAGACTGACGGTCCCCACAATGGGATTTAGTCGGTGACATGCTTCTACAATGGTAGCGACGCGAAGCCCCACGCTGACATTTCCAAGCCCTGGCGCTCGCGCGCCGGTTCTGCCTTCCCTACTACTGAGGCTTCCAACGTGCGAAAGCTCCTGCTTGCTGCCCTGCTACTGATGCCTGCCCTGGCATCGGCCTAACCCCTACTCCCGCAAAACCCGCAGCAACTGCCGCAGAACGTGGACACGCATACCGCCTGTTACCTGGCGGGCTTAGCCTATTCGGAAGGTGCGACGGTCAGGGGTGCCAATGGACAAATTTTCCTCTGCCTGCGGCCTGCCGGCGTGACCAACACTCAGCAGCTCCCGATGAGATGGGCGCCGTTTTCCAGCAATCCCGCTTCAAGTAATCGGCAGCAGCAAAACAATAGTGCGGCAGCGATTATTTTGATGCCGCACAACAGCTTGGATAGATGTTTGGCCCTATGCAATTTAGTAATCGCCAATTAGACCAGTCAAACAATTCTAATTGTTCCATCGCCAGGGACAACCGATCCAACAATATTTGCTCCCTCACAACCATTCGATCTCACACATTCAAGAACACTTTGCGTGCGTTCTCGCGAAACAGAAAAAAGTAGGCCGCCATTTGTTTCCGGCTCAGCCAAGATCATGCAGATTAATCTGCTTACACCAGGCGCCACCTTTACAAAGTTGCTGTATGACCTCCAATTCTTAATGGCACCTCCAGTAGTGTAACCAGAAGAGGCATACTCCAAAACACCATCATACAGCGGAACTTGGCTCGCTGAGATAACAATATCTAATTTGGATTTCCTCACCATGTTTCTTGCATGACCCATCAGCCCAAATCCCGTCACATCTGTGGCTGCACTTACTCCTTCCATACCTGCCAGAATGCACCCAATTGAGTTTAGGCGGACTGCCTCTTGAATAAACTTCTCGTATTCTTGCTCGCGAAGTTTGCATGCTCTAGATGCCTCAGCATACACAGCCGAACCCAGCGGCTTTGTGATAATTATATTATCGCCCTCATTGCATTTATCGTTCAACAAGATGCTTCGAGGGTCTGCAAGTCCAATCACTGTTAACCCGTAGAACAAATCTTTCGAATTGATCGAATGACCTCCAGCTACGGGTATACCTGCGTTTACACAAACATCGTAACCCCCAGAAGATATCAAAGACAGGGTTTCAATTGGCACTTTTTCGTAGGGAGCCCCCAGGATAGATATAGCCATAATAGGCTTTGCCCCCATAGCATAAATATCGGATATAGAGTTTGCAGCAGATATCCTACCAAAATCATAAGGACTACTCACCATTGGAGTAGAAAAATCGTTCGAAACAATCAAGGCTTGATTTTCTGATAGAAGGTATACGGCAGCATCATCACGACTGCCAACTCCAACTAACAACCGCTCATGTCCGAAAATGGGAGTATTGATTAGCAATTCTTCCAAGACATCCGCAGGAATCTTGCAACCACAACCGCCATCCTTCGTGTATTCCGATAAACTGTATTCTTCCACCATATTCACCGCCCCAGCCAGTTTGATACTGTGTGTCATAAGGAGATTTCTATCGTAATAGAAATTGTTAGTGGCGACAACTCTATGATATCAAACAAGGTTGCATAGAATCGGAGATTAGTGTCATCATGCCCCATCAAAAATGCTGCCGTCTGAAGTTTGGGGGATAGGCTGATGCCGCAGCAAATTTCTGATAGACCCTTTAGCGATGCTTCCATCGAACAGGATGGAGCAATGTCCAACGTTGACGCAGCAGAACTTGTACTGCGCAGCTCGAATAAAGCTATGCATGCAAGGGACATTGCTAGAGCAATCATAGATGGCAATCTGGCCAAGCTAAGTGGCAAAACGCCTTGGAAAACCATTACTGCACGCATATCCATGGATATTCTGAACTCTGGAGAGCAATCCAAATTCCAGCGTGCCGGTCATGCTATTTTCATGCTCAGAGAATGGAATGCTGGCAAAGATTTCGCTGTCAAGCGTCGCAAGATCAATCCCATTGACGAAACAATTAAGGCCGTACCAATAGACACTTTTCTAAGTATGCTGCCAAAAGACGGCTCGGATGGACTTTATACCCATAATTTCCAATCTCTGCTAGACTTTGCTGTTGATGTTCCCCGAGCCGAAGCAGAAACCAGCCTTAACTACGTACAGCTAATTCCCACTTTCATCGTCAGAAAAGGAAGCCATATCCTTACTTACAAGAGGACAAAAAGGTTGCCTGAAAGTCGGCTGCATCACTCTTGGTGCGTCAGCTTCGGAGGTCACATGCAGAGCGACGACACAGCCGGCCTCTTCAATGACCAGCCGCTAGATAATGGAAACTTTGTTCTTCGTGAGTTGTACGAGGAACTATCCTTCTCAGAAAACGTCAAAATCAACTATGTGGGTATTTTGTATCTGCAATCCAATGATTTTGAAAAACAGCATGCTGGCTTGGTCTTTGATGTCGCTGTGCCAACAGAGGCTTTGATCAATAGTTTAGAACCGGGCATGCATACAGACGTTCAGTTAACTCCTATCAGTCAGTTGCTCGAAAATATTAACGCTTTGGATTCGTGGTCTCGTAGATTGGTTCGGGTGACAAATGGGATTGTATGATCTTGCTCTTCAACATTTCGATGGACCCGGAGTTTATAATAACTTACTAGCCTCGGGTATATGGGCAATATTCGGATTAGCTGCGCTTTTTCTGATCTGGATATCACGTCGAGTTTTCCGAATTTTTCGTATTTCTGCGTTTTGGCGGATTACTTCCGCAAACACCTCCATCGTGGTGTTGCTCTTTATTTTAATTGGCACGCTTCACACTCTTCCAATGTTTGTCATTGCAGCAGCCGCAGCCATTTTCGCTTCATGGTTTATGTTGCGGGGTTACACCACCCTCGGCGTTGTTGACGCATATTCTACTACTGAGGCAGGAATCGGTTTCGCTGCTTCGCTTGACATGGCAAATGGTCCAATCGACTTTTTGGGAATTGGGGGAGATAAGTTAACCAGCCTTCCTAGTTTTGAAGCTACGATGCGGAGGTGTGCCATCAATGGAAGTAAGGTCCGCTTCCTCTTATCGCCACCGTCTAATCCACAGCTCGAAAGTCAGGCCAAACGAAATGGAGTCAACCCAACAGCGTATAGTGATAAAGTGCGAGAAAGCCTTAGGCGCATTGCCCAAGTCAAAATTAGTTATAATCTGGCCATCGAAGTTAGATTCTATTCGGTGAGAGACCCCATAGACAGACAACTTTTCCGATTAATGTTTATCAACGAGGATATTTGTCTGTGGGGCTGGACTGTTTGGGGACAGCACGCTGGGCGACACAATCCACAAGTTGTTTTAACCAACCATGTTAAAGGAGGCTCCACCAATACGGCATACAATGCTTTCCATGATTACTTTGAGAATATTTGGGCAGATTCCGAAGCCTCATCGGTAAATCTACATATGTATAAATAAACTGGCTATTTGGGACGATTGGCAGAACAATGCACAATAAAGTTTCTATTCATGGAAGGTTTCAACCTTTTCACAACGCACATCTTGCCTATGCTATGGCTGCTCTGGCTGTTGCGGAAAAAGTTTACATAGGGCTTACCAGGGTTCTTACAGAGCCCGGTATTGGAGGGGAGATCGCGCCTCACCGCCTAGAGCTTCAATCAAATCCACTTTCTTATTATCAGAGAACACAGATTATCACTAGGGCTCTACTAGATGCTGGGGTATCGCCTAGCCGATTTGATGTAGGACCTTTCCCCATAGAAAAACCAGATCGCCTCAAAGAATTTTGGCCACTCCATCTACCCTGCTGTACCACAGTTGTTGATGCCTGGAACACAAAGAAAATTTCGGTTCTCAGGGAAATCGGCTACGAAGTAGTGGTGATGCGCGACATTATCAAACCCGGCCTTCAAGTAGCGACTGGAACTAAAATTAGGGAACTAATTCGAAGTGGTGATGAGAGCTGGGTGCAGTACGTTCCACCAAGTGTTCCTGCGAGCCTGAAACTTCTGGATGCCGTTTTCTAATTACATATGCGGTCCACGCTGACGTGCTTCTTGCTGCCTGGTCGCCGATGCCGCCGCGGCCAGCTCCATCCGAGCTGCCGCCCTTCGTTGCAGATGATCGAGCGCCCCCCGCACCGCCGCGGCGACGGGCTGGTGCCCCTGACGCCGCGCCAAGTCGTTCCAATCGCTGCCCCGGTCCCCGGCCGGGAAGGACGGCACCGCCGCAGCTCCCCCCACGGCCACCGCCGCGGCCTCGGCCTTCTCCTTCCCCACGTTCGGCAACGGCACCGCGCGCGCCGGCAGGTGGTGGTCGTTGTCCCCGGCAATGACGATGAGCCGCGACGGGTCGGCCGCCCGGTATGCCTTCGCCACGGCCGCCAGGTTCCCGGCGTTGAAGGCCACGGCCACCGGCAGTCCCGTCGCCTCGTGCAGCGTCGCCCCCGTGGCGTAGCCCTCGGCCACCAGCAGCGGCACGCCCGGCCTCGGCCGCCCGCCGATCAGCGCGTGCCCGCCCTCGGTCCTGGCACCTTTCAGGAACAGCTTGGACCCGTCCAGGTCCACCCGCTGCACCCCCCACAAGCGCCCGTCCGCGCCCTGCACCGGCACCAGCAGCCGGCCGCGCCGGTCCTGCCGCAGACCGTGCGCCCGCACGCCCTTAGCCGCGAGATAGGGGTGATCCTTGGCCGGCGCCGCCGCGGCCCATAGCCGGTGCGCCATCTTCGCCGCCCGCTCCTGGGTGTCGTGGCGCTCGCGCGCCCGATCCGCGGACCTGGCCGCCGCCTCGGCCGCGAACGCCGCCCGCTCGGCCGGCGCCATCTGCACCACGGGCCGCTCGGCCTTCCAGCGGATCTCGGTCCCGGTCTTGTGGTTGCGGATGTAGCCCGCCGGCCAGCCGTCCAGATGCCCGACGTAGGTTCCCGACTTCTGCCCCTTCCGGTCGCCCTCTACGGGAACCCGGTGCATCCGCCCATCCATCTCCACCGGTCCGGCGACGCGCAGCCCGGTCCGGTGCAGCACCACGGCGAAGTCCGCCGCGGCGTCGGCCTCGGTGAAGCGCGGCGCCGCGCGCCGCCCCGGAGCTGCCGCAGCCCGCGGTGAGGGCATGGGCGAGGGGCCGGCTTGGGACGGCGCAGGGACGGCCTGGGCGGGCTCTACCGGGCGGGCGGGAGCCTGCGCCCCGTCGCGGCCCTGGCGCGGCTCCTGGGCCGCCGGGGCGGGCTTCTGGCCCCTGCCCTGCCTCATCCCCGCCAAGAAGGCGCCGCGCTCGTCCAGGGCCAGCGCCAAGCGATCCGCGATCACGGCAACGGCGCCTTCCTCGCGCTTCCTCTGCGCCGCCCGCCGCACGCTCGGCTGCGGTGCTCCCTTCGCTCCCGCCGCCGTCCGCCGCCAGTAGGCCGGCGCGTCCACCGGCCGCGCTTGGTCGGCCTGCTTCGGCCGCGGCGCCCGGTGCCGCTCGGCCGCCGCCCGGCTCTGCGCCTGGTTGTCCGCCGCCCGGTCGCGCACCGCCCCCGCCTTGCCCTCGGCCGTCCGCCGGTCCTCGCGCCCGCGGTCCTGCAGAACGGTTCCGCCAGTCCGTCGCAACCGGTCGGCCAGCGCGCGCACCGCCTGCCAGCGGGCATCGAGCGCCTGCCGCAGCCGCTCCACCGCCTGACCCACCACCCGGCCGTCGCGGCGGTCGCGGAGCTGCGCCCCCAGCGTCGCCCGCGGCTCGCCGGCCACCTCGCGCGCCTCGGCACGGCGGAAACCGGCCTGCATGGCGTGCGCGGCGCTGCGGCCGATGTCGCGGGCGCGATCCATGAAGTCCAGCGCCGACGTCTTCGCCGGCTGGCGCGCCAGGTTCCGCGCCACATTCTCCCACACGTCGCCCGCGCCCACCGGCCGGGCGTCGCCCAACGCCCGGCGCACCATCACCTCTCGCCGCTCGGCACCGTCCGACGTGATGAGGAAGGCGGAATCCTTGTGCCGGCTCTCGGCCGTGTAGCCCTTGAACCCCTGCACCTTCGCCGATCCTGCCGGCATGGCGTTGATGTGCTCGCTGCTGGTGATGCCCTGTGCCGCGTCGATGGTCAGCACATCGCCCGGCGCTAGGCGGGTTCGCCCGTTCTTCTTGTCGGCCAGGCTCTCCCACGACACCGCGCCGTCGCGGCCGGCCGCTGTCCGCAGCACGATCCCGTCCGCGTTCACCTCGCGGACTTCGAGCACGCTGCCGTTGTTACCGATGTTGCCCCGGCCGCCGTCAAGGAAGCGGGCGTTGAGGCGGTCGAACAGCCGCACCCGGTCGCCCGGCGCCAGGGTCAGGTTGTAGGCGGCGCCGGCCTGGTCGGTCGCGCGCACGCTGAACACGTCCGCCCCCAACTCGCCCATCGCCCGGCGTTCCTCGCGCAGCGCCAGGGCCACGGCGCGGGCGTCCGCGTTCGTCGGCGCCGTGACGCTGATCGAGAAGCCGGCATCCCCGGCGTTCGCCTCGCGCCGCTGCCGCCACAGCTCGGCCACCCGCCGCACGGCGTCGTCGTAGCCCCCCGGCACCGCCTCGGCCGTGCCGTCCTCGCGCTTCATGGCCAGCGCCTCGGCCGCCTTGCCGTCGCGGAACAGCCCGGCGATCTCGCGCTCGCGCTCCGTGCGCTGCCGGCGCGTGGTGAGGATTTCCGGCACCGCCTCCCGCCCCAGCGCCCGGCGCATGAGGTTGACCACCGGCCCGGCCTCGATGCCCTGGCATTGCTTGTCGTCGCCCACGGCGACGATGCGGAAGCCGTGTTCCGCGCGCAGTCGCAGCAGCTCCAGCATCTGCCGGGCGCCCACCTGCCCGAGCTCGTCCACCACCACCACCGTCCGCATCCCGACCGAGATTCGGCCAGCTTTGACCCCGTGCAGGAAGCCGGTCAGGGCGGCCACGCTGCCCACGCCGGCCTCCTTCAAGGGCTCGGCCTGACGCCAGGCGATGGCCACGCCCACCACGTTGTTCCCCTGAGCTTTCCAGGCGTCCACCAGCGGGCGCAACAGGGCGGTCTTACCCGACCCGGCCACGCCCACCGCCACCCCTACGGCACCGCCCGTGCCGAGGCGCAGCATGGCGGCGTGCTGCGCCTGGCCGTGCTCGTCACCGAAATCCAAGCCGCTGCGCTCCACCGCGGCGGCCAGGGCAGCGGGGGACAGGGCGCGGCTGCGATCCGCCGCGGCGGCCTTGGCCAGCGCCACGGCCTCGCCCTCCTGGACGACGTGCAGCGCCGTTGTCACCTTCACCTCGTCGCGCTCGCCGTCGCGCCCCCACACCAACCCCGTGAGCTGGCCATCCTGGCGCACCCCGCGCTCGCGCATGGCCCGCGTCAGGGCGTCCACATCCGCCCGGCCACCGTCCGCCCCCGGCGTCATACCGGCGGCGATCAGGGCGCGGGCTGCCGCCGCGCGCAGGTCCGCTCCGTTGAGCACGGAGGCGCGGGAGAACTCGGCTTCGAGGAAGGGCAAGGCCGCCTCATAACCGGCTTTCAGGCGGGCCGCCCGGCTCTGCTCCCGTGGCGCCTCGGCGCCCTGACGCTGTGGCGCCACGACGCCGCGGTGTTCCCACCCGATGGCCGCGGCCTGGCCGCGCCAGGCGGCGAAATCGCTGAGGTCGTCCGCCTTGCTCTTACGGGCAGCCTTCGTGCCGCCCTTGAGGAAGTCCACCTGCATGTCCGGCGTCATGGCGTCCCAATCGAGACCGCGCTTCGCCGCTTCCTCGCGCGCCGCCTCGGTGCCGTCGCGGGTGCGCTTGCTGAACGCCTCGCAGACCGCCTCCGGGATGGCCGGCAGCCGCGCCATGCCCGTGCGCTCCTCCAGCTCCACCGCCACTCCGACGCGACGCAGGTTCGCCGCGATCTGAGCCTGATAGAAGGCGCCGAACTCGTGGATGCGCGTACGGGTCGGGTTGAGGTCCAGGGCGCCGAGATGCCCGCCGTCCGTCAGGACCAGGTTAGGCACCGCGCAATGGGTGTGGAGCTGCGGGTCCCCTGCCCCCGAGGGATCGCGCTCCATGCGGAGGGTAAAGAACTCGGTGCGGTCCTCGCCCGTCCTCTGGTCGGTGACGACCACGCTCGCGGTCGGGCGGGCGGTGAAGTGCTCGAAGCCGATCCACGCGATGTGCCCGGCCTCGGTGCCCCCGCTGCCGGCCTTGCCGCGGCGGACTTGGCCGATTTCCCGGGCGACGTAGCGCAGCGAGGCGTCCACCGCGTCCCGGTGCGCCTGCAGGATGGTCGCCCGCTCGGCCTCGGTCGGCGCGAAGGCCCACGCCAGGCTGACGCTCTTGGGTGCCGAGAAACAGAGGTCGATGTAGCTGACGCTGCGCGTGGTCGCGGCCTCGTTCGTCGCCAGGTCGCCGCCGTCCGCGCGCCGGCCGGCGAGGATCTGACTGACCTGCTCCACGGTCGGGACGCCGTGCGGGTCCAGCCCCAGCGCCGCCGCCAGGCCGGGGTGCATGTCCCGCCGCGGCTGCGGCCGGGTGCCCCGGTTCGGCGCCTCCGGTCCCGCCTCGCCATCCGGTCCCGGCCCGGCTCCCAGCTCGGCCGCCCGGTTCCGGGTGTAGTAATCCCCCATCGCCACGGCTTCGGGCGAGAGCGTCTCCTCCATCAGGTGATCGGCCATCGCCCGCGCACCGCCAGGGGTGACGGTGGCCGCGCCCTTGCGGAAGGTCAGCACCGGCCGGGCCTGCTACTGCCGCGACGGCGGCCCCGGCCGCCGGCCGGCGTGGCCCTCGTCGTCCTGGGCATCTTCCACCGGCCCACCACTGGCCGCGACCTCGATACGGTGCAGGATTCCAGTCTGCTCGTCGAGGCGTTCCACGATCTGCGTCAGCAGTCCCGGCAGCGGGCTCTCGCCGGCTTCCTCGGTCGCCGCCTCAAGGATGGCTTGCAGCATTTCGGTGTGGGTGGCCTGTGTCTCCACCATCATCCGCAGCCCTTGGGTAAGCGTCTCAACGGTGTCCCGGAGGCGGGCTAGCTCGGCGGTGATGGCGTCCGACATAGCGGCTTCCTCGGCGTCAGTTGGTCAGGCGCCAATGAACCATCCCCGCAGGAGATGAGGCCAGCACCTTCTAGGGTGCATTGGTCTGTAGTGACCTTCTCTACTCTCCTCCCCAGTCTCTTGTGTCCTGCTTATCTCTTCCTTGTGCCTCCCTCGTCCCCTCGGAGGGCAATTCTGTCTGTTCCTGTCCGTCTTCGTCCCTTCATTACACCTTCGATGTCCCTTTGATGTGTCTTAGGCGTCTCTTAGTGGTGTCGAACCGGTGCCTTATCCGTATCTAATTGGGAACGCGGGGTTGCACCTATGGGCTCTCTTGGGCCACGATTCCGAGCAGTTGCAACCACGGATGATTGGCTTGGCGGACTCTTCCACCCCACCAGCGACCAAGATGGCGCAGGAGGCGTTCGGCCAGCTCTCGGGCCGCTCCCCCCTGCTCGGCTGGATGCGCCAGCACCACGCCCTGATCACCGAGCGGATGAACACGGTTCGGCCGAGTTGGGACAGCATTGCCCGCACCCTGGCCGAGCTGGGCATCCGTGATGCCAACGGCGAACCGCCAAAAACGGAAGCGGTGCGGCGGGCCTACCATCGCGTCACAGGCGCCCTGAACGCCAAGGGACAGCGGCGGCGACGGTCTAAGGCAGAGATGGCCGCGGCGAAGGCTGGAGCTTCCCGCACGCCCGCAACTGCTCCCGTGGCCGCCCCGACGCTTCCTTCACCCGTCGCGCCTCATGCCCTCGCGGCGGCACCTTCCCCACCAGCTCGCCCGGCCTTTGATCCGACCGAAGGCGCCTTCGATCCGAAGCCGCCCCCGCGGTTCAAGCCAGCGTCCCTGAAATGACCAGAGTACCAGCCATGAAGAACACCCCGTCCGCAGCGCCCCAGCCCGACCCCTCCCCCACGCCCGGCCCTCGTCTGTTTGGCCGCGCCCGCTCGATCGAGGGCGAGCGGGAGATCCCGGTCGGACCGGCGGCCCGTCCTCGCGACGGCGCCGCTGCAGCCCTGCCCACGGTCCCGGCCGTGGACCTCGGGGACCGTCCCAAGGCCTTGTTCGTCATGGGGCCGGGCCGTAGCGGCAAGACCACGCTGCTGCGCTACATCCTGGAGGAGGCCCGCCCCGGGAAGCCTGCGCCTATCGCCGCGGCACTCGATCCGCAGAACCGGTCGTTGGCCACCTTCGTCAACGACGTGGCGCAGCCCGATACCAACGATCCCACAGGCGTCGCCCGCTGGGCGGAAGAACTGCTCGGCTTCGTCATGGCCGAGAAGCAGAGCGCCCTGCTCGACATGGGCGGCGGCGACCTGAGCATGGGCAAGCTCCTGGAGGACGTGCCCGACCTGGCCGGCAGCCTGGAAGAGGCCGGCGTGCATCCGGTCGCGCTCTACACCCTGTCGCCGCGCGTCGATGACCTGGGCGTGCTGGCCGGCTACGAGGCACAGGGCTTCCAGCCCCAGGCCACGGCGCTGATCCTCAACGCCGGTCTGGCCGATCCCACCATGCCGCGCGAGGACGCCTTCGCCCGCGTGCTGCGGCACAGCGCCTTCCGGGCCGCCGTGGACCGCGGTGCGGTGCCGATCTGGATGCCGCGGCTGGACGCCGGGGTTGCGGCCGAGATCGAGGGCAAGCGGCTCCGCTTCGGTCAAGCGCGCGATGGCCAAGCCCCGGCAGACCAGCCCGGCGCTATCCTCGGCCCGTTCGACCGCTCGCGCATCCGCAAGTGGATGGCGGACTTGGCCGCGGCCCTGGCGCCGATCCGGTCCTGGATACCGTGAGCACGACGACCTCGGCGGCGCCCTCCGACCCGCGCGGGGCGATCGGCCGTGCCCGCGCCGATCTGCGCTTGGCAGCGTCGAAGGCGCAGCTCGAAGGCGACCCGCTCGGTCCGGTCCTTGACGCATTCGGGGCCAGCCTCAGCGCCATGGGCGAGGTGCTAGACCACGTAGAGGCCAGCCGGCAGCCGATGGACACCTCGGAGCGGGCCGAGATGACGCGCCAGCTCGTGCAGGCATGCCGGGCTGACTTCGTGCGCCAGGCCGGCGCGCAGTCCCGGCGTTTGGCCGTGCTGTCGGGCGCCGGGGCGGCGGTGCTGCTGCTGGGCGCGCTGGGCGGCGGCTATCTGTGGGGAAGATCGACGGAGGCTGCGGAAGTGCGTGAGACCACGGGCATTATCCGCGCCGCACTGTCGGACGGCTCGGCCTCGGCTCGGGCATGGGCCGACGCCATCCGCCGCAATGACCTTGTAGGCCTGCTGGCGCGCTGCGAAGGGCGGACGGTTTGGGCTGATGCCGCTGGCCGGCGGGCCTGCGCCGTGCCGCTGTGGCTGGATGAGGCGCCACCGCCGGCGGCGCCGGCGGGGCCACGCTCGTAGTGGCGGCGCCTTTCCCACGGGCGATCCGTGGGGTGGGCTCTGCACTCCGCGCCGCCGCCTGGCTGCTGCTCGCCCCGCTGCTCTACCTGGCTCGAGGACCAGCGAGGGTCTTGCTGGCCGTGCTGGGCTTCCTGGGCATCATATGCGCTTTAGCGGGCCTCCTGGGCATCCGCTCCGCACTCGACGCGGGGCAACCGCTCTGGGAGCCGCTTGGCATGGTTTGGGGTGGTGGGGCTGTTGGGATGCTCTGCCTTGGGCTGCGCGCGCGCATTTCTCGCATGTGGAATGACTATGACTGACAAGCGCCAAGCTGTCTTGCGTACTACTACTTTACGCAAGACGCCTTTGCGTTTCTAACCCCGCCCACGGCGCCTGGGCTGGGGCCGCTCTTCCAGGTCATGGCTGGATACCTGCACGCCATGCTTGGCCAGGGCTTCCGCGATCACGCGCCGCTGCGTCGTGCCCTTGTCGATCGCGAAGCGGGCCAGGGCTTCCAAGGTACCTTCGGTCATCCGGACAGACAGGACAGCCGGCTTGTCGTCGCCCTGGCGTTGGACGATGGCCGGCGGCTGCTGCGGTGCGGCCTCGCCGGCCGCCCGTAGCATCTCGTCAGGGGAAATGGGCGGCGCTGGCCTGGTGCTCTTGAGGCCCTTCAACGGTGCGACTCCTGCGTCTTTACGGTATGCGTCTTTACGTCCTTCGACTTTACGTGGTGCGACTTGGCGCTTGGCGTCTTCTTCTTTCCACCTGCTGAGGGCTTGCCCGGCAGCCATCCCAGTTCCCGCAACTCGTCGACCAGGGCTGCCGCCTCTGCTCCCGCCTTCCCAGCCGGCATCCGCCCTGAAAAGCCCATTTCACCATAAGCCACGAGGTCGGACAGGGTGGCGGCTAGTTTTGGCAGGGTCGCTGCCTCGGCCGCAGCGTGTTTGGAGAGTGCCGTGGAGGACCGCACGCGGTTGAGAACAACGCGGGCAGGTATCTCGCGGCGGGCTGCCGATGCAACGCCGGCCACCAGCTCAACAGTGCGGGCGGCCTCGGTAACGTCGCCCTCCCCCGGCACCATAGGAATCAGCACCCCGTCTGCCGCCGTCATGGCAACGGTCGCGGCGCGGTTGCCGAAACCAGCTGTGTCCACCACTACCACCTCAGCCTCCTGGGCCATCCGATGAATCAGATGGGCCAGCTTCGCCTCGTCCGGCTCGTGGTGGCAGACGAAGGCGGCTCCCTCGTAAAGCCTGGACGCCCATCGGGACAGGCCGGCAGTCGGGTCGGCATCGAGCACGGCAACGCTCACCCCCCGCGCCGCGAGGGTGCCCGCGATGATCTGGGACAGCGTTGTCTTGCCTGGCCCACCCTTTGAGCTTGCAACGGTGATGATCGACATGGTTGCTCCAACCGCATGACGCCGCGCGTCAAGGTAGCAAGCGTCAATACGGCTTGACTACGCCGTACGTCGTCATGAGTAAAGCGTATTACGACTATACACTTGGCGCTAGACACCTCGATGAGGCCTTCCCCATCTGGGGCTATCGTGGTTGTTTAGTTTTTTAATTGATCAACCAGCATGAATGTTCTCCAGGATTCCAGCATGTCAGACAGCCCTAGCCCCGACGCGGCGGCAATTGGCACCCCGGTCAAGCGCCGCCCTGGCCGCCCGGCCGGTGGTGACATGGCGCAACTGACGCTCCGTATTCCTCGCGCGCACCTGCTCGCACTCACAGAGGAAAGCGCCCGTCGTTCGATCGAGATGGGCCGCAACGTCACGCCGCAAGCCATCATCGCAGGCATGATCGCGGCCCGCATCGCTACCAAAAACGAGAGCACACCGGCGGTGTAGAGCCTTACGCCGCCGCAACAGCCAAGATCACGGGTCGGTTACTCAATAGGTTGATTTATTAATTTAAAAACCTTGACCGGTAGGTGGGGCAGGGATAATGTTCTTCTCAGCCGAGGCGCTTCGCTTCGGCGGTTAGAGCAAGGCGCTCCGCATGACGTTCTTCCGTTCTTCTCGTTCCTTCGGCTCCACCCGCGCCGCGATGGGTGCCGGCCCGCTGTCTGACGGGGAGCTGATGCAGCTCGCCCCGTCCGCCTTTGCGACCGAGGCCCATTCGTCCCGCTCCGCGCGTTACGCCTACATTCCGACCGCGGACGTGATCGCCGGCCTGCGGCGCGAGGGCTTCGCCCCCGTGCTGGCGCGGCAGACCCGCCCGCGCAACGCCGACCGCAGCGGCCACACCAAGCACCTCATCCGCTTCCGCCACGAGGGCCAGGTCAACCAGCCGCGCCGCGTCGGCATGACCTTTCCCGAGGTCGTGCTCATCAACTCCCATGACGGCACCAGCGCCTACCACGTCACCGCGGGCGTGTTCCGCCTCGCCTGCCTCAACGGCATGGTGGTGTCAGACGGGCCGGAACGCTCAGTGAAGGTGCCGCACAAGGGTGACGTGGTGCGCCAGGTGATCGAGGGCAGCTTCGAGGTTCTGGACGCCTCGCGCCAGGCCGTCGAGGCGGCCGACGCCTGGGCCGGCGTCACCCTCAACCACGACGAACAGCACGCCCTCGCGGATGCCGCCCGTGTGCTGCGCTTCGGAGACGAGGCGGGCAACGTGTCCACCCCGATCCAGGCGGATCAGTTCCTGCGCGCCCGCCGGCTCGCAGACGCCTCGGACGATCTGTGGACCACCTTCAACCGGGTGCAGGAAAACACCATCCGCGGCGGCCTCCAGGCATGGGGCAGGGACGGCAACAACCGCCCGCGCCGCGTGACCTCGCGCGAGGTCACGGGCATCGACCAGGACGTGAAGCTCAACCGAGCGCTGTGGATGCTGGGTGAGCGCATGGCGGCCCTCAAGGGCGCCGCCTGACGGGCCGGGGCGGGGAGCGATCCCCGCCCCTCCTTCTCCCTCCTGCTCCACCCCGTCGAAAGCTCCGCACCATGGATTGCCACGCCCTGCCCATCCTGGGCCTTCCGCTCATCCTCAACGACGACGCCGGCAACGGCCTGGCGCTCGGCACCAGCTCGGAAGATCCCGCCTACCTCCTGGCCGTGATCGAGGACGGCACCGGCCGCGCCATCATCCGCAACCTGATCGACGCCGAAAGCGAGGCGCTGTTATTGGCCATGCTCACCGAGCGCGCCGTCGTGCGCGCTGCCGTCGCCGGTCCCTACCACGGTACACCGGGCGCCGCCGGGGCCTCGCCATGATTGCCCTGCAGAAGGGGAGGGAGGGCTTCGGCCCGCCTCCGCTGTTCCGTTCCGCGCTTTGCCGCTGGCCGCCTCCGGGCGGTCTTCTGCGTTGCGGGAGGCGCCGCTGCCGCGCCATTACTACCTGCATGGCTATGTCCCCCTCCCGCTTCGCCAAGTGCCTCGAAATAATCGGCTGGACAAAACGCGGCCTTGCGCGCCGACTGAACGTCGGGCAGGCCGCGGTGCGGCAGATGGCCAACGGGCGGCACGAAATCCGCGACGACTTCGGTGCTTGGCTGGAAGGGCTCGCCGCAGCCCATGCGCCACTGTCACCCGAACTGCGCGAGTTCTCCGATAAGATGGGGTGCGATCGGGGGGAGTGGGTGCGCTACCCTCGCGGCATTCGCCCACTATCCGACGACGAGGCGGCGACGCTGCGCCGCGTCGCGGAAGCACACGCCACGGCACCGTGGCCGCCGGGCTGGCGAGGCGGCAGTGCGGAGGATGCCGAAACGGAGGCGTGATAACGCCCAACTGCTTCTGTAAGGGTGCTGGCGCTGCTGGACATGTCGTACCGGGGCTTTACCCGCCTACTGAACCGCCCCGAGCACACGGTGCGCCAGTGGACAGTGGACACGCGGCGTCGTGACGACGATCTCAGCCAACGTGGCGGCGTGGCTGAAAGACTTGGCGGCATTCAAGTTGGCGCATTCGCTACTGGTGCATGCTGCTGAGCCTTCGCTTCGTGCCAAAGCCGCCTAGCGGCTCGCGACCAATCACCCAGCCTCCCCGGCCGGCTTGGCCGGCCTGCCGTTCTCCGGCCATGACAGGCTAGCGCCGCCTCTGTCTCAACACGCGCTCCGCTGTTCAGCTACGGGAGAGCTCGGATATGAGAGGCTCAATATGCGCCCAGACTGTGGGCTCGCCGTTCTCAGCGAGAACGGCAAGCCCGCGACAGACTAAGTAAACAGGTAATCGGTCTGCGGAGCGGCGGCCGTGACAGCGTGGCGGAAAAGGTATTGGGAACCTTCGTCCGTGATAGATGCATCATTCACGAAGGCACCGTTTGTGCCCTCGTCGGCGTTGAACATGAAGTCGTCCTGCGCCATTTCGCTCTTCGTTAGGCCTTCAAGCAACAGGGACCCAGTTCCCTGATCCGTGGTCCAGCTAACCAGCACTCCGCTGGCCGTGTCGTCCACTTTGAGCTCGTCGGGCGTGATGTCCCTGAGGGCGATGTGGTCGAACGCCCCAGGGCCAGCATCGAACCCGCCCGTGACCGTGTCGTTGCCACTGTCGGGGGACACGATGAAGGCGTCGGCACCATCCCCTCCGTTCAGGACGTCGTCGCCGCGGCCTCCCTCGACCATGTCGTGACCTGCGCCTGCGTAGATGGTGTCCCTACCGTCCTCTCCCATAAGATTGTCGGCCTGGTCGCCACCGAAGAGCTGATCGTCATCGGCCCCGCCCACCAGGTGATCCTGCCCCATGCCGCCGTCCAGGGTGTCGTTTCCGGCATCGCCGGTCAGGTTGTCGTTCTCGGCCGCACCCGAGAGGCGGTCATCTCCTTCGAGACCGAAGTAAAAGTCGCGTACCTCCGAACCTGCGAAGGCGTCTGCCTGCGCTGTGCCGATCTGCACGTTGAATTCATCGAAGTGGATGGTGGTGGCGGGCGTCGTACCGTCGGTGATGTCCGGCGCGGAGAGGTTGAAGCCCTCATCCTTCGCGAAGCTGACTGCGGATACCTGGTCCGCATCGGCGCTGGTGGGCTGGAGAAGATAGCGGTCATCCGCAAACATGAAGTCGTCCTGGGCGAGATCTGCCTTCTGGATACCCGCCAGCAGCACAGAGCCTCCCCCGCCGGCCCAGCTAATCTTCACGCCAGCAGCCGTGTCCTGGAATGTCAGCTCCTCTGGCGTGATATCGCGGAACGCGATGTGATCGAGGATTCCCGGCCCCGGCTGGAAGTCGACGACGATGTCATGACCGCTGGTAGGGTCGACGATGAATGCGTCGCCGCCCAGCCCACCGGAGAGCACGTCATTCCCTGCGCCGCCCTCTAGGTCACCGTGGCCCATTCCTTCGCTGAGGTAGTCTCGCCCGTCCGCCCCCCGAAGCTCGTCGGCGGCATCGCCACCAATCAGGAGGTCGTTGCCTTTGCCTCCATCCATATGATCGATACCCGCACCGCCGACGAGGACGTCGCTTCCGCGACCGCCGAGCAGGTCATCGTTCTGAGCATTGCCGAGGAGGATGTCCGTGTTCGCTCGGCCAAACTGCACGTCCATGGCGTCGGACCCGGAGAAAAAGTCGAAGTGCGCCTGTCCAATGCGCAAGTCATAGTCACCGAACGCTCTCTGGAAATCGCGGCCACTGCTCAGCCCAAAGTGCTGCGGGTTATGTGCCATGACGTTTTCCTTGCACGATGAGGAATGTACCGGCCGGGCAGGATAGGTAGTTCCAAGTCCCCGCAGAGACCGGCCAATGAGAACGGCTCAGTCGAACAGCGGATCACCGTGCAACAAAATGATGTAGTGTCTACCTGTGAACTGAGCGGACAGGGGTATGCGCGAACTTCGTTTAAGCGGCCGCCAGATTCACATAGGACAACGCTGTGAACCGCCAACGGCTGGCGCTGCCATGTACTGGAGTGGAACCCCGAGGCTGCATATGGAAATTGGCCTAAGCGATCACGGCGGCAGATCTACCAGCCGACGCAAGCTCGGACGCGCCCTCCGGGTCTGAATTTGCTGCCACCAAATTCCAGTGAGGATACCCGCATGGCGCTGATGGCACGTCCCCCGGAAGAGCAATAGTAGCCGCTCTGCCTCCCCCGACGCTGCATGCTGCCAGTGAGTGGGGCCGGACTCCGCGGTGCCGCGCCTTCACCACGCCCAGGTCCTGGGCCGGGAGGGGATAGGCGCGGCACCGCTGGAAGCTATCCCTCGCCCTGGGGGCTGGTGGACGTCATCTCGGCCACGGCCCAGAACACCAGGACCATGACGGCGATCTCCCACCCGATGGAGACAGCGAGACGCTTTCCCGCTCCGGGAGTGTCGGCCGCAAGGGCAGGCGTCAGCCGGAAGCGGTGCCATGCCGCAAAGCCGAGCAGGACGCCCACCAGCGCCAGCTTGGTCATCAGAGCCCAGCCATACGCCGTGGTCAGCAGGGTCTCGAGGCTGCCCACGAGAAGCCACGCCAGCAGCGCCCCGGCGAGAACTAGGCCACCCACGAGCCAAGTGGCGGCCCGAGCCCAGCCCTCGACCAGCCATGCCGCCTCCGGACCGCCCCGCTTCGAGGCCAGAGCGAGCGGCCAGAGGCTGCCAGACCAGAAGGAGACCGCAACGAGGTGCATCACCAGGACTGCCGCGAGGAGCCACCGCGGCTGGTGCTGCGTCGTGTGGCCGACGGCTGTGAAGCTGGCTGCAATCGTCAGGATGCCTGCGGCGCCGACGACGAGGCTCGGCTGCCCCATCCAGGTAGCAACCGCCACCGCGAGCAAGCCCGCCCAGGCGATCAGAACGGAGATCCCCGGGCGGGAGGTGACCATCATGTCCCAGACCTCGGCGTCGAACGGATCCCCGTCCGACGCCAAGGCAACCTGCGTTGCCAGCCAGAGTAGGCTGGACGCCAAGCCCAGCGCCACCATGGTCCGGGTCAAGCGACGGCACGAAGCGGCGTCCTGGGGGGTCTGTAGGCGGCTGAAGCCGATGGCAAAGATGCCCAGCCCGGCTGCCCCGAGGCAGGTGACGTAGAAGGCGATGCGCCACGCCGCCGAGAGCGCCCGGTAAAGGTCCGGCTCCGGCCCGAGCAGCTCCAAGATCACCGCGAGGATGTCACGGCGAAGCGCACTGCGCCGCTCATGACATGGCCGTCGCCGCCCATGGCCCGCCACTCGATTCGGTAGGCTCCCGGCGGGAGCGACGAGGGAACGGTCGCGGTCGCGTGGCTCGCTGCCTCCCGCCCGCCCTCACGGCGGATCTGCCGCTCCTTCCCGGCCTCGTCGAGCAGGCGCAGCGACGTCACGCGGCACTCCTCGGTGAACATCAGGTGCAGCGCGCGCGGAGACGAGTTGAGGGTTGCGCCGTCGGCGGGGTCGGAGGAGTGCAGCATCGCATGCGCGGACGCGGCACCGGGGGCCATCAGGACCGCAAAGGCCGCAGCGAGCGCGCCGTTCCGAAGGAAGGCAAATCGTGAAAGCATGGTCTCTCCTGTAGAGGCGATTCCGCGACTGCGATGACGGCGGAAGCCTTGCAGGATGAATAGGCGGGACGCCGCAGTGCGGCAGCGGCAATCGCGCACCAATTTATTTCCGCCGCAGGCCGACGCCCGCCTACCGTCAGCCAGCCGTCCCGGCGGCTTTCCAGCCTGTCGTGTGCAGGGCGCTTCGAAGCGCCTCGCCGCCAAGGCGGCCGCCGTTGACGGAGATCGACTTGTCTTCGAGCCGGACCTCGACCTGTGCCGAAGGGTCGGCTTCCTTCACCACGGCAGTCACGCCCTTGGCGCAGCCTTCGCAGTGCATGTTCTCGACGATGAAGCGCATGGTATTCCCCTTTCCACAACAGTCGCCGAGAGGTGGGGCTTCCCATTGTGGCAAGGTCAAGGGGAGAGACCTGCGCGCCTAGATTCCGGGCGAGCGTCCATGCTCCGGCTCCCGTTACGGGGCGGCCTAGGCAAGAGGGCGAGGGCGTCCGGGGAAGCGGAAGCGTCCGTTCCGACCTCACCGTCCCGTCGTAGCCGCGCTTGCCACCCGCGGCTCCAGGTCCCGCGCCCCCGGAGCGGTCGGATTGCGCTCGAGGTCGGCGATCAGCTGCTTCATCTCCGCAATTTCGCGGACCTGCGCCTCGATAATCTGGTCCGCCAGGCGTCGCACGCGCGGGTCGCGGATATGGGCGCGCTCGCTGGTCATGATGGCGATGGAGTGGTGCGGGATCATGGCCTTCATGTAATCCACGTCACCGACCGTCGCCTGACTGCGAACCAGGAAGAGCGACGCGGCAAACACGACCGCCCCACCGGCGACAATGGCCAGGTTCGCGCGCTTGCTGTGATACATCTTCAGCATGAACAACATCATGATGACGGCCATCGCCCCGCCCATCATGATGGCCATCCACGTCCGCGTCTGGCTGTAGAACACGTGCTCGAATGCGTAGGTGTTCAGGTACATGAGCCCGAACATGGCGACCGTGGACACCAGGATCATCGCGCCGAAGCGGGCGTAGCTCATCGTGGACTCCCTGGGTGCGCGGTTATGCCGCGGCGTGCCGGTGCGCACGACGTGGGGGCCCAAACCTGACGAAGCAGACGGGGAGCCGGGAAAGGGCCAGAGCCGTGGCGGCTCCGAGGCCTGTAACCCGAACCTGGCGAGGCGGTTGCTGCGACGTTCAGGCTTTAAGATTTGCGATTTCCAGCTGATGCTCCTGACTCATCCCTTGCGCCGCCCGCCGCATCTCAGGATCACGCCTATGCTCGGGTTCGACCGGAGCCATGCCGGTGGCCGCTCGGTGGTGCGGCCCTCCGGTGCGCGGACTGCTGGGCAGCACGCTGCGCCGACGAGCGACAGCTCCACGGAATAGGAGGGCCGGAGTCAACGGCCTGAGCCGCATGACCTCATGTCAACATTGGGTTTTGGGTGCTCGTCCCTCCTTGCTGGTCGGAAGGGGGTGTCCGGCGGGTCCGGAAGCCGTCGCCAGGAAGGGAGCGCAGCACCAATACCGGCGTCGTCCCCGGACCGTCTGGCCCTGGCACCCGACGCGGCGACCGGGCGGCCTCCGGATCACATCGTCTTGTTCCCCGGGGTGCCACCGTCGGGGTTCTGCGGCGTGCGGGGAAGCCGGAGGGACACCACGGTTCCCCGCCCCGGCGCGCTTTCGATCCAGAGGTGTCCGCCGTGGCCTTCAACGATGGCCCGAGCCGTCGAGAGGCCGAGGCCGCTGCCGCCTCCCGCCGTTCGCGCCCGATCGCCCCTGAAGAAGGGTTCGGTCACCCGCGGCACGTCCTCCGACGGGATGCCGAGCCCACGGTCGCCGACGCGGACCAGCACCGCATCAGGGAGAGCCTGGACCTCCACCCACGGATCACGCCCGTGCCGGATGGCGTTTGCGAGCAGGTTCGTCACGGCGCGCTTGATGGCCACGCGGCGCCCGGAGATGACCGCCTCATCATCCATCCGCCCCTCCTCGACCGGCGTTCCGGCGTCGGTGAACTCGTCCGCCACGGTGCGAACGAGAGCCGTGACCGCGAGCGGCCGGATGGCTTCGCCAGCATGCCCCCCCCGCAGATAGGCGAGGACATCGGCGACCATGGTCTCCATCTCGGCCAAATCACGGCGGATCGGGTCCCCAACCTCCTCCGGGATATCTTCCGTCCGCAGCCGCAGCCGGGCAATCGGCGACATGAGGTCATGCGAGAGCGCACCCAGCGCCAGGGTCCGTTGGCGGAAGGCGTCGCGTGTGCGGGCTGCCATTTCATCCAGCGCATCAGCGAGTTGGCGTACCTCGCGCGGCCCTGAAGCCGAAAGCGCCGGGGGGTCCTTCTCCAGATCCAGGCGCGACACGGACTTCGCCAGGGCAGCGACCGGCGCGGAGACCGAGTGAACGGCGAAGCCGACCGCCAGGAGCAAGGCGAGGCCGATGGCGGCGGCATAGGCATGCAGCATGCGCTGTTCGGCGGACAGCACGTTGAACGAGGCCAGCTCGACTTCGAGCCATGAGCCGTCCGCGAGGCGCACCACGGCACCGATGCCGATGATGCGGTTCGACGCGGTGTCGCGGCGGCCGGGGTGGACACGCACCTCTCCCGCGAGACTGCTCAGCTCCTTCGTCCGGGCCGCGACCTTCGGCCATTCCGCACCTGAGGGATGCTCGGGGGTCGGCGCCGGGTAACGGCGCCAGTGGACCTCAAGGTCCGGCCGCGACAGCGCATGGGCCACCCGGTCCCGGTCGGCCTCGGGAGCAGCGGACACCGCATCCATCAGGGTAGCCAGCCGCTGGGCCAGCAACTCCTCGGTCCCGCGCTCCACCGCCCGCCGCAGCATGATGTCATGCAGGCCGACCATGGCCGCGAACAGTATGGCGAAGCCAATAGTGAGCGCCGCCAGGGTGCGAGCGGCAAGGGACTGGGGGAGGAGGCGGCTCAACCGGACCACGCCACCGTGGCCGAGAGCATGTAGCCGACACCCCGCACCGTCTTGATTAGACCTGGCTCGCCATCCTCATGGGGACGCGGCCCGAGCTTGGCGCGCAACCGACTGACCTGGACGTCCATCGAACGGTCCAGTCCGCCATAAGGGCGGTTGCGCGCGAGATCCAGGAGCTGGTCGCGCGTCAGGATGCGCTGCGGCCGCTCGATGAAGGCGAGTAGGAGGTCGTACTCGCCGCTGGTCAGCTCGACCGCGACGCCGTCCGGTCGCAGCAGCTCGCGCCGCCGGGTATCCAGCGACCAACCGGCGAAGTGGGCCACTTCGCGAGCCTCGCCCGGCAAGCCGCTCTCGAGGGCGCCCACGCGCCGGAGGACGGCTCGGATGCGGGCGATCAACTCCGCAGGGTCGGCGGGCTTCACGACGAAGTCGTCCGCGCCGAGCTCCAGCCCCACGACGCGGTCCGTTGCCTCTCGGAGCGCCGTGAGAATGATGACCGGCACACGTCCCCCGGCCCGAACCTCCCGGCACAGTTCGAACCCAGACCGGCCGGGCAGCATAACGTCGAGCAGAACGAGATCGACCTGCGCGGAGCAGAGGAGGCGGCGCATCTCCACCCCGTCCCGGGCGCCGCTCGCGCGGAAACCGCTGCGGCGGAGCAGGGAGAGCAGGAGCTTGCGCAGTTCCTCGTCATCCTCGACGACCAGGATGTGCCGTCCTTCTCCGGACATGGGAGGCAACTCAACCGGCGAAAGGGCGTGCGGTCCGCCGGTGCCGGACCGCTCAGTCAACGCACTGATCCGGAGCACCCGGTGCCCACCGACTCCTGCTCCGCCGCCAGTTGAAGCTCGAGCGGCAACCCCCGCCCGCCTCTCGTCCCGGCCGGGGTAGCGCCCGGAACAGCGGATGCGGTGTCGGCAGCGACGACAACGGCCAGCAACTTGCGCTGCAACAGCGAAACCTCAGCCATTTCCAAGAACTCCTCTCCAACTTCCGTGGTCACAGGCACGCCCGCGTGCAGACATGCGTATTCGGGCCGTCCTACTCGGACGACCGGCCAGGCAACGAATCCCTGCCTCTGATATCCACGCTGGCGTCACCATCATCAATCGTGTCCGGCACGCCGCAATAAAACGTAAGAAATGACCCTGCCCCAGGCGGCGACGGCACGGACCGGGGAGTGTAGACTACTGCCACGCTTCGCGCCGACGGAGCGCCACGAACGTGGCTCGCCGACGGACCAACCCGCGCGTGCCGACCAGTCCAGGTCTGCCGCCGGTGGAGGCATCCCGCCGAACACGGGAGCTCTGTTCTGCTGGCCAGCCCGGTTCGGCGCGGCTCGGAAAAAGGAGGAAGCATGATCGCCGCTTCTCATCGCAACTGGACCGCACGCTTCGTCGTGGGCCTCGGCTTGGTGCTCTCGGCAGCTGCCTGCGCACCGCAGGGTGCGACGCCGCAGGCCTCAGCTCCCCCGGCACCCCAAATGTCTCTGCAGCCCGCGGTTCAGACCGCCGCACCGCCCGGCGGTGGCATGCAGGGCATGGGCCACTCGAGCATGCCCGGCATGAACCATTCCAACATGCAGGGCATGTCCGGCATGCAGGGGCACAACATGTCGGGCATGAGCATGCAAGACATGATGGCCCACTGCTCGCAGATGCAGACGGATGCGCGCCGCGGGGCGACGATGTCCCCCGACATGCAGGCGATGATGGCGCAGTGTAGCCAGATGCAGCCGCAAGGCGGCACCTCGTCCGGTGGCGGCGCTCACCGCCACTGAAACGGCTGGGATGGGGACGTGACCGTCCCCATCCCTCAAGGCGCTGGCTTCAAAGGCGCACTGTCCGCAGTCGCAGCGCATTGCCGATCACCGAGACGGAACTCAAAGCCATGGCCAACGCGGCGACAATTGGGCTGAGCAGGAGGCCCAGGAAAGAGTAGAGCACACCTGCCGCGAGCGGAACGCCCAGCACGTTGTAGACGAAGGCGAGGAACAGGTTCTGCCGGATGTTGCGCATGGTCGCCCGGCTCAACGCCCGCGCCCGCGCGATGCCCGCGAGGTCGCCCTTCACCAGCGTCACGCCCGCACTCTGCATCGCTACGTCAGTGCCTGTTCCCATGGCGATGCCCACGTCAGCCTCGGCAAGCGCCGGAGCGTCGTTTACACCGTCGCCCGCCATGGCGACGACTTTCCCCTTGGCGCGGAGCTCCCGGACGATGCGGTGTTTATCCTCGGGCAGCACGTCGCCCTGGAATTCGTCGATTCCGAGCTTCCGCGCGACCGCCTCGGCAGTGATGCGGTTGTCGCCCGTCAGCATGATGATGTGGATGCCGTCGGCCCGAAGGCTTTGCAGCGCGGCGGGCGTGGTCTGCTTGACGGGGTCGGCCACCGCGACGACGCCGCCCGGTTTGCCGTCCACGGCAAGGAAAAGCGCCGTGCCGCCCTCGCGCCGCAGCTCGTCCGCCTTGGCCGCGAGGTTACCCAATTCCACCCCGAGCTCCTGCATGAGCCGTGCGTTGCCAAGCGCGACGCGGCGCCCGTCCACCGCGCCGGTCACGCCCTTGCCGGTAACGGAGGCGAAGTCCGCCGGTTCCCCGAAGGCCATGCCGCGTTCCTTGGCCGCCGTCACGACGGCGGCCGCAAGCGGGTGCTCGCTCGACCGCTCCAGGCTGGCGGCCAGCGGCAGAACCTCGGCCTCGGTCAGCCCCGGCGCCGGGACCACGGCCACGACCTTGGGTTTGCCCTCGGTCAGCGTGCCGGTCTTGTCTACGACCAGGGTGTCCACCTTCTCCATGTGCTCGAGCGCCTCGGCCGACTTGATGAGCACGCCTGCTCCGGCCCCCTTGCCGACGCCGACCATGATCGACATCGGGGTCGCCAGGCCGAGCGCGCAGGGGCAGGCGATGATGAGCACCGAGACAGCGGCGATCAGCCCGTAGGAGAGCGCGGGGGACGGTCCCCAGACCGCCCAGGCGATGAAGGCGACCGCCGCGATGGCGATGACCGCGGGCACGAAGTAGCCGGACACGGTGTCGGCCATGCGCTGGATGGGCGCCCGGCTGCGCTGGGCCTCGGCGACCATGGCCACGATGCGCGACAGCATGGTGTCGGAGCCGACCTTGTCCGCCCGCATGACCAGCGAGCCGGTGCCGTTGACCGTGCCGCCGATGACCTTGGAGCCGGGCGCCTTTTCCACGGGCAGGGATTCGCCAGTGACCATGGACTCGTCCACAGCACCACCCCCCTCCTGGATCTCGCCGTCTACCGGCACGCTCTCGCCCGGCCGCACCCGCAGCCGGTCGCCGACCTGGACGTCGGCCAGCGGGATCTCCTCATCCTCGCCGTTCTCCTTGAGGCGCCGGGCGGTCTTGGGCGCCATGTTGAGCAGGGCGCGGATGGCGCCGCCAGTCTGCTCCCGGGCACGCAATTCCAGCACCTGGCCGAGCAGCACGAGCACGGTGATGACCGCGGCCGCCTCGAAGTAGACGGCGACCGTGCCATCCATGCCCCGGAAGCCCTCGGGGAAAATGCTGGGCGCGAAGGTCGCGACCAGGCTGTAGAGGTAGGCGGCGCCGGTCCCGAGGGCGATCAGGCTGAACATGTTCAGGCTGCGGTTCACCACCGACTGCCAGCCGCGAACGAAGAACGGCCATCCCGCCCAGAGCACGACCGGCGTCCCCAACAGGAATTGGATCCAGACGGACATCCTGGGCGACACTAGCTGGTGCAGGCCAAGCCCGGGGATGTGGGCGCCCATCTCCAGGATGACCACGGGCACGGTCAGCGCCAGCCCGATCCAGAACCGCCGGGTCATGTCGGCCAGCTCGTGGTTCGGAGCGGCGTCGGCCGTCACTTCCAGCGGCTCCAGCGCCATCCCGCAGATTGGGCAGTTGCCCGGCTCCTGCTGCCGAATCTGGGGATGCATGGGGCAGGTGTAGATGGCGCCCTTGGGAGCCGTGACGGCTTGGGCTGCCGTCTTGGGCCTGAGGTATTTCTCGGGGTCAGCCTCGAACTTCGACCGGCAACCGGCGGAGCAGAAGTGGAACGTCGTCCCGCCATGCTCCAGCCGGTGCGTCGAAGTGGCCGGATCCACCTTCATCCCGCAGACTGGATCGGTGACACGACCGTCATCGGCGATCATGGTCGGATGATCGTGGCCGTGGCCCGATCCATGATGATGTGCGTGCCCGTGACTGGAGTGCTGCCCGCTCATCCTTGATCCCCGCTGTGACCCGCGTGGCGCGAGTCCGTGTTTCCGTCAGAAGACTCGTAAGGTGGTGCTTCCCACTATGGGAGGGTCAAGAGCTCTCCCACTCGTTAAATGGCCAAGTGTGGCGGCAAGAACCTCCTGCAGACAGAGCTTGACATTCCCACCGTGGGAGGACCGACGGTCCTGTCGTTGTCGGGGCCCCGAGTCCTGCAGTGGAGGTCGTCATGAACATCGGACAGACAGCGAAGGCGTCCGGCGTCTCGGCGAAGATGCTCAGGTACTATGAAAGCATAGGCCTACTCACGAAAGCGGCTCGAACTGAAACCGGTTACCGCGTCTACTCGGCGAGGGACGTGAACACGCTGCGCTTCGTCCGGAGAGCGCGCGACCTTGGGCTTCCGCTCGAACGCATCAAGCAGCTCATCGGCCTATGGCAGGACGAGGACCGGGCGAGCGCGGACGTGAAGCGGATTGCGACCGAGCATGTGGCCGAGCTCAGGGCCAAGATCGCCGAGATGACCCAGATGTGCGAGGCGCTGGAAAAGATGGCTGAGGCCTGCCATGGCGACCATCGGCCAGAGTGCCCCATTCTCGACGAGATCGCCGAGGGACCATAGAGCCACGCCGCTCCACACCGAGCGGACGGAGATGCAGAGGCGCAGCATCGAGCGCTGACTGCTAGAACACGCCGAACCTTGCAAGGAAGCATGTGATGAGCGGAACATTCCTTCTGATTCCGGGAAGCAGGCGATCCATCCTTCGATTGGCGCTGGCCGCGGCGATGCTGCCGGTCGGCATGGCTAAAGCGGCCCAAAGGCTGAAGCTTGAGATGTGGAAGGATCCGAGCTGCGGCTGCTGCGAGGGCTGGGTCAGCCACATGCGGGCCGCAGGCTTCGAGGCCACCGTGCATGACATTGCCGATCTCCGGGCGGTCAAGGCCGCCAACGGCGTGCCGGATGCTCTCCAGTCCTGCCACACGGCCACTATCGGGAGCTACGTGATCGAGGGGCATGTTCCAGCTCCCGATGTGCGCCGTCTGCTCGCCGAACGCCCGCGCGCCAAAGGACTGGCCGCGCCTGGCATGCCGCCGTCCTCGCCGGGAATGGACATTCCGGGCACACCCTACGAGGTTGTCCTCTTTGGCGCGTCCGGCGGCGACCGCCTCTGGGCACGGCACTGAGCACGGCGCAGTAGAGCAACACCACCCAGGTTTGACCCAGGTCAAGGCGGCTTGCCGTGCCTCCCGCCAAGGTCGTGGAAGACGAGGCAAGGAGCGTCATGATGCACGGTCTTTCTCAATTGTCCTGGTGGCGCAGCAAGGGCGGTATCACCGTGATCGGCTTCGGCCTGATCATCGCATTCTATGTGCTCCGTGAACATTACGAGCACGCCCTTGGCGCACTCCCGTATCTTCTCCTACTCGCCTGCCCTCTGATGCACTTGTTCATGCACCATGGGCACGGCGCGCATCAGGGGCCGAGCGAGACTGCATCTGAATCCGCGCGCGAGAGCGAGGCGCCACGCGGCGCGCCTTCCTCCGGCGCCCAGCTCCAATAAGCCATCGAGCGATGGTGCGGATTGGCTTCATGGCTTAACCTAAGCGAGCGATAGCCATTGTGGATGGCCGCGATGACCTGTTGCTGGGCATGCGGGTATCGAGTGGGTGACCGAAGGGCTGCAGATCCCCGGGGTTCTCATGGATGTCCGGGATGCGCAGCTTCGGTTTCCAAAGAAGCCGTTGCCCGCTCCCTTGGAGTTATGCCGCTGCTCGGTGGTGGAGTAGACCACGGCCTCCAGGGGATATCCCTCTAGGCGGCGCCAGGGCTCCTTCGCGGATCTCTGTCACAATCTGCCGGCGGCTGCGACGGACGGAGCGGAGGTTCTTCAACCGCACTTCCCGGGGAGACCAACTCCGGCATGTGGTGCCCGAATCTTCATCCAGCCGGTTAGGTGCGGTGTCATCGTATCGGACGCGCTCTTCCTTGCCCTCCAGACCTCAAGAGGAAGCGAAGCGCTGCGCGCCGTGGCCCTGAATCCGCCGAACTAGATACCGTAATCGGGTCGGCCGGCAACGGAAGCAAGTTTTAAATTCGCTTGCTGTCCACGCAACCTGCCTCTGCACCGACGGCCGACTGGATCGGGCCACAAGGTGCCGTAATGCAGCGGGAGCTAGCTTCAACACGTATGCCTTCCCCTGGCGCGCCTCCCCATGGAGTGGCACGCCCCGATGCTGTCGAGACCGGGGCTCTGGCCAGATGTGGGGCAAATGAGGTTATGCGTGCTGGCGGCTGCAGCCGATGCCCTGAACGGACCTGCTGCACCCGCCAGTAGTTGAGGGGATTGGGGCAGGCTGCCGGTCAGTTCAGGGTAAGCACCCCGTTCAGGCGGTGAACGATGCCGTTCGACACCCGGCTGTTGTCCAGAACGCCGATGCCGTTGATGGTGACCCCCCCGGACCTTCCACCTTCACCGCCTTCCTGGATCTGACGCTCAAAGCGTACGTTGGCGCCCGAGAGCATCTGTTCGCTACGCGGCCCCGAACCGGACACGAGGCTCTCCTCACGCGTATGCTGCGCCACGTGGGAGAGAACCAGGCGCTGCAGTTCGGGCTGCGGCGCGCGATCCACTGCCTCCCGATGCGCATACGGGTGCTGCCTAAACGCGCCGTCAGTCGGCGCATAGATGGCAAAGGGCCCAGGACCAGAGAGACGCTCGGTCAAGCCGCTGCGCTCAATGATGCGAGCAAAGATGTTCAGGTCATTCTGGTTGCGGATGAACTCGACGGCATTCTGCGCCTGCGCAGCCGAAGCCGAGAGCCATCCCGCCACCACAACCGCTGCGACCGCCACGCCTCGGGCAAAAGACATTGCACTCTCCTATACTTGCTATCTTTGGAACCCCCGACTGCGCGGGATCATGCGATTCGGGTTGAAAAAACTAGGGTCCTGCACTGGCATCTTGTCAACGCACCTATGTCCGAACAGGCCGCCGCTGCAATAAATCGTTGTAAGCCTGTAATCCTTCTAGCGATGTTAAACTTCGGCCCGTCCGTACATTCTGGCCGCTACGGTTTTCCGAAGTTCACGCTCGATTCAGCACTCATCGAGAGACAAGGTCGGCGGCGCCATCTTCGAAATCCGGAGAGGAAGGCGCTTAGCCGTTGATGACTGTTCGGCTCCGCGCTTGACGCGGACGAAGGATCAATGTTTCTGACATCTAACAATGAGGAATCGCACGGTCACACATCGTTTGGTCGCCCGATACCGGGGCAAGCTCTGAACCTGTCTGGAGTAGCCAATGCGAAATGTCGTGCTTCGCACTGCCGCCATGGCGATTGCCATCGTTGCCGCGGGCTGTGCTTCACCTACCGAGAAAACTGCGGACAACTACCGCTTCGAAGTCCTTGATTCCCAGGTTCGACGAGGTCCCGACGCCCAGCTTCGGGTGCGCTTGGTCAAGCTGCCGGAAGGCCAGCCGGTGAGTGGCGCCACCGTTTACGAACACCGCTTCGACATGTTCATGTCCGGCTACAAGATTTCATCCTGGACGATGACCGAGGGTTCCAACCCGCCGCCGGTGATTGCGGTCGACGAGGGTAACGGTGTCTACCGAGTACATGCGCAACTGCCCATGGCTGGCGCATGGACTGCGACCCTCGCAGCTCGTGTGCCGGGCGAGACTTTGCCGGTCCGAAGCACAGTCCGAGTGAGCGTAAACTGACTGCGTAGGCGGCGGGCGGCGCGCCCGGAGGACGATTCCATGGAAGCGGAGGAGCCCGCCCCGGCCGTCTCGGGGTCTCCTCCACGTGGTCCGGTCTTAGTGCGCCGCTCCACGGCGGAGCAGCTGGGTGCAGAGGAGTGCTCAATTCGAGTTGACGTTGTCGGGCCCCGAGAGAGATGCGGCAGTCTTCCCCGGCGCCGAATTGAGCGGCGTCCCCGCGCCATCCAGGAGTGAAGTGTCGCACGCTCCCCCGGTGTGCCGGGCCGCGGGGCTTGACGACGCCATGGCCAAGTGCCCTCAATCTCGACGCTCAGGAAGGTTCGGATGAGAACCACCAGCCCCAGCGCACCCAGGTTCTCGAGGGGGGCGATGCTGCGGCCGTTCCAAGGATGTCTGCCGCCGCCAGCAGTTCCGCCCCGAGCAGAACGGCGCGCCCGAGATCCGCCCGGTAAGCGGGTAGCCGAGTGAAACAGCCGCCACCGCCGTGGCCATGCACATGAACCGCAATGTGGCAGACAGCGAAACGAGGGGATGGCGCCCACGCCAGCCTCCCCGAACCGCGATGCCGCCCATCGGACCACTGCGTCGAGCACGGCGGGCTTATACCAAGTCCCGCTGATCAGGACCCATGCGCCCAGTCGCGCGTTCCGATGGACATGATGCGCCAGGGCTGGTCGGTGAGCTTGTTCCACGCGTGGCAGCAATGGTCGACGATGTCGTCGTAGGATCGAAAGATCCGGTTCGAGAGCCAGTTCTCGCGCATGAACTGCCAGATGTTTTCGACCGGGTTGAGTTCAGGGCACTTCGGCGGCAGCGGGACGAGGGTGATGTTGGGCGGAACGACGAGCCGCTTGGACAGGTGCCATCCCGCTTGATCGAGCAGGAGCACGGCATGTGCACTGGGCGCCACCGCGGCTGCGATCTCGGCGAGGTGCAGGGTCATGGCGGCGACGTTGCAGTGGGGCAGCACCAGAGCCGCACCCTTGCCCGCCTTTGGGCAGATCGCGCCGAAGAGGTAGGTCGAGGCGGTGCGCTGATCCTGTGGCGCCGCGGGCCGGGTACCGCGCCTGGCCCAGCGCCGGGTGAGTTTGTTCTTCTGCCCACCCTGGCCTCGTCGGCGAACCAGACCTCTACGGCGCCGGGATCGACGCCCTTCTCGCGGGCGACCTCCTCCAGGACGGCGGGGAAGGTCTTTTAAAAAGCGCGATCGCCCCCTCGGCCTGGGCGTGATGGCGCGGCCGAGCGGAGAGTTTGCGCCAGCCCAGGGCGCGCAGCTCTCGGCTCAAGGTCTGCTTGGCCACCGAGACCTGGAACTCCTCCCAGAGCCATTGGCACAGATCGATCAGGCGCCAGCGCACCACGCCGTGGATGGCCGGCGTCGGGCCGCTCTCAAGCATCGCCGCCAGCGCCGTCCGGTGGGTGTCGTTCAAGCGCGACGGCTGGCCTGGCGCCTTGCGGTCGACCAAACCGGCCGGCCCCTCGGCGTTGAACCGGACCACCCAGTCCCGCACGATCTGTAGGGTCACCCCGCCGATCCGGGCCGCCTCGCTGCGGGGTGCCCCGTCGTAGACCGCAGCCAAGGCCAGCAGCCGGCGGGCCTGGGCTGCGTCCCTCGTCCGACGGGCCGCAGATCGCAGACCAGCCGCGTCGAAATCAGCCCGGAGCGGAATGGGCATGGCGAACCTCCCAGGATCGCCATGTTGAATCAGATCAGCGACACCAAGGGAATCCCAGAGGAGTCGCCCTCTCCGGGACTTGGTATTAACCCCGCTCGCGGCGCACGTCGTGTACGGTGGTGCCACGCTCCTCCTCGGCATCGGCAGCCACTCCCGCCGACACAGCATAGCGGGGTTGCCGTCCAACCCACCGCCCAGCGTTGGCGCGCGGTTCCCAGCCCGACCCGCACTTGCTCGAGTGCCCCTGATGAGCCTTCCTCAGGTAGATCGACCGAAGGCCAAGGAGGCGTAGCAGCGGCTCAAGGCGCTGCCGCATTGCCCGCTGCTTGCCAGCGAGCCATCACGAAATCCCGTCAGGTGCGCGCTCCGAAGACAGTTGCCAGCGCCGGAGCCGCGGATGGGCGCCCGTGTTCACGCCAGCTTACGGCGAGCCCCGGCTTTTCTTCTCACCACCCGGAGTGCCCTCCAGGTCACGCGGCCGCGGGCCGTGAGCGGGGAACAGCTTCGCCTGCAGCTGCGGCCCAGCGCGTCCCTCCGTCCCTCCCGCTCCAGCAGGTGTTGCAGCCGCGTGCCGAAGCCTAGCTGTCAGGTCGCGGAACATTGTTGGGATCCGGTGAGCCTGGCCATTGTAGACTATGCGGGTCGCTTCGAGCGCCTGAAGGGCACCGTGCCGGGAGGAAGGTGAGCCATGCTCCAGATCCACCCCAATGCCCGTACCACCCCCGCCGTCCGGGCTGAGATCGCCCGCTCCTCCGAGCCCTCGGGTGTCCTGGCCCGCCGCTTCGGGGTGAGCAGCGAGACCATCCGCAAGTGGCGCAAGCGAGGACCTGCGGACTGCCTGGATCATTCTGCCCGGCCGCACAAGCTGCCCTGGAAGACGACCGAGGAGGAGCGCGCGGTGGTCTGCGCCCTGCGGGAGAGCACCCACTTCGCCCTCGACGACCTCACCTTCGTGGTGACCCACTTCTTGCCGCACCTGAACCGCGACAGCATCTGGCGGATCCTCCGCGCCGAGGGGCTGAGCCGCAGGCGTCCTCCCACCTCTGACCGGCCCGTCCGGGGCAAGGGCACCTTCCGGGATTACGACCTCGGCTTCATTCACATCGACATCAAGCACCTGCCGAAGCTGCAGACCGCCAACGGCGAGCGCCGCAAGCGCTACCTCTATGTCGCCATCGACCGCCGGTCCCGCTCCGTCCACCTGGCCGTCAAGGATGACGAGACCGAGCGCAGCGCCATCGCCTTTCTGCGCGAGGCAGCCAAGGCCTTCCCCTTCCGCCTTACCCACGTGCTGACCGACAACGGCAGCTGCTTCACACCCGCCTTCGCCCGGGTCTGCGCCGAGCTCGGCGCGGAGTACCGCCATACAAGGCCCTACTCGCCCCAGACGAATGGCATGGTGGAGAGGTTCAACGGCCGGGTGGGCAGCGAGGTGCTCGGCATCACCATCTGGTCCCACGCCCAACTCGAGCAGCTGCTCCGGGGCTTCAACGCCGCCTATAATGCCCGCCGACAGCGCGTCCTCGACGGCAGGACGCCCGACCAGGTCGTCAAGGAGCGCCTCCGGGCGCGACGAAAGCTCGCCAGACCCAAACCTGAGACACCCGAAGGTCGAGCCGGCCCAGAGGACATCGCCCTCGCATGCCTCATCGCTGAGGATGCCAAGGAGGTCTCACAACCAGACACCTAGATGCCGTAATGGGCCGGCCGCCTGGGCTTGGGCGGTAGGGCGGCTGTCCCTCAGAGTGATGGTGTGTGGAACGGGGTCCGAACGGGTCGGCCCCAGGCATCATCGAGGGACAGCCATGGAGTACTATGCCGGGATCGACGTATCGCTGAAAGACAGCAGCGTGTGCGTGGTGGATGGCGGCGGCAAGATCGTGCGCGAGGCCAAGGTTGCGAGCGAGCCGGAGGCGCTGATCGCCTGGTTTGGCGGCCTCGGCCTGGAGGTGGCGCGGATCGGGCTGGAGGCCGGTCCCTTGTCGCAATGGCTCCATGCCGGGCTGAGCGAGGCGGGGTTTGAGGCGGTGCTGCTCGAAACCCGCCACGTGAAGGCGGCGCTTTCGGCCATGACGGTGAAGACCGATCGGAAGGATGCACGCGGCATCGCCCAGCTGCTTCGGATGGGCTGGTACCGCCCGGTGCATCGGAAGTCGCCCGGGGCCCAGGAGGTGCGCGCGCTGCTGG
>NZ_JBNBZS010000039.1:0-47771 GCF_049629625.1 Roseomonas chloroacetimidivorans | reverse complement strand
ACCGTCTCGGCCCGTAACTCATCCGCCAGCTGCCGCAACTGCTCCGGCGAGAAATTCCGCAGGTCCGCAGGCACGCGAACCCGGTCCAGCAACGGCGTCTCAGGCACGGAGCTCATGACGGTTTCCTTAGTTCGTTCCTGAATCAACGCTAGTTCTTCCGCCGGATGACATGGTCGGCGAGGGCGCGCAGCAGGTCGGCACGTTCGTCGAAACCATCGAGATGCTTCTTGGCCTGCTCAACCAGCCGCTCGGCCTGGGCCCGGGCCCGCTCCGGCCCCAGCAGGCCCAGCAGGGTCGCCTTGCCCGCGCCCGCGTCCTTGCCGGTGGCCTTCCCGGCCTCCTCCGGCGTCGCGGTCAGGTCCAGCAGGTCGTCCGCGATCTGGAAGGCGGCACCGATCTCTCGGCCATAGAAGACCAGGCACTGGCGCGGCGCCGCGGCGGCCTTGCCGAGAATGGCACCTGCCTCTGCCGAGAACTCGATCAGCTTGCCCGTCTTGAGAAGCTGGAGTCGCCCGATCTGGGCCTCGTCGAGGGGTTTTGTCGCCTTCTCCGCCAACATGTCGAGCATCTGTCCGCCCACCATGCCCCGTGCCCCGGAGGCGCAGGCCAGTTGCAGGCACAGTTCCGCCCGCACGGCTGGGTCCGAATGGGTCTCGGGCGCGGCCAGGGTGAGGAAGGCCTGGGTCTGGAGGGCATCGCCCACCAGGATGGCCGTGGCCTCGTCCCAGGCGCGGTGAACGGTCGGCTTGCCCCGGCGGAGGTCGTCATTGTCCATCGCCGGCAGGTCGTCATGCACCAGCGAATAGGCGTGCAGCATTTCCACCGCCGCCGCCACGCGCAGCGCCGAACGGCGGGCCACGCCGAACTGCCGCGCGCTCTCGAGAACCAGGAAGGCGCGCATCTTCTTGCCACCGCCCATGGTGGCGTAACGCATGGCGGCGAAGAGCGAGCGCTCGTCCCCCTCCTCCGGTGGCAGCAGCCCGTCCAGCGCCTCATCGACCTCGGAGGCCGCGGCGGTCATCGCTTCCTGCAACATCGCCGTGCTCACTCCACGTCCCGCAGGGTCGGGCCGGCGGCGCCGGGCACCAGGGCCTGCACCCGCGCTTCGGCCTCGGCCAGCTTACGCTCGCAATGGGCCCGCAGCGCCGTGCCGCGCGCATAGGAGTCCATCGCTTCCTCCAGCTTGGCCTGACCGCCTTCCAGGCGGCGCACGATGCCCTCCAATTCGGTCATCGCCTCCTCGAAAGACAGACTCTCCACATCGGGGAGGCCAGGGGAGTGTTCAGGGTCAGACATTCGATCAATCCGGTATCACGCGCTCATCAGGGCGCGCACATGTGCGGCCGCGGAGCGGGCAAGAGCGCCGAGGTCGTAGCCGCCTTCCAGCATGGACACCACCCGCCCGCCACAGACGACGTTGGCAAGTTGGCCAATCGCCTCCGTGATCCAGGCGAAATCCGCTTCCACCAGGCGCAACGAGGCGAGCGGGTCGGCGCGGTGGGCATCGAAGCCCGCCGAGATGATGATCAGCCCTGGGGCGAAGGATTCGACGGCGGGGAGGATCTCATGTTCCCAGACCCGCCGGAAGCCGTGACCCTCCGTTCCCGCCGGCAGCCCCACATTGAGGATGTTGCCCACCCCCCGTTCCGAGGGCGCCCCCGTGCCAGGATAGAGCGGCATCTGGTGCGAGGAGGCGAGCATCAGGCTCGGCTCATTCCAGAAGGCCGCCTGGGTGCCGTTACCGTGATGCACGTCGAAGTCCAGCACGGCGACCCGCGCCACCCCGTGCACGACCTGGGCATGACGGGCGGCGATCGCAGCGTTGGAGAAAAAGCAGAAGCCCATGGCGGTCTCCGGCTCGGCATGATGGCCGGGCGGACGGACGGCACAGAAGGCGCGGGGGAATTCCCCGCTCATGACGCAGTCCACCGCCTCCACCCCGGCGCCGGCGGCGCGCAGCGCGGCCTCGGCGGAATGGGCGTTCATTCCGGTGTCGCCGTCGATCTGGACGCTCTCCCCCTCCGCCGGGCGGGTGGAGAGAATCCGGTCCACATAGGTGGCCGGATGCACGCGCAACAGTTGCTCGCGGCTCGCCTCGGGCGCCTCGGCGCGCACGAGGTTCGAGAACTCCTGCGCCTCCAGCGCCTGCATCACGACCCGCAGGCGATCCGGGCATTCCGGGTGGTACGGGCCGTTCTCGTGGCGCAGGCATGCCGGGTGTGTCAGCAGCAGCATCAGCCGGCGTCCCCTGCCCCGGGTCCGGCAGGCGGATCGTCCCGCTTGCGCAGCGTGTAGCGATAGACGCCCGCCGCTTCGCTGAAGGAGACCAGGGCATGGCCGGTTTCCCGGCAGAAAGCCTGGAAGTCGGCCACGCTGGCGGCATCCGTCGCCAGCACGGTCAGCCGCGCGCCGGCAGGCAGGCCGCGGAGGGCCTTATTAGCCTTCAGCACCGGCAGCGGGCAGCTCAGCCCCTGGACGTCGAGCACGGTTTCGGGCCGTTCGCCGGGCTTGGGGGTGGCTGCCCTGGGCGCGCCGGGCTTGGGAGGGTTCGGGGATGCAGCCATGAGACCGGCCAATCCACCACCTGGAACGCCGCAAGTCCAGCGCACCGAACGAGGCTGTGACCGCCCAACCGCTGGACGGCGCCGCGGCGCCCCGGCATTCATCGCGCATGACCATCAAGCTCGGCGTAGACCTTGGCGGAACCAAGACGGAGATCGTCGCGCTGGACGAGGCCGGCGAGGTCTTGTTGCGCCGCCGGAAGCCCACCGGCAGCGGCTATGCGGCCATCCTTGAGACCATCGTTTCGCTGGTGCGGGAGGCCGAGGAGGAACTGGGGCGGAAGGGTACGGTCGGGGTCGGCATCCCCGGTAGCATCAATCCGCACACCGGCCTGGTCCGTAACGGCAATACCCAGGCGCTGAACGGCAACCCGCTGGACAAGGATCTGGCCGCCGCCCTGGGCCGGGAGGTCCGGGTGATGAACGACGCCAACTGCCTGGCAATGAGCGAGGCGGCGGACGGGTCCGGCAAGGGCTATCCGGTGGTCTTCGCGGCCATCCTCGGCACTGGTGTTGGCGGGGGCTGGGTGGTCGATGGGCGACCGCTGGACGGGCTGAACCGCGTGGCCGGGGAATGGGGCCATACCCCCCTGCCCTGGATGAAGCCAGAGGAATTCCCCGGCCCGAAATGCTGGTGCGGCCGCCATGGCTGCCTGGAGACCTTCCTTTCCGGCCCCGCCCTGGCCGCGGACACGGACGGGCCGGGAAACCGCAACGCCAGCACCATCGATGACCGCGCCCGGGCCGGCGATCCCGTGGCCCAGGCCGGGCTGGAGCGCCATGCGGATCGGCTGGCGCGCGCCCTGGCCATGATCGTGAACATCATGGACCCCGACGTGATCGTCCTCGGCGGCGGGGTCTCGAATTTCCAGCATCTCTACACCGATGTGCCGGACCTTATGGCGCGCTGGATTTTCGGGGACGCGAAGAAGGTGAATCTGGTCCAGGCGAAGCATGGCGACAGCTCCGGCGTCTTCGGCGCCGCCCGGCTCTGGGATAAGGGCTGATCCCGGCGGGAAGAGCGACTCGGGCGGGCGTTCCCGTTCCGTGCTAGGGCCGCGCCATGCCCTCGCTCTGCCGGGACTGTTTCACGACTGCCACGGATGACCGCCGCCGATGCGCGGCCTGCGGGTCGGCGAGGATGGCCGCCCACCCCGAACTCTTCGCCCTGCCCATTGCTCATATCGACTGCGACGCCTTCTTCGCGAGCGTCGAGAAACGCGACCGCCCGGAGTTGGCCAGCCGACCGGTGATCGTGGGCGGCGGCCAGCGCGGGGTGGTCTCCGCCGCCTGCTATGTCGCCCGGACACGCGGCGTGAAATCCGCCATGCCAATGTTCAAGGCGCTGAAGGCTTGCCCGGACGCGGTGGTCATCAAGCCTGATTTCAGGAAATACGTGGCGGCCTCGCGCCAGATCCGCACCCTGATGGAAGGGCTGACGCCGCTGGTGCAGGCCATGTCCATCGACGAGGCGGTTCTGGACCTGTCCGGTACCCAGGCCCTGCACGGCGCCCCACCGGCCGTGGCCCTGGCCCGCTTTGCGCGACAGGTGGAGCGAGAGGTCGGCGTCACCGTCTCCATCGGCCTCGCGCCTAACCGCCTTCTGGCCAAGATCGCGGTGGAGCGGGACAAGCCGCGCGGCCTGGCCTGCATCGGCGCGGCCGAGGCGGCCGCCCTGCTCGCGCCGGAAGCCGTCACCATCCTGCCGGGCATCGGCCCTGCCTTCGCGGCGAAGCTTGCCGGCATGGGCTTCTCCACCCTCGGCCAGCTCCAATCCCTGGATCTGCGGGACGCGCTGCGGCGCTTCGGGGAGGATGGCCCGAGCTTGGTGGCCCGCGCGCGGGGTGAGGACTCCCGCCCCGTCCGCCCGGAGCGCGAGACCAAGTCAATCTCCGCCGAGACGACCTTCGAGCGCGACCTGACCCTGCCGGCGGAGATGGAACCGATCCTCTGGCGTCTGTGCGAGAAGCTGGCCCGGCGGCTCGGCGAGAAGGGCTTTGCCGCCGGGGGCGTGGTGCTGAAGCTGAAGACCAGCCGCTTCGCCCTCCGCACCCGCCATGTCCGCCTGCCCGGCGCCAGCGCGGTGCCGGAGACGATCTATGCCGCGGCCAAGCCGCTCCTGGCGCGGGAGGCGGATGGCACGGCCTTCCGTCTGATCGGCATCGGCGCCCAGCCGCTGGTGGAGGGCGCGAGTGCCGACAGGGGCGACCTGGCCGACCCCGAGGCGCCGCGCCGCGCCGCGCGCTGGGCGGCCATGGAGGCGCTGCGGTCCCGCTTCGGGGAGGGCGCCGTGCAGTCTGGCCGCAGCATGACCGGACGGCGCTGAATCAGCCGCCGAGGCGGGCTACCACCGAGGCGATGGACAGTCCGATCATCATATCCAGCAGCACGAAGACCGCCGCGCGCGGGCCGCTGATCCGAAGCGCCGCCCGGGTGACGAACCATTCGAGCCAAATGGCATAGCCAAAGGCGACCAGGGTCAATGCCGAGCCGAGGCCCCCGGGTATCAGGGGAGCCACCAAGCTCGCGGCAAGAAGCGCGGCGTATTGCGCCAGGTTGGTCCAGTTCCAGGCCGCGATGAAAAGCGGCCAGAGCGGCCCGCGGTCGGAAGCATCCACCAGCGCGACGGAAACCAGCGGGAACACCACCCAGCCCAGCACATAGCCGATCAGTTCAAGCGGCAGGCCGGCATCGAGCAGCGCGTCACCGCCGCGCGCACGGATCAGGAGGAATGGAACAAGGCAGAAGGCGCCTGCCCAGAAGGAGCGCGCCGCGCCCTGCGTCGAGAGAAGGGCAAAGCGCAGCCCTTCTTCCTTGCCCTGGCCAAGCAGCCAAGCGGCCCGGAGGCCTGCGACGATCTGGGCCTCCGCGGAGACAATGGGAGTATTCAGCCCAGGCACTCCCGGATGACCGCACCGTAGAGGGCGGCGAGGCGGCGCAGTTCGTCCACGGGCGTGCGCTCGTCAACCTTGTGCATGGTGCTGCCCACCGCGCCCAACTCCGCCACCGGGCAGAGCCGGGTGATGAAGCGGGCGTCGGAAGTGCCGCCGCCTGTGTCCAGCGTTCCCTCCTCCCCCGTTTCCGCCCGCACGGCGCGGCGCAGCGCGTCCACAAAGGGGCCGGGCTCCGTCAGGAAAGCCTCGCCGGAGCAGGAGAACCTGGCCTCGTGCTTCGGGGCTTCCTCCGCCAGGATGCGGCGGATCCAGGCCTCCAGGCTCGCGGCGGAATGCGTCGGGTTGAAGCGGATGTTCAGCCGGGCGAAGGCCTTGGCCGGCACGATATTGTTCGTGGGGTTGCCGACATCCACCGTGGTGACCTGCAGGGTACTGGCCTGGAACCACTCGGTCCCCTCGTCGAGAGGCTTCTCGGTGAGCCGGTAGAGCACCCGCCCGAGCCGGTGAATCGGGTTGTCCGCACGCTCGGGATAGGCGACGTGGCCCTGCATGCCGTGGATGGTGAATTCGGCAGAGAAGCTGCCGCGGCGGCCGATCTTGATCGTGTCCCCCAGCCGCACCTTGCTCGTGGGCTCGCCCACCAGACACATGTCGGGAACGAGATGGTTCTCCGCCATCCAGTCCAGCACCTTGGTGGTGCCGTCGACCGCCTCGCCCTCCTCGTCTCCGGTGATGAGGAAGGAGAGCGTGCCCTTGTCGGCCGTTCCGCTGGCCACCGCATCGGCGGCGGCCGCGACGAAGGCCGCCACGCCTCCCTTCATGTCCACCGCGCCGCGCCCGTAGAGCACCCCGTCCTCGACCGTCGCGGCGAAGGGCGGATGCGCCCACCCCTCCCCTGGCGGCACCACATCGGTGTGCCCGGCAAAGCAGAGATGCGGCCCGTTGCCGCCGGAGCGGCGGATCGCAAAAAGGTTTTCCACCTCCCCGAAGCGCAGCCGCGTGCACTGAAAGCCCAGCGGCTCCAGCGCCCGCTCAAGCACCGCGATAGCGCCGTTATCCGCCGGGGTAACGGAGGCGCAGCGGATGAGATCCTGCGCGATGGGAAGGGGATCGGCTGCCATCAGTCGCGCAGCAGCTCGTTGATCGAGGTCTTCTCGCGCGTACGCGCGTCCACCCGCTTCACGATCACCGCGCAGTAGAGCGACGGTCCGGGCGTGCCGTCCGGCAGCGGCTTGCCGGGCAGGCTGCCGGGCACCACCACGGAATAGGCCGGCACGCGCCCGACGAAGACCTCGCCCGTCGCACGGTCGATGATCTTCGTGGAGGCACCGAGGAAGACGCCCATGGAGAGGACGGAGCCGCGCTCGACGATCACACCCTCGGCCACCTCGGAACGGGCGCCGACGAAGCAGTCATCCTCGATCACCACCGGATTGGCCTGCAGCGGCTCCAGCACGCCACCAATGCCGACGCCGCCGGAGAGGTGGCAGTTCTTCCCGATCTGCGCGCAGGAACCGACCGTGGCCCAGGTGTCCACCATCGTGTTGCGGTCCACATAGGCGCCGAGATTGACGAAGCTCGGCATCAGCACCACGCCCGGCGCGATATAGGCGGAGCGGCGCACCACGGCGCCCGGAACCGCGCGGAAACCGGCCTCCTTGAAGCGGTTCTCGCCCCAATCTGCGAATTTCAGCGGCACCTTGTCATAGGCACCCGCGGCCGTATCCATCGGCACGCTGTCCTCCAGCCGGAAGGAAAGCAGCACGGCCTGCTTCAGCCACTGGTTCACCCGCCAGCCGCCATTCCCGTCCGGCTCGGCGACGCGGGCCTTGCCGGAATCCATCGCTTCCAGCGCCGCCTCAATGGAGTCGCGGTCTTCGCCCCTGGTGGCGGAGGTCAGGTCGGCACGGCGCTCCCAGAGCGCCTCGATACGGGGCTGAAGGGCGGAGAGGTCCATCTTCGGGTCCTGAGAAGCGGGGGCGGACCCCATCGCGCGGTCCCGACGGGCTGTCAACGCGCCGCAGCGCCGCTTGGCGTAAAGGCGGCGCGGGATTCAGCCTTCTTTCACCGGTGGCGCGCAGCCTGGGCCAGCAACGGGGTTCCGCGCCGCCCATCCGGGTAGCGCGCGACCCCGGCCACCGCAGGAGGCGATGATGGATGGCGGCACGGTTCCTTCACCCCGTCGCATGGATGACGCGACGCGGGCCCGGCTGGCGGAGCGGGCGGATACGGCACCCGAGATGCTCTTCTTCCTGGCCAATGACCCGGCCATCACCGTGCGCGCCGCCATCGCTGCGAACGCGGCCACGCCGCCGCTCGCCGACCAGGTCCTGGCCCGCGATTCGGAACCGGGGGTGCGGCGGGTGCTCGCGCGCAAGCTCGCCTCGCTGGCGCCCCTGCTAGACCCGGCGAGCTCGGACCGCCAGCGCCGGACCACCTGGGACACGCTTTGCCTGTTGGTGGAGGATGATGTCATCGCTGTTCGCGCGGCGGTCACGGAGCTGGTGGCCGAGCAACCCGATGTCCCGCGCGCGCTGATCCTACGCCTGGCGCGGGATGTCGCCATGGCCGTGGCGGAGCCGGTCCTGCGCGGCTCTCCGCTGCTGGAGGAGGAGGACCTTCTTCTGTTGATCGCCGATCCACCCGTGCCCGAGACGCTGGTGGCCATCGCCCGCCGCCCAAACCTTCCCGAGGCGCCCTCGGATGCCATCGCAGCCCGGGCGGATGTTCCGGCCGTCGCGGCGCTGCTGGCCAATGGCACGGCCCGGATCCAGGAAGCGACGCTACTGGCCATCGCGGCCCGGTGCGGCACGGTGGCCGCCTGGCAGGCCGCGATCGTGCGCCGCCCGGCCCTGAGTGGCGCGGTGGTCCGCAGCCTTCAGGGCGTTCTGGCAGAGGAGGCGCTGCACCTCCTCCTCACCCGCACTGACCTGGACATGGTGACACCCGGCACCCCGCGCGCCGGGGCACCTTTCCCCCGGCCCGCCGCCGCCCAGTCCTGGGGCATGGACGAGAAAAGCTTCACCAGTGCCGCACGGCTCGCGCAGGTATCGGATTGCGCCCGCATCCTCGCGGGGCTGAGCGGACTGCCGGCCGGGGTCGTGTCGAGGGCCCTGGCGCTGCGGCAGGGGCCCGTCACGGTCGCACTCTGCTGGAAGGCGGGGCTCTCCACGCGGGCCGCCGCGCTTGCGCAGATGCGGCTGGCGGGCAGCAGGCCCGAGGAGCTTCTGGCCCAGCCCGGCACGGGCTGGGCCATGGAGCCGGAGACGATGCAGGCCCTGGTGGACGGCCTTCTCGTCCCGGCCTGATCGAGAACGCGCGCTGGCGCTACGGCTTGATGAGGGTTCCCGGGCCACCGGCCGTGAACAGCTCTGCCAGCACCGCATGGGGCACCCGGCCGTCCAGGATCACGGCCCCCTGCACGCCCTTCTCGATGGCGTAGATGCAGGTTTCGACCTTCGGGATCATGCCGCCCGAGATCCAGCCGGCTTCGATGCCAGCGCGTACCTCGGCCACCGTCATCTCGGGGATGTGGTTCCCATCCGGGCCACGCACGCCCGGCACGTCGGTCAGCATCAGCAGCCGCGCCGCCTTCAGCGCGCCGGCAATGGCGCCCGCGGATGTATCGGCATTGATGTTGTAGGTCTGGCCATCCGCCCCCACGCCCACCGGGGCGACCACGGGCACGATGTCTGCGCCGATCAGCAGCTCCAGCACCTTGGTGTCGACATGCTCCGGCTCCCCGACGAAGCCGAGGTCGATCTCCCGCTCCTCATTCGTCTGCGGGTCGCGCATGGTGCGCTGCGCCTTGCGGGCGCGAATCAGGTTGCCGTCCTTGCCCGAAATACCGACCGCAATGACGCCCGCGCGGGTGATCGCCTCGGCCACCTGCTTGTTCACCGTGCCGGCCAGGACCATCTCGACCACATCCACCATGCCGGCATCCGTGACGCGGAGCCCGTTGATGAAAGTGGACTTCACGTCCAGCCGCTTGAGCATGGCGTTGATCTGCGGCCCGCCGCCATGCACCACCACGGGGTTCACGCCCACCTGCTCCAGCAGCGCGATGTCGCGGCCGAAGCGCAGGGCGCTCTCCTCCTCGCCCATCGCGTGGCCGCCATACTTCACCACCACGATCTGGTCATCATAGCGCTTCAGATAGGGCAGCGCGCCGGCAAGGATGGCCATCTGATCTTGCGCGTCGGTGCTCATGACATTCCCCGGAAGGCGGCCCGAAAGGTCGGGCGCGTCGCGCCCGGCCGGGCCGCGCGCAATCCCCGGGGTGGTAAGGGGCACGGCACGGCGCGGTCAACCCGGGGCGGGCGCATGTGCGGCCTGCCCGCAGCAAAGCCTTCTCCGCAATCGGGCCGCGGAGCCTGGAAGGCCCTGCTGCCCAGACCCCCTGCCCGGCTCCGGCCGTCAGCCCGCCGCAGCGATCTCTGCCAGGGCCGCCCGCAGCTCCGGAATGCCCGTGCCCTTCGCTGAGGACGTCGTGATCACCACGGGATGAGCGGCGACGCGCTTCCGGACGATCTCCGCCATTTCCTCCTGCCGCCTGACGAGGCGGGAGGCGGGCTTTGTGTCGTCGGACTTGGTCAGGACGATCTGGAAGGGCACGGCGGCCTCGCCCAACAGGTCCATGGCCGCGCGGTCGCCGTCCTTCGTCTCAATCCGGGCATCCATCAGCAGGAAAACCCGGCGCAGCGTCGGACGACCACGTAGATAGTCGAACATCAGGCCCTGCCAGTCAGCCTTCACGGCCTTGCTGGCCTGGGCGAAGCCGTAACCGGGCATGTCCACGAGGGTAAGGGGATGCTCCGTCCCCTCACCAGCAGCGAAGAAGTTGAGCTGCCGCGTGCGGCCGGGCGTGTGGGAGACGCGGGCCAAGGCGTTCTGCCCGGCCAGCGCGTTGATCAGGGAAGACTTGCCCACATTGGAGCGCCCGCAAAAGGCTATCTCCGGTCCCGTCGTCGGGGGCAGCCCTTCCAGCTTCTGCGCGGCGAAGAAGAACCGGACCGGGCGGGCGAAAAGCAGGCGCCCGGCTTCGATCCGGGCTGCCTCCTCCGCATCGCGGGTATCCGCCCCCGTCACGTTCGTGCCGCGGCCTTCTCGAGCCGCCGTACCTCCCGGTCATGCCGGGTGATGTAATACTGCTGGGCGACCGAGAGCAGGTTGTTCCAGGACCAGTAGATCACCAGGCCCGCCGGGAAGCTGGCCAGCATGAAGGTGAAGATGATCGGCATGAAGCCGAACAGCTTGGCCTGGATGGGATCCGGCGGCGTCGGGTTCAGCTTGAACTGAACGTACATGGTGATGCCCATGATGATCGCCCAGGCCGGCATGTGCAGGAACAGGGGCGGATCCCAGGGGATCAGGCCGAACAGGTTGAACAGGTTGGTCGGGTCGGGCGCCGAAAGGTCGCGGATCCAGCCGAAGAAGGGCGCGTGCCGCATTTCGATGGTGACGAACAGCACCTTGTAGAGCGCGAAGAAGACCGGGATCTGGATCAGGATGGGCAGGCAGCCGGCGGCAGGGTTGACCTGCTCCGCCTTGTACATGGCCATCATCTCCTGCTGCAGCTTCGCAGGATCGTCCTTATGGCGCTCCTTCAGCTCCTGCATCTTCGGCCCCAGCGCCTTCATGCGGGCCATCGACTTGTAGGACTTGCTCGCCAGCGGGAAGAACAGGCCCTTCAGCACGATCGTGAAGATCAGGATCGCCACGCCGAAATTACCGACCACGCCGAAGAGCCAGTCGAGCGCATAGAAGAACGGCTTGGTCAGGAACCAGAAGTAGCCGAAATCGACGGCCGAGTAGAAATCCTTGATACCCAGGTTATCAGTATAGGCATCAAGCAGCTTCACCTCCTTCGCGCCGGCGAAGAGGCGGGTGGCGAAGCCGGCCGTGGCGCCGGGCGCTGCGGTCACGGGGCCAGTCGGCGCGAAATCCACCTGCCAGCGGTCCTGCCCGTTCTCCTGCGTCACACGGAAAGCGGCATGGTTCCGCGAGGACTGGTCCACCGGCGCAATGGCCGCCAGCCAGTACTTGTCGGTGAAGCCAGCCCAGCCGCCGGCGCTGTCGCTCTCAAAGGCCGGGGCGCCATTGCGGCGCGCCGCCTCGGTCTTGGCATCGGCGTACTTCACTTCGCGCAGACGCTCGTCGACCACGCCGACGAAGCCCTCATGCAGGATGTAGTACCCGGCGACATGGGGCGTGTGCTCGCGGCGCACCCGGGCCCAGGGCAGGACCTGCGCAGGCTCGGAGCCCGTGTTCACCACGCGCTGCTCGGCCGTGACCATGAAGTTCTGGTCGAGGGAGAGCGCGATCTCGAAGCGCTGGCCCTGGCCGTTGTCCCAGCGGAGGGTGACGGGGGTGGAAGGCGTCAGGGTGGTGCCTTCGGCCGTCCAGTCCGTGTTCGGGCCGGGCACGGCGGTGCGGCCATCTGCGGCCGTCCAGCCCCATTGCGCGAAATAGGACGCATTGTCCTCGCGCGGGGCCAGCAAGCGAACATTGGGGCTGCCGGGCTGGATGGTCTCGCGATAGTCGCGCAGCACCAGGTCGTCGATGCGGGCGCCGCGCAGGTTCACGCTGCCTTCCACGCGCGGGCTCTCGATCCGCAGGCGCGGGGCGGGGCTGGTCGGCGCGCCGTCATTCGGGCCGGTGCTGGCGACTCCCGCCGGATTCAGGGCTGTGTTCCCCTGAGGCAGCGGCACGGAGCTGGTCTGCGACTGCTGGACCTGCTGCGCGGCCTGACGCTGGGCGGCGTCCCGGGCAGGACGGTTCCACACGTCGAAGAGCAGCAGGATGCCGATCGAGATCGCAATCGCGGCAAGGAGACGCTTGTTGTCCATCGGGTCCGGCGTTCAGGTCTTCGTCGCGGGCGGCACGGGATCGTAGCCGCCCGGGTTCCAGGGGTTGCAGCGGAGAATGCGGCGGGCGGTCAGGGCGGTGCCGCGCAGCGCGCCGTGCTCCGTCAGGGCCTCGATCGCGTAGGCACTGCAATGAGGATGGAATCGGCAATTCGCGCCGATGAAGGGACGCAGCGTGAACTGGTAGGTGCGCACGCCGATCTTCAAGACCTCGGCTGCGGGGTTCATAGGGGCACGCCGGTCTGCTTCAGCGCCCCGCGCAGATCACCCTGCAGTTGGGTGAAGGGACGATCCCGCGTCTCGTCGCGGCCGATCAGCACGATGTCCCATCCGGCAGGCGGCGAATCGCCCAGGACCAGCCGCGCGGCCTCGCGCAGGCGCCGCTTGGTGCGGTTGCGCACCACGGCATTGCCGACCTTTTTTGTTACAGTGAAGCCAAGGCGCAAAGGCCCACCCGTCTCCGGCAGGGCCTGGATCACCAGCCCCGGCCGGGCGACGCGCTTTCCGCGCTGGGCGGCGCGCAGGAAATCGCGCCGCTTCTTCATCCGGGGCAGCTTCATGGGCAGGTGACCAATGGGGCGCCGGTCACAGGCGCCCCCGTAAGGCCTCAGGCCGACAGCTTCTTGCGGCCCTTGGAGCGGCGGTTGGCCAGAACCTTGCGGCCGCCCACCGTCTCCATGCGGGACCGGAACCCGTGCCGGCGCTTCCGGACGAGCTTGGAGGGCTGGTAAGTACGCTTCACGGCAAGACGCTCCGTCAGGGTGCGGGCCGGCCCGGATCGAAAGGGCGGCTTCGAATGGTGTGGTCCGGACGGCACCGCCGACCGGTCTTTCGCCGGTCCACCCGGCCACCTCGTTCGCGGCCAGGAATAGGCACGCGGACACAGGCAGCCGCGGCGGGATGCCCGGCGCGGGTGGCGCTGTATAGAAAGCGTGTCACGCCCGCGTCAACCGAAGCCTGCCCCCTACCCTTCCTGGCGCACGGCGTTATCCAAGGCCCGCCGCGGCCTGGGCCGGGGGTATGCAGCGCCGGAAGGGGATTTATGCCAGAGACCGACATCGCCGTAATCGGGGCCGGCGAGGCCGGACGTGGCGTGGCGGCCCTGGCGGCCGCGCTTGGCCTGCGCGTCACGCTGTTCGAGCGCGGCCCCATGGGCGGCGAGGCGCCGGACCCCGAGATTGCCCAGGCCGCGTTGCGCGCCTGTGCCGCCCGGGCTGCAGCCATGCGGGGCGGCCCGCGCTTCGGCATCGGCACGGGTGAGGCAAAAACGGACTGGCTGGCCCTGCGCACTCACCTGGCCGCCGCAGATGCGGAAGCCGCACCCGACTCCACCCAGGCCCGGTTCGAGGCCATGGGTGTGGAGGTTGTCCGCACCGCCGCGCATTTTGCCGGCCCGGACTCGGTGGGTGCCGCCGGCCGGGAATGGCGGTTCCGCCGCGCGGTTATCGCCGCCGGCGCCGCCCCGATCGTGCCAGCGCTGGAGGGGCTGGAATCCATCCCCTATCTGACCGTCGACACGCTCCACGGCCTCGAATCGGCGCCGGAGCACCTCGTCATTCTCGGCGGCAGCGGCTTCGGGTTGGAGATGGCCCAGGCCTTCGCCCGGCTGGGATCCCACGCCACGGTAATCGAGCCCGCCCGAATCGCGCCGGAGGCCGATCCGGAATTGGCGGAGGGGCTGGCCCGCGCGCTGCGGCGGGACGGCGTGACCCTGATAGAGGGTCATGAAATCGCGCGCGTTGAGCGGAGGCCGGGCGGTTTCACCCTGCTCCTTGCCGATGGAACGCGGCTGGATGGATCGCATCTGCTGCTCGCCATGGGCCGGATGCCCCGGCTCGCCGGGCTGGACCTGACCGCCGCCGGGTTGGCCGCGCAGGAAGGCGGCCTGACCGTCGATGCCGGGCTGCGGCTACTGGGAAGCCGCCGCGTCTGGGCAGCGGGCGGCGTTCTGGGCCGCCCCGGTGCCGGGGATGTAGGCATCCTAGCCCGCAGCATGCTGTTCCGGGCGCCCAGCACATCGGAACTTCCAGTGCCAGTGCGGGCGATCCGCACCGAGCCGGCCCTGGTCCAGCTCGGCGCGACGACGCCGGAGGACAGCGTCGAGGCCCTTCGCTGGCCCCTGGCCGATACGGCCCGCGCGGCGGCGGAGGGCATCTTCGAAGGGCTGGTGAAGCTCTCGGTGGACCGCCGCGGGCGGCTGGTCGGGGCCAGCCTCCTCGCCGCCGGCGGGTTGGAAATGGCGGGGATGCTCGCCATGGGCCTCGGCCGCCCGGTTTCGGACCTGGCCTCGGTCTCCCTGCCCCATCCCGCGCTTTCCGCCGCCATTGCCCGCGCGGCACTGGAGCACCGGGCGCCGATGCTGACCCACCCCTCCCTTCGCTGGCTCGCGGGGATTGCGAAGCGGCTGCCTTAGGCTTCTCCTGCCGCAGCCCGGCCCGCCCGGGCCTACCGAGGAAGCTTGCGCATGACAAAGTCCCTGGAGGGCCGCACCGCCCTCGTCACCGGCTCCACCAGCGGAATCGGCCTCGCTATCGCCCTTGCCTTCGCCCGGGAGGGGGCGCGGGTCATGCTGAACGGCTTTGGCACGCCCGAGCAGATCGCCGCCGCCCGGGCCGAGGTCGCTTCCGTGCAGGGGGGCGAGACGCCCTATTCCGGCGCCGACCTCTCCAGGGCCGAAGGCGTGCGGCAGATGTGCGCTGAGGCCACCGCCGCGCTCGGGCAGGTGGACATCCTCATCAATAACGCGGGCATCCAGTTTGTCAGCCCCGTGGAGGAGTTCCCGGAGGAGAAGTGGGACGCGATCCTCGCGATTAATCTTTCCTCGAACTTCCACGCCATCAAGGCGCTGCTTCCCGGGATGAAGCAGCGGAACTGGGGGCGGATCGTCAACATTGCCTCCGCCCATGGCCTCGTCGCCTCGCCCTATAAAGCCGCTTACGTCGCGGCCAAGCACGGGGTGGTCGGGCTGAACAAGACGGTCGCGATCGAGGTCGCGCGCACCAATGTGACCTGCAATGCCATCTGCCCGGGCTTCGTCCGCACCCCGCTGGCGGAGGCGCAGGTCGCCCCCCTGGCGAAGAAGCACGGCGTTTCCGAGGAGGTCGCGCTGGCCGACTACCTGCTGGAGAAGCAGCCCAGCAAGCGCTGGGTGGAGGTGGAGGAGGTGGCCCAGATGGCCGTCTATCTCTGCGGCCCGAATAGCGGGGCGGTGAACGGTTCCGCCCTTTCGATCGACGGCGCCTGGACCGCCTCTTGAGCGCCGCGCCCGAAGGCGGGAAGGAGGGGCTGCCCCCGATCGAGGGCACCCCGGCCGCCCCCGCCGTCGCACGCTCGACAGCACCACACCGGATTAACCTCGCCCTCCAGGGCGGAGGCACTCATGGTGCCTTCACCTGGGGCGTGCTGCTGCGCCTGCTGGAGGAGGAGTCGATCGAGGTAGCCGCAATCTCCGGCACCTCCGCCGGTGCCATCAATGGCGCGGCCTTCGCCCAGGGTATGGCTGAGGGAGGCCGGGCAGGCGCGGCGGCGCTGCTGGACCGGCTTTGGACCGCGATTGGCACCCGCGCAGCCTTCAGCCCGCTGCGGAACAGCCCCTTCGAGGAGCTTCTCTGGGGTCCCGATCTCAGCCGCAGCTTCGCCTGGCAGGCCTTCGACACGATCACCCGGCTCTTCTCGCCCTATCAGCTCAATCCCTTCCCCATTGAGATGAACCCGCTACGGCGGGTACTGGAGGAGGTGCTGGACCTGGGCGTCCTCTGCGCCCATCCGGAGGCGCCCCGGCTCTTCGTGACGGCCACCAATGTCCGCACCGGCAAACCACGCGTCTTCGCCCGCCATGAGGTGACGCGGGAGGCGCTGCTCGCCTCCGCCTGCCTGCCCAACCTGTTCCGCGCCGTGGAGATCGATGGCGAGGCCTTCTGGGATGGTGGCTACATGGGCAATCCGGCGCTCTGGCCGCTCTATGACAGCGGCGGCCCGCCGGACATCGTGCTGGTGGGGATCAACCCCCTCTCCCGCCCGGATATCCCGCAGACCGTGCAGGATATTAACACGAGAATCAATGAGATCGGCTTCAATGCTTCGCTGATGTATGAGATGCGTGCGATCGAGTTCGTGCAGCGCCTGGTGGACCAGGGGGTGCTGAAGCCACCCCGCTACCAGCGCCTTTTCATCCACCTGATCCAGGATGAGGAGCATATGCGCCAGCTGGATATTTCCACCAAATACAATGGGGAATGGGGCTTTCTTATCAGCCTGCGCGAGAATGGCCGGGCAGCGGCCGAGGCTTGGCTGGCAGAAAATCGCGCGGCGCTCGGCCGGCGGGACAGCGTGGATCTGCGCGCGCGCTTCCTTTAGCGCGCGCAGCCGGCGCGCCGTGCCGGGCCGCTCAGTTCTGTGCGGCCTTGACGCTGCTATCCTCCGAGCCGGCCAGCACGGGGGCAGCCGTGTTGATCCGGACGACCACGGACATGCCGGGCGCCAGCTCGCGGGCGAGTGGCTGGTTCGGGTCGATAGCGATCCGCACAGGCAGGCGCTGGGCCACCTTGGTGAAGTTGCCTGTGGCGTTATCCGCACGGATCACGCTGAACTCCGATCCGGTGGCGGGTGAAAAGCGCTCGATCCGCCCGGTCAACTCAGCGCCCCGCAGAGCGTCCACCCGGAAGGTGACGGGCTGTCCGACCCGCATGCCCGCAAGCTGTGTCTCCTTGTAATTCGCGACCACCCAGCGCCGGTCGGGCACCAGGGAAGTGATCTGCGTGCCGGCCGTGACATACTGCCCGACGCGCGCCCCCACCTCGCCCAAACGCCCGTCGCCCGGCGCGAGGATGCGGGTATTCTGGAGGTCGATCTCGGCCAGACGCATGGAGGCCTCGGCGCCCTGCACGGCGGCCTCCAGATTGGTGCGGGTGGCCAGGGTCTCAGCCAGGGATTGCTGCGCCACGCTTTCGGATGCCCGGGCCTGGGCCAGCCCCGCCTCAGCCTGCCGCAGCGCGGCGCGCACCGTGTCGCCCTGGGCCCGTGACTGGATGTTCTGCTCGATCAGGGGCTCGATCCGGCGCAGATCCGCCTGAGCCTTGGTCAGCACCGCCTCCGCATTCTCGATCTGCGCGTGGGCGACCTCGATCTGCGCCTCCTTGGTGCGGCGTTGAACATCGAGGTTGCTCAGGGCCGCCTGGCTGGCGGCGAGCTGGGCCCGCGCCTGCGCCACTCGCTGCTGGAAGATCCGGTCGTCGATCCGCGCCAGCAGATCGCCTTCCTTTACTTCGGCATAGTCCTGCACGGGGATCTCGACGAGGTAGCCGGCCACCTGCGGGCTGACCGTGGTGACGAGGCCACGCACATAGGCGTCGTCCGTGACCTGCACCGTCGAGGTGAAGGGGGGCAGCCGCCAGGTGTAGAGAACGAGAAGGACGCCCACGAGCCCGATAAGAAGGGCGGGAATGGTGGCACGCGAGCCGGGGAACTTCGGGAAGGTCATGGGATCCTGCGTTGGGGGTCAGGCCGCCTGGGCCGCGCGTGCTGCCACGCGCCGCCCGCGCCAGACGAGAAGCTGGTGAATGATGAGGCCGAGAAGGCAGAAGGCGGAGACGACGGCGACCGCGAGGAAGAGGTCGTTATAGGCAAGGACATAGGCCTCGCGCGTCGCCACCTGCCCGAGCAAGGCGGAGCCCTCCGCACCGCGGAGCGCCTGATCCCCTAGGACGCGCGCATAGGAGGCCCCGTATTGCTGGATCCGCTGCGCGACCAGCGGATCGGCAAGGGTGAGAGACTCCACGATCTGGCTGGAGTGGAATTTCTCCCGGACGATCACGAGGGTGCCGAGCGCGGAAGAACCGAGCAGTGACCCGAGATTCTGAGAGGCGAGGAACACCGCGAAGAAGCTGGTCAGGTAATTGATGCCGGCGCGCAGCGTGTGGCCGAATGCCCAGCCTACCGCCGGAGGCAGGAAGATGGCGCCGCCGAAGGCCACCAGCGCCTGGGAAACATAGAGGTCCTGCGGGCGGGTCAGGTTGGTCCCGTGGCTCTCCATCCAGGCGCCGATGGTGATCATCGCCAGCGCCACCAAGTGAATGGCGGCCCGGTTCTCCGGGCGGTTGATGAAGGAGACACTGAGGTAGCCGATCAGGGTGGCAAAGAAGATCACCCAGAGCATCCCGGCCATATGCTCGTTGAGCAGGCCGAGATTCTGGAAAAAGCCGATCACGCCCGTGGTCTGCTCAGACAGGATAAATCGGGCGAAGAACATCGACCCGCCGAACAGGATCATGTCGGTGGAGGAGAGCCAGTGCAGGTTCACGATGGGCTGGCTGCGGTTCAGCTCCACCGCGACCAGCAGGGTCAGCGCGCCGATGCCGCCGGCAAGGCAGACGCCGAGCCAGGGCGCCTCGGTCCACCAGTAATAACGACCGAGGCTCAGCACCACGGCCAGGAGCCCAAGCCCGACGACCAGGAGCGGCAAGCTGATGATGTCCACCCGGTCGAAGACCTTGGCCCGGGGCGGCGGGGTGATCGGCAAGAGGAAAACCAGGGCCAGCGCCATGACGGAGAGTGCCAGCTCCAGCATGTTCAGCTGGTCCCAGAGCCCCAGATCCAGCAGCTCAGGCGAGACCAGCCGGGCCAAAGGCGTCGCGATCTGGGACCCGATCAGGCCGAAGCCGATGCCGATGGTGAGCTTGTGCCGCGTCGGCAGCACTTCGAGCACATAGAGAAAAGCCAGCGTTTGGAGCGGCGCCGCCAGGAAGCCCGAGACGGCGCGCAGCAGCACGGCCGATTGCAGATCGCTCACCAGCAGATGGGCGAGCGACGCCATGACAAAGAGCGCCAGGCAGATCTTGGCGACGAGCCTCAGCCCGAACTGCGTACGGATCTTCCAGACCAGCAGAGAGGCCGTGATGCTCGTGGAGCTATAGGCCGCGGAGAGCCAGGCCGCCTCGTTGGTGGTTGCGCTGAAGGTGGCCTGCACCGCCTGGAGATTGGCCATGACCAGGTTGTTCCCATAACCCTGGGCGAGGCCGAAGATCAGGGAGGCAAAAATGTAGAGAAGCAGGCGCGGAAGTGGCGCCAGCTCGTCGGGCGGCTGTGGGGCCGGGGCAGGCGCTGGCGCGGCGACTCCTGCCCCCGGCATTGCCGCGGGGCTGTCACTCATCGTCCCGCCGTCTCCATGTCCGGCTCGGCCGGGATGCTGTCCAGTTCCTCGAGCCGTGCCGAGATGCTCTCGAGCACGCGCAACGCCGTCGCGATGTCTTCCCGCGGGATGGAACGAAGAACGCGCTCGCGCAGCTTGGCCGAGACAGCGTCCACCTCGGCGACCACAGGCGCCGCCTGCTCCGTCAGGACAATCCGGTTTGCGCGCGCATTGCCCGGCACCGGCTCACGCCGGATCAGGCCCTGCCGCTCCAGCCCATCCAAAAGGCGCACAAGGGTCGGGTGCTCCACCGAGAGCTGCTCGGCGAGGTCGCGCTGCATCACATCGCCGCCGCCCTGATGGAGCAGCAGGAGCGCGCGCGAGCGGCCCAAGGTCTGGCCGCTGTCGCGCAGCTCGGCATCCCACCGCGTGCGCCATTTCTGGGTCACGCGGCGGAGTGCCGTTACGAAATCCACGTCCAGGGCCATCTTCGCGATCTATGGTAGCTTGCTAACGTTAGCTTGCTAACTAATTCTCGAATCGGCGAGGTTCAAGGTCGTGGCGCGGGCTTTTCTGCACCGCAGCATTAATTCTAAGAAAGCTGGAAGGTCAGCGCCTTAAGATATGCACTTTCAGGTAGCATGGGATGTACGGGGTGGTCCGGCCCAGCTCCTGTCATCGCCAGGATCCGGGCATCCCGCCGCGCCCGCTGGATCCCGCCAATCACAGTGTCCGCGAACTCCCCGGACGGAACGTGGTGGCTGCAGGAGGCGATAAAGAGAAAGCCGCCCGGCGCGACCAGCCCTGCCGCCCGCCGCGCGAGCTGGGCATAGGCCCGGATCGCGGCCGGAATGTCCTTCCGGCTTTTCGCGAAGGCAGGTGGGTCGGCGACGACAACGCCGAAGCGCATGCCTTCCCGTCCCATCCGCTCGAGCGCCTCCATGGCCTCACCCCGAACAGCCTCCACCCGGTCCGCCAGCCCATTGCGCCGGGCGGTGCCCATGGCGGTGGCCAGGGCGTGCTCAGAGCGGTCCAGCAGGGTCACACGGGCCGCGCCAGCCGCCGCGGCCTGAAGCCCGAAGCCACCGGTGTGGCAGAAGGCGTCGAGCACCGTCTCGCCCCGGGCCAGATTGGCGACGCGGGCGCGGTTCTCCCGTTGGTCGAAGAACCAGCCGGTCTTCTGCCCACCCAGCGGGTCCACGGAGAAGCTGACTCCGCCCTCCTCCACCGTGCCGGCGGCGTCGGTTCCACGCAGTAGGGCGGTAACCTCGGGCAGGCCTTCCAGCGAGCGCACCCCGGCCTCGTTCCGCGCCACCACGGCGCGCGGGGCAACCAGGGTGTCCAACGCGCGCAGGATGGCGGGGGTGGCCATCTCCATACCGGCAGTGTTCGCCTGAAGGGCGATCAGATCGCCATAGCGGTCCAGGATCAGGCCGGGCAGCCCGTCAGCCTCGGCATGCACCAGGCGGTAATGCGGCGTCGGGAAGAGGCGGGTGCGGAGCGCCAGGGCATCGGCGATCCGTGCCTGCCAGAAGGCGTCATCGATCACCGCCGCGGGATCGCGGGACAGGCGGCGCGCAGCGATCAAGGAATGCGGGTTGAACTGGTGGATGCCGAGCCGGCTGCCGTCATCGCCCTCCACCCGCACCACGCTGCCGGGCGGGATGGCGCGGGCGGCCGGCGTCATGGCCACCTCGTTGGAGAAGATCCAGGGATGGCCGGACTTGGCGCGCCGGTCGCGGCCGGGCAGCAGGCGGATGATCGGAATATCTGACATGCGGCGCCCCAATAGGCCGGAACGGCGCGCCGCGCATCCGTCCTGTCAGTCCGTCCTGACGCTCTGCGGTGCCCGGACCGCGAGCAGGATGCCGCCCAGGGTCAGGGCCAGCGCCAGAACCTGCCGCCATCCAATCGGCTCGCCCAGGATAAGAGCGCCAGAGAGGACACCGATCAGTGGCGTACCCAGGGTGCCGATCGCCGCCACCCCGGCCGGCAGCACAGCCAGGGCAGCGAACCAGGTGAGATAGCAGAGGCAGAGCGGAACAGCCGCCAGGTAGAGAAAGGCAGCCCAGCCCTGCGGGGACAGGGCACCAAAGTAAAACTGTTCAGTCAGGACTGAGATAATCGCCAGCGGCAGGCAGCCGAGGCCCACCTGCCAGGCGACGGAAGTGATGGGGTTCAATCCCAGCGGGTTCCGCTTGAACCAGACCGTGGCCAGGGCGAAGAGGATCGAAGCCGCGAGAAGCAGAAGGACACCGGGCATCTTGGCCCAGTCCAGGGCCACCCCTTGTCCCGTGACCAGGACGGTCACACCAGCCATGCCGGCCAGCAGCGCGAGCAGGCGCTGGGCCGTTATCCGCTCCCCCAGCACCGGCCAGGCCAGGAGGGAGGCCCAGGCCGGCATGGTATAGCTGATCATCGCCCCCTCCCCCGCCCCGACATAGAGCAGGCCATAGGTCGCCAGCCCCATCCAGGCCGTGACGTTCAGGAGCGAAGACAGGACCAGCGCGCCGCGTTTTCCGACGGGAACGCTGAGCGGCAGGCCGCGCAGCAGTGCAAAGCCAGCCAGAACGAGGCTCGCCAACAGGCCGGCGAAGCCCCGGGCCGCCATGGGCGGAAGCTCGGTCAACAGGGCCTTAAGGATCGGCCAGTTCAGCCCCCAGCCCAGCGTGGTAAGGGCGACGCAGAGCAGCCCAACACGCCGCCCACGCGAATCAGTCGAGATAGTCCGGCTCCTCGCGTGCCAGGATTCGCTTGATACTCTCCAGGTGCAGCCGCGCACTTTCGCCGCCGCCGCGCATCTGCGCAGCGGTGCGCTCAGCCACCTCTTTCGGTACCGCCTTCAGCGGGCGGCCGGTGGCGAGGGCGAGGCGCTGCACCTCGGCCGCGCGCTCCAGGTAGTAGAGGTCGTCCCAGGCCTCGGCGATGGAAGGACCGACGACCATGACGCCGTGATTCTTCAGGAAGCCGATATCGGCTTGCTCCATCACGGCAGCGATGCGGTCACCTTCGGCGGAGTCCAGGGCCAGGCCATTATAATCCTCGTCCACCGCAGTCCGGCCGTAGAACTTCAGCGCGGTCTGGCCGGCCCAGACGAGTGGTGGGCCTTCCAGCATGGAAAGCGCCGTGGCGTTAGGCATATGGGTGTGGAACGCGGCCACCGCGCGCGGATGGCGAAGGTGCAGCCGCGCGTGAATATAGAAGGCGGTGGCTTCCGGCACCCCCTCCCCCGCCAGGACGTTGCCCTCGAGATCGCAGATCAGCAAGCGGGATGCCGTGATCTCCCCAAAGGCATAGCCATAGGGATTCACCAGCATCAGGTCCGGCCGGCCGGGCACCACCACGGAGAAGTGGTTGCAAATTCCCTCCTGCAGGCCCAGCCGTGCGGCCATGCGGAAGCAGGCCGCGAGATCCACCCGCGCCTGTCGGATCTCCGGCGTGTCGAGGCTGCTGTTACGGAGCAGCGGCGGGGTGGAAGAGTGCGCTTGCGCCATGGCGGATTCCGGCCTGGTAAGGCGCGCAAAATCGCTTGGGCGGACCCGGACCGCAAGGGCACGATGCGGGTTCGGGACGATCGCAAGAAAAAGGACGCCAGAGCTTACTGGCCCGGGCGCCCGCCGGGAAGCAGCGGCCAGATGTCTCCCTATCCCTGGCCGCTCGCGGCCAGCGCACGCTCCTGCCGCAAATCCCTCTCAGACTTGGCAATCAGGACCGAGCATGCCCCGAGCCCAAGGATCGTTCGGACGTAGTGAATGTCCTCCAGAAAGCAGATCGCGGAGGCGACGCCGAGAAGGGTCGCCGCAAGCCAGGGCCTTTCCCGGGTGAATCGCCAGAGCGGCGAGGTCAGCTGAGCGAAGAAGTTGACAATAGCATGCAATGATTAGTCCTCCTGGTGCGTGACGTTCTTATTTCCTGGCCGCGCACCAACCTTGGGCCGCTCAGGGCCGACACCCAAGTTTCGACTTGGAACGGATTGTGGCTACGTTGTTGCATTCCCCTGGGCGGCGGCGGCACCAAAGCGGGCAAGCACGGTGAGACTGCCCGCCGGGCAGAAGGTCCCGGTGCGGCGCTTTCTCACGCCGGCGCCACCTTTCGCGCCCGCGCCCCGAGCACCATCACCGCTGCGATGAGGCAAGCCGCGCCGGCCACATAGAAGGCCGGCAAGTAGCTGGAGAGCACATCCCGGCTCAGGCCGCCGCCGAAGGCCGCCGCTGCCGCGCCGAGTTGGTGCCCCATGAAGATCCAGCCGAAAACCAGCGGCGCCTTCTCCCGCCCGAAGGCCTGGCCAGCGAGCTTCACCGTCGGCGGCACCGTCGCGATCCAGTCCAGCCCATAGAAGACAGCGAAGATCGAGAGACCGTAGAGCGAGAAGGTGCTCATCGGCAGGAGGAGCAGCGAAAGGCCGCGAAGCCCGTAGTACCAGAAGAGCAGCTTGCGGCTGTCATACCGGTCCGAGAGCCAGCCCGAGGCGACGGTGCCCAGGAAGTCAAAGATGCCCATCAGCGCGAGTACCGAGGCCGCCTGAATTTCCTGCATCCCGAAATCCACGCATAGCGGGATGAAATGCGTCTGGATCAGCCCGTTGGTGGAGAGGCCGCAGACCGCGAAGCTGGCAAAGAGGATCCAGAAAACCGGGCTGCGCGACGCCTCGGCCAGGGTGGCGAAGGCGGTGCGCACGGGGTTGGCGGAAGGCGGCGCGGCGGGAGTGACCGGAGCGTCCGGCGCCTCGCCATAGGCACGCAGGCCGAGCTGCTCCGGCCGGTCGCACGCGAACAGCACCATGAGCACGCCCGCGACGGCACAGGCCACGAGAACCGGCGCCATGGCGATCCGCCAGCCCTGGTCCTCCGCCAGCCAAGCCGCGAGCGGAAGGAAGGCAAGTTGTCCCGTGGCGTTGGCGGCCGTCAGCATGCCCAGGACGAGGCCGCGTCGTTGCAAAAACCAGCGATTAGCCACTGTCGCGCCCAACACCATCGCCATCATGCCCGTGCCGAGGCCGATGATGACGCCCCAGAAGAGCCAGAGCTGCCAAAGCTGCGTCATCGCCGTGGAGAGCAGGCAGCCCGCGACGACCAGCGCCAACGCTGTCGCGACGGTCCGCCGCAGGCCGTAGCGCTGCATGATGGTGGCGGCGAAGGGGCCCATCAGGCCGAAGAGCAGGACGCGCAGGGCCAGAGCGCCGGAGATGGAGGCCGTCGTCCAACCCGTCTCCCGCTGGAGCGGCAGGAGCAGCGCGCCCAGGATGCCCATCGCGCCCGCCGAGGAGAGCGAGACGAGGAAGGTGAGCGCGACCATCGCCCAGCCATAATGGATCCCGTGCCGGGCCAGCCGCGCATTGAGGGCGGGCGCGAACATCAGGCGATACTCCTCGTCCAAGCACTGCGCGGTGTGGAAGCCAAGCGGAGGAGGGCCATTTATGATCTCATGATGGTCGTCATGAATAAAAATGACCGCTATCATGTTAAAGTCAACCGGCAGTCGTTGCAGGCAGGGTGGGAGAACGGAAATGGCGCGGTCATCGCGGGCCCAGGTGGCGGAGAACCGGCAGGCGGTGCTGGAAGTGGCCTCCCGCCTGTTCCGCGAGCGCGGGATCGAGGCGGTGAGCGTGGCGGAGGTCATGGCCGCGGCCGGTCTGACGCATGGCGGATTCTACGGCCATTTCGGCTCCAAGGAGGCCCTGGCGGCCGAGGCCTGCGCGGAGGCCTTCGCGCGCGGCCGCAACCGCTGGATGACCCTGGCCGAGGACCCTTCAGGCCAGGGGCTGGCCACCTTGCTCGACTTCTATCTTGGCACCGCCCATCGCGATGCGCCGGGACAGGGCTGCGCTGCGCCGAGCTTCGTGGCTGAGGCGGCGCGGGACGTACCGGGCGGGGCGGTTCGGCGCGCCTATGCCGCCGGCATTCGCGGCCTGGCGGAAGCGATGGAGCGGCTTCTTCCGGCCTCGGTGAAGCGCCGCCGGCGCGAGCGGGCCTTGCTCGCGCTGGCAGCGGTGGTGGGCGCGCTGTCCATCGCACGCGCGACAGGCGGGGACCCATTCTCGGAGGAGGTCCTGACCGCCGTGCGGGAGGAACTGGCGGCCTGAGGCCTGTCGGTGCAAGGCTGCGCCCGGAACCATACGGGAGGCCCGCATGATTCGCCTGCACCACCTCGCGACCTCGCGCTCCCATCGCATTCTCTGGCTGCTGGAAGAGCTGGGCCTTCCCTATGAGCTGGTCGCCTACGCGCGCGACCCGCAGACCATGGCCGCCCCGCCCGGGTTGAAGCGGGTCCATCCCCTCGGCAAGTCGCCAGTGGTCGAGGATGATGAGGCGGGGGTGCTGGCGGAGTCCGGCGCGATCATCGAATCGCTGCTTGAACGCCACGACCAGGAAGGCCGCCTTCGCCCGGCGGCCGGTAGCGCGGCCCATCGCGCCTATCTGTACTGGCTGCATTTCGCCGAGGGCTCGGCGATGCCGCCGCTCCTCGTAAAGCTATACCTCTCCCGCCTCGGCCCTGCCGCCGCGCCGGCTCTGCCGCGGATCGACGCGCAGATCGGCGGCAATCTCGACCACATGGATGCGACGCTCGCCCGGACCCCGTACTTCGCGGGCGATGCCTTCAGCGCGGCCGATATCCAGATGATCTACCCTGTGGAGGCGAGCGTCGCGCGTGGCGGACTGACCGCGGAACGCCGCCATCTCTGGCGCTGGCTGGAGGAGATGCGGGCGCGCCCGGCCTATCGGCGCGCGGTAGAGGCCGGAGGCCCCGTGATGATGGCGCCGGGCTGAGAGGTCTTGCCGCATCTGCGGCGGCGCAGCATTGATCGCACCTATCACCACGATGGAGCGAGCGGCGCATGTCCGGCACCAACCAGCGCATTGATGCGGCCCGGCTCTGGGACAGCCTGATGGCGATGGCGCAGTTCGGCGCGACGCCCAAGGGTGGCGTGAAGCGCCTGACGCTGACTGAGGTGGACCGCGCCGGCCGGGATCAGTTCGCGCAATGGTGCCAGGAAGCTGGGTTGACGGTGCGGGTGGATGAGATGGGCAATATGTTCGCCCGCCGCCCCGGCCGTGACCCGAAGCGCAAGCCCGTGCTCTTCGGCAGCCATCTGGACAGCCAGCCCACGGGCGGGAAGTTCGACGGCGCGCTGGGCGTGATCGCCGGGCTCGAGGTGATGCGCACCCTCAAGGACCTGAACATCGAGACCGAGGCACCGCTGGAGCTCGTCAACTGGACGGATGAGGAAGGCAGCCGCTTCGGCCATTCCCTCATGGGCAGCGGTGTATGGTCAGGCGTCTATGACATGGCCGAGACATACGCGCTGAAGGACCTCGACGGCGTGTCGGTGATCGAGGCGCTGGAAGCCATCGGCTACAAGGGCGAGCACCCTGCAAGGGCCTTCGACGCCGATTCGTATTTCGAGCTGCATATCGAGCAGGGCCCGATCCTGGAGCGCGAGGGAAAGCGCATCGGCATCGTCACCGGCGGCCAGGCTCAGGTCTGGTACGACGCGGTGCTGACCGGCCAGGACTCGCACGCCGGAACCACTCCGCCCTCCGCCCGGCGGGACGCGCTGCTGGGCGCCGCCCGCGTCGTGAACCTGGTGGATTCCCTGATGCGCGCCCGCGGCGAGGATGGCCGCGGTACGGTCGGCCGGCTGCAGGTCTTCCCGAATTCCTGCAACGTTGTCCCAGGCGAGGTTCGATTCTCCGTCGAGTTCCGCCACCCCTCGGGCGCTGAGATCGAGACGCTGGCGGCCGATTTCCCCGCCAAAGCCCAGGCGATTGCACAGGAAATCGGCCTGACGCTTGAACTGCGCGAGTTGTTCCGCATTCCTGCCCAGCCATTCGACCCGGATTGCGTCGGCCTGGTGCGCGATGCGGCCGCGCGGCTCGGCCTGCCGGCGCGCGAGATCATCTCCGGCGCGGGGCATGACGCGATCTACGTGGCCAGCCGCATCCCCGCCGCGATGATCTTCACCCCCTGCAAGGACGGCCTCTCCCACAACGAGGCGGAGAGCATCCTGCCCGAGGAAGCGGCCGATGGCTGCCAGGTTCTGTTCGAGGCGATCCTGGCGCGGGCGAACCGCCCGACCTGAGGCAGCCTCTCAATAGAAAGGCTGGAGCGGCTGACGCGGGCACAAGCGCACAAGCCGTTCTGACGGGCGACCGGTTCGCCCGCTGTCACGGCGGGGGCGAAGAACCCGCCCTAAGCCTCTGGCCGAGGTAGCCAAAGACTGATCTCCGCTGTTTCCGGAGCCCGACCGCCGAGGTTGCCGCGGCCTGCCCACCGCTCGGCGGACCGGCTAGGCGGCCGCGAACACCGAGCCGCAGGGTTGGCAGCGGCACGAGGCCCCTCTATAGCCACCGGCACGCGATGGGATGCACGTGCTCGGTCGGCGACGCGATGCGCCCGATGACGCCGCGGAGACCCCCTTGGCCACCACGGAACCTGACAACCAGCCCACCACCCCCGGGCGCAGCCCCGCGCTGGTGGCGCAGGAGGCGATCCTCGCCCGCCCTGCGACACCGGTGCGCCGCATGGCGGATGCCATCCGCGCCCTGGCCATCGACGGGGTGGAGGCGGCGAAGTCCGGCCACCCCGGCATGCCCATGGGCATGGCGGATGCCGCGACGGTGCTCTTCACCCGCTTCATGAAGCATGACGCAGCCGATCCGCGCTGGCCGGATCGCGACCGCTTCGTGCTCAGCGCGGGCCACGGCTCAATGCTTCTCTATGCCTGGCTGCATCTCAGCGGCCATGCCGGCATGGGCGTGGACGAACTCAAGCGCTTCCGCCAGCTCCACTCCCCCGCCGCCGGCCATCCGGAGGTGGGTGAGCATCCGGGCATCGAGACCACCACTGGCCCGCTGGGCCAGGGGATCGCCACCGCCGTCGGCATGGCCATGGCGGAGCGGCATCTGGCCGCCCGCTTCGGCAAGAGCCTTGTGGATCACCGCACCTGGGTGATCTGCGGCGACGGCGACCTGCAGGAAGGCGTCTCCCATGAGGCGGCCTCGCTCGCCGGGCATTTCTGCCTGGGCAAGCTGACGGTGCTCTGGGACGACAACCACATCTCGATTGACGGGGACACCTCCCTCTCCGTCTCCGAGGACACGCTGGCGCGCTTCAAGGCCTATGGCTGGGCGGTGCGGCGCGTGGACGGCCATGACCACGAGGCGGTTGCCGCGGCCCTGACAGCCGCGACCAAGTCCCGCAAGCCGACGCTGATCGCCTGCCGAACCATTATCGGCTTCTCCGCGCCGAAGAAGGCGGGCACCGCGGGCAGCCACGGCGCGCCGCTGGGCCCGGAGGAGGCGGCAGCGGCCAAGGCAGCGATGGGCTGGGAGGCCGGGCCGTTCGAGGTTCCTGCGGATATCCGCGAGGCCTGGGAAGCCGCCGGCAAGCGCGGCGGCGGCACGCGGCGATCCTGGCTGAAGCGCTTGGCAAAGCACCCGCAACGCGCCGACTTCGAGCGCGCCATGGCTGGCCGCCTGCCGGAGCGCTGGGACGCCCCGCTGGCCGAGTGGAAAGCCAAGGCCGCGGCCGAGAAGCCGAAGATTGCGACCCGGGTGGCCAGCCAGCGCGCGCTGGAAGCCCTGGTTCCCGCCCTGCCCGAAATGGTCGGCGGCTCGGCGGACCTCACCGGCTCGAACAATACCAATGTGAAGGGCATTCCCGCGATGACCGCCGAGAATTTCGGCGGGCGCTATGTCCACTGGGGTATTCGCGAGCATGGTATGGCGGCAGCCATGAACGGGATGGCGCTGCATGGGGGCATCATCCCCTATTCCGGCACCTTCCTCGTCTTCTCCGACTACATGCGGCCCTCGATCCGCCTGGCCGCGCTGATGCGGCAGCGGGTGGTGCATGTGCTGACCCATGACAGCATCGGCCTGGGCGAGGACGGCCCGACCCACCAGCCCGTGGAGACGCTCCCCGCCCTCCGCGCCATCCCGAACCTCTATGTATTCCGCCCTGCCGATGTGATCGAGACGGCGGAGTCCTGGGAGCTGGCGGTGAAGCGGGCGGATGGACCGAGCGTGCTGGCGCTGTCGCGCCAGAACCTGCCGACGCTGCGCACCGATGTGGGCGAGAACCGCACGGCGCGGGGTGCCTATGTGCTGGCCGAGGCGAGCGGCGACCGGAAGGCCACGCTGATCGCCACGGGCTCCGAGGTGATGCTCGCCATGGCGGCGCGGGACATGCTGGAGGAGGCGGGCATCCCGACCGCCGTCGTCTCCATGCCCTGCTGGAAGATTTTCGAGCTGCAGGACCCGAGCTGGCAGCAGGCGGTGCTCGGCACCGCGCTGCGCGTTGGCATTGAGGCGGCGCTGGAATTCGGCTGGTCGCGTTGGCTGGGGCCCGATGGCATCTTCGTGGGCATGACGGGCTTCGGCGCCAGCGCGCCGGCAGACGAGCTTTACAAGCACTTCGGCATCACCGCAGAGGCCGTGGTGGCGGCGGTGAAGCGGCGCGTGAACTGATGTCGTGGGCGTGATCGCCGATCACCGGCGCTCACGCCCCCGGCCCCTTCGTCCGGACGCATATTTCGGCTATTCGGCTTGCACGCATAGGAATCGGCGTACACGCCTAGGAAAGGGACGGATATGGCGGTCAAGGTAGCGATCAACGGCTTCGGGCGCATCGGCCGACTGGTTCTCCGCGCAGCTCTGGAGAGCGGGCGCGACGACGTCGAGTTCACCCACATCAACGACCTCGGCTCGGTCGAGGCGAATGCGCATCTCTTCCGCTACGACAGCGTGCATGGCCGCTTCCCCGGTGAGGTGCGCGTCGAGGGCGACACGATGGTGATCTCGGCCGCCGGCCGCACCTATAAGCCGATCAAGGTGACGGCCGAGCGCGACCCGACCAAGCTCCCCTGGCAGGGTGTGGACGTGGCGGCGGAGTGCACGGGCATCTTCACCAGTTCCGACAAGGCGGCGCTGCTGCTGCAGTCCGGCCCGCGCAAGGTGCTGGTCTCCGCCCCCGTCACCTGGGCCGAGGCGCATGCCGATGATTCCGCCCAGGCGACCATCGTCTATGGCGTGAACCACAAGATCCTGAAGCCGTCGCACCAGATCGTCTCGAACGCCTCCTGCACGACCAACTGCCTGGCGCCCATCGCCAAGGTGCTGCATGAGAAGTTCGGCATCCTGCGCGGCTACATGGTGACCATCCACGCCTATACGGGTGACCAGAACACCGTGGACACGCTGCACAAAGACCTGCACCGCGCCCGCGCCGCCGCCGTCTCCGCCATCCCGACCTCCACGGGTGCCGCGAAGGCGGTCGGCCTCGTGCTGCCGGAACTGAAGGGCAAGCTGGACGGCACCGCCATCCGCATTCCCACCCCGAATGTCTCCCTCGTCTCGCTCGACTTCGTGCCTGCGAAGACCGAGGGCCTGACCAAGGAGGCGATCAACGCCGCGATGAAGGAGGCCTCGGAGTCGCCCGAGCTGAAGGGCATCCTCGGCTACAACACCGCGCCGCTGGTCTCCATCGACTTCAACCACGATCCGCACTCCTCCACCTTCGACGCGACGCAGACGCAGGTGGTCGATGGCGGGCTGGTGCGCGTGATGTCCTGGTACGACAATGAGTGGGGCTTCTCGAACCGCATGAGCGACACCGCGGCCCTGCTCGGCTCGCTCTGAGACTGAACGGGGGCGCTTCGGCGCCCCCGCCCATTTCTGCCCTATTCCCAGGACAACGCCGATGGCTTCCTTCCGTACCCTCGACGACCTCGACGCCCGCGGGAAGCGCGTGCTGGTGCGCGCCGATCTGAACGTCCCGGTCCGGGACGGAGCCATCACCGACCGCACCCGGATCGAGCGGCTCTCCCCAACCATCAAGGAGCTGTCGGAAAAGGGCGCGAAGGTGGTGATCCTCTCCCACTTCGACCGCCCGAAGGGCAAGCGCGTCCCCGAGATGTCGCTGAAGCCGCTGGTGGAGGCGCTGTCCTCCGTCCTCGGTAAGCCCGTGGCTTTCGCCGATGACTGCATCGGCCCGGAGGCGGAGGCCGCTGTGGCGAAGCTGCAGGACGGCGACGTGCTGCTGCTGGAGAACACGCGCTACCACGCCGGCGAGGAGAAGAACGACCCGGCGCTTTCGGCCGAGTTGGCGAAGCTGGGCGACGCCTATGTGAACGATGCCTTTTCCGCCGCCCACCGCGCCCATGCCTCCACCGAGGGTGTCGCGAAGCTGCTGCCTTCCTATGCCGGCCGGCTGATGCAGGCGGAGCTTGAGGCGCTCGAGGCGGCGCTGGGCAGCCCTTCCCGCCCCGTGGTAGCCATCGTCGGCGGCGCGAAGATCTCCACCAAGCTCGACCTGCTGGGCAACCTTTCCAAGAAGGTTGACGTGCTGGTCATCGGCGGCGCCATGGCCAACACCTTCCTCGCCGCCCAGGGCTACGCCATGGGCAGGTCTCTGCAGGAAGCGGAGATGCACGAGACGGCCATGCAGATCCTCAATGATGCGAAGACCGGCAATTGCGAGATCCTGCTGCCGCGGGACCTCGTTGTGGCCACCGAGTTCAAGGAGAATCCGGCCACCCGCACCGTGGCGGTGGATTCTGTGCCCTCCGACATGATGGCGTTGGATGTCGGGCCGGAGACGATCGCCGCGATCGAGGACCGGCTGCGCAAGGCTTCCACCCTTGTCTGGAACGGACCGCTCGGCGCCTTCGAGATCCCGCCCTTCGACGCGGCGACGGTGGCGGTGGCCGAGAGCGTGGCGGGGCTGACCCAGTCCGCCGGGCTGAAGTCCATTGGCGGTGGTGGCGACACGGTGTCGGCCCTGCGCCATGCCGGCGTGGCGGAGCGCATGACCTATGTCTCCAGTGCCGGCGGCGCCTTCCTGGAATGGCTGGAGGGCAAGACCCTGCCGGGCGTCGCGGCGCTCCAGCAGGGCTGATCGCCGCTCCCCGGCCTCAGGCCAGGACCCGGCGCTCCGCCCCCGGCGGCAGTGACGGGTCATGGGTGCAGAGGATCGTCACCTCCTCGGCGTGGTCGCGGGCCAGCGCCTGCAGCAGGCGCCGGCTCCGAAGCCGAGCCTCGCGATCGACCTGCATGACATTGGCGTAGGCTGACACGAGCGGCGGCATCCGGAGCGGCTGTTCGAGCTCCGAATGCATGAAGATCGTGTCGCCGGCGTGCAGCACCCAACCATCACCCGTGTCCAGCGCCACGCCGCAATGGCCCGCCGTATGGCCCGGAAGTGGAACAAGGAAGATGGAGAGCGGCAGCCCCTGAAGGCCCCGTACCGTCGGCAGGCCAAACCAGGGCTCGCCCTCGGCCCCATATTCCAGCAGGGGATGGGCGAGCTGGCCAGGCCGGTAGCGGCCGCGCGCGATGGGCGTATCGCGGCGCCGCGATGCCGCGACCTCCCGCGCATGGACATGGACCTGGGCCTCCGGGAAGTCGGTCAGGCCGCCGGCATGGTCGAAGTCCAGATGCGTCATGACGATGTGGCGGACATCGCGCGGGTCGAAGCCCAGACGCCGCAACCGCGAGACGGCGGTCTCGTCCGCTTCCAGATGCACCCGGTCAGCGATATAGAAGGCCCGGCTGAGGCGCGGCACCGGGCGGGCCACGTCGTCCAGGCCGAATCCCGTATCGACCAGCACGAGCCCGGCTTCCGTCTCGGCCAGAAGGCATCGGCAGGCTAGGTGAGCCGGGCCAAGGCCCGGCGTCTCCCCATCCCAGAGACGCCCGCCGAAGGGACGCATGGAACCGCATTCGATGGCGTGAATTCGCATGGCTGGAAGAACGCGCGCCCGGCGCCGCCAGTTGAGCCGGCTGCCATCTCCATCCTGTGCGGCACGAAATTTCCTGCGACCCTGCTCCGGTGCGAAGGGACGGCAGGCCGGTGCCGCCTTCCCCAGGGCTTTTGGATACGGGTGGCGCCGCGGCCTAGTAGCCCTTGGCCGGGTCGACCCGGTTCGGCAGCGAGCGGTTCTCGCGGAGGGCGCGGAGATTCTCGAAAAGGATGTCCAGCGTGCGGTCGTTGTAGCGCGCCCGGTCATCGGCCGAGATGTGCGGCGTCACGACCATCCCCGGGGTGCGCCAGAGACGGTGATCAGCGGGCAGCGGCTCCGGCACGGCCACATCGGTCACGCAGCCCTCGAGGTGGCCAGCCTCGAGAGCGTCGCAGACGGCGTCCTGATCCCAGACCGGGCCACGCGCGATGTTCACCAGCCGCGCCCCCTTGGGCAGGAGCGCGATCCGGTCGCGCGAAAGCAGGTTGCGGGTGCGCTCCGTCAGCGGGCAGGCCAGGACCAGGAAATCCGCCTTCGGCAGTACGGCTTCCAGTGCATCGGTCGGGTAGGTCTCGTCACAATCCGGGTGCGGGTCCGTCCCGTTCCGCACGCCGATGACATGCATGCCGAACTGCTTGGCACGCCGCGCCACGCCGCCGCCGAGCGAGCCCATGCCGATGATGACGACGCGCGCGCCCTCCAGCGTGGTGGCATGGATCGGCTTCCACTCGCCACGCCGCTGCTGCTCGGCAAAGGCGGGCATGCGGGTTTGCAGCATCAGGATCGCCATGATCCCGAACTCGCCGGCCTTGTCCGAATGGGTGCCACGGTTGTTCAGGAAAGCGATGGAATCCGGCAGCCAGTCGAAGGGCGCCGCACCATCCACCCCGGCCGAGGTGCAGGCGATCACCTTGAGCTTCGGCGCCGCGCCGGGCAGCGCGCCGACAGGAAAGCGCTGCCGCAGCGTCCGCGCCCAGGCCAGCAGCACCTCCGCCTCCGGCAGGGCGGCCGCGAAGCCGGCGTCATCCTTCGCGAAACTTGCCTGCAATCCAGCCATGTCCGGATTGCGGTCGATGGCCGCCTGCCACTGCGCCTCGGTCACCGCGAAATGCGGGTCATTGGCCGGATTCTGGATGTGGATGCGCATGGGACGGCTTTCGCACGGGCTGCCCAGGCCGTGAAGGGGCAGGCATTCGGCGTTGGATCCACGGCCTCGGCGAATGGCGGTCTGCGTGTGGGAATGTCGGGCCCGGGCTGGCACACCCGGAAACCGTTGCGGATCCGGTGATAATCTATGGTATCTGAACGTCCGGAAATGTTCGGAACTCGTTCGGAGTATCCGGCGAGGGTCGAAGAGGGGATCAGAGTGATGGGGCCTGGAAAGGAAGAGCCGGCATACCGCTTCGATGAATTCAGGCTGGATATTGCACGCGGCACGCTGCGCGGGCCCGGCGGCACAGAGCTGGTGCTGCGGCCGAAGGCCTTTTCCCTCCTCTGCCATCTCGTCATGAATCCCGGCCGGCTGCTGCGGCGGGAGGAGCTGCTGCGCGCGCTCTGGCCCGATGTCGCGGTTACCGATGACAGCCTGACGCAATGTGTCAGCGACCTGCGCCGTGCCTTTGGGGATCGCGCGGCCAGCATCCTGCGGACCCTGCCGCGGCGTGGCTATGTGCTGGTGGCCGAGGTGCGGCGCGAAGCTCCGCTGCACGCGCCGCCGCCGACCCCGGCGATGATGCCGGCCACGGGGGATCGCGAGACGGACCGGCGCGATGTCGTGGCCGTGCGGCCCTTTGAAAGCCATGACAGCGACCCCCTCTCCGGCCGCGCCGCCGCCACGCTCACCACCGACCTGATCGCCGCCTTCGCGCGCTGCGAGGATGTGCTGGTCGTATCCGATGCGGAGGTCGAGGCAGCGCATGGCTACCGCCTCCTCGGCGAGATCAACGCGCAGGGCACGCATTGGCGTGTCACGGCGAGGTTGGAGACAGCGGGCGGCGCGACACTCTGGGCCGACCGGATCGAGCCGCTCCGCGACATCTCGCCCGCGCTGCCCGCTGAGGCCGTGTGGAACCTCGCCGCCCTTCTGGCACGCCAGCTCGCTTGGCAGAACCTGCTCCGCGCCCGCCGCCGGGCGCCCGCGGAACGCAATGTCCGGGACCTGCTGTTGCTGGGCAAGGAGCATCATCAGCGCAGCACGGCGGCCGATACGCTGCTCGCCTATGATCTCTTCGCCGCCGCGATGGCGGCCGATCCGGATTACGCCCTGCCCTATGCCTGGCAGTCCTACACGGTGCAGCGCGCGATAACCTCTGGCTGGGGCCCGCTGACAGCGGAGGAGGCCTGGCAACCCATGCTGCGCATGGCGCAGCAGGCCGTCCAACTGGCACCGGACTCGCCGCTCTGTGTCTCGCGCCTCGCTTTCGCCCTGATGCTGCACCGCCGCTGGGACGAGGCGGTGGAAATGGCCCGCTCGGCCTTCCGCACGGGCAAGACGGCCTTCTTTGCCAGCCGCATCACCTCGGGCGAGGTGCTGGCCCATGCGGGCCATGCGGAGGAGGCGGTGGAGGCGATGCGCTTCGCGCTGTCCTTCGACCCGATGGGCCCGCCGACCGGCTATGCACTGCTCGGCCGCGCCCTGCTGCTCGCGGGAAAGCCGGACGAAGCCCTGGTGGAGCTGCGGCGCTGCGCCGCACGGCTGCCGGATTACGCGCCCTGCTACCACTCCCTGGTTGTTGCTGCCGTGGAGACAGGGCGGATGGAGGAGGCCCGGTCCGCGCTACGCGAGGTGCTGCGCCTGCAGCCCGGCTGGGTACCACGCAACCATGCGCGCCACTGGTTCTTCCGCCGCCCCGAGGACCTCGCGAGGTTCCAGTCGGCCTTCGAGGCGGTGGGGATGGCGCGGCTGATTCCAGCAGCAGAATAGGAGGCGAGGCCCGTCCGGCCGCCTCAGTGCCCGCGCTGGTAGAAGGGCTGCGTGCCCGCCAAGAGCAGTGCGCGGTCGGTCGCGAAGAAATCCGCGTAGTGCAGGATCCAGGCCTCGGGATTGCTGCCATGGAAGGGCTGGTTGTGCGCGTGGGTCGCGACCGTGTGCACCACCCGGTGCGGGAAGCCCATCTCCCGCAGCAGCATCGCCCCGGGCACGCCATGCGGCAATTCGCGCGACAGGGTCGAGTTACGCACGACACCACCTTCCCGGACATACATTAGCGGCTTGTCCACGTCGTGCAGCATGAGGATGGCGCAGAGGATGTCTGGCTCCACCGCCACGCCCCAATCGGCCTCCGCGCGCACCGCCAGGTCCAACCCCGCGCGGGTGACGTGATTCACATGGTCCATCAGCCGGTGCTCGGGTGCGAGGGTCGAGTAGGGCATATCCTCAAGCGCCTGATAGGGGCTTGAGGTCCAGGCGCTGACCCAGGCCGTGATCACCTGCTCCGCCATGGCGGGTGAGAGGCGGTCAAGCCCCGCCAGCCAGTCCCGCACCGCCCGACGCTGCGCTGCACTTCCGTCGTTCAGGGTGATGCCGGTGGGAGAAACGTCGGGCATGGAAGCCTCCTTTCGTGATCGGGGCAGGCGTTCCATGGCCGGCGCGGCGCGTCTAGCCTTCCCGCCATGGAACGTCCGGTTATCCCGCCGATGCGGAGCAAGCTCTTCGTCCCGGCGTCACGGGAAGAGCTTTTTGCCAAGGCCGCCGCCTCGGCCGCTGATGCCCTTTCCTTCGATCTCGAGGACGCCGTGGCGCCGAACCGTAAGGACGCGGCGCGGGAGGCCCTGGCCAGCTTCCTGCGGGCAGGCGAGCACGGCGGCAAGGTTGTGGTCGTCCGGGTGAACGGCATCGGCACGCCGCATTTCGCGGCGGATATGGCCGCTGTCGCGGTGCCGGGCACGCGGATGATCAACCTCCCCATGATCCGCGATGCGGAAGAGGTGGCGCTGGCGGCCGAGACGCTGGAGAAGGCAGAGCGCGATAACGGCGTGACGGCGCCGATCGGGATTCTCTGCAATATCGAGACACCGCGCGCCCTGCGTGTCGCGCATGAGATCGCGGCGGCCCATCCACGCGTGACCGGGCTCCAGATCGGCTATGCTGACCTGTTGGAGCCTTACGGCATCGATCGGACAGATCCCGCTGTTCTCGCGCATGTGCGGATGGCTATCCGCCTGGCCGCCGCCGAGACCGGCATACCCGCTTATGACGGCGCTTTCGCCAAGGTGGACCAGCCCGAGGCCTATCGCGCCGAGGCGCTGGCCGCGCGCCGTATGGGGTATGCCGGCAAGAGCTGCATCCACCCCTCCCAGGTTGCATTGGCCAATGAGGCCTTCCAGCCGAGCGCCGCCGAGATCGCCCGCGCGCGCCGCGTTGTGGAGGTGGGGCGCGAACGCATCACGGCCGGGATGGGGGCCTTCATGGTCGATGGAAGCATGGTGGACGCGCCCTTTGTGGCGGGCGCGGAACTGGTGCTGGAACTGGCGCGCAAGCTCGGCCTGCCCGGCGCGGACTGAGGCTGGAGGAAACGATGAGTATGCTGACACGAAGGGCGCTTGGCGCCGCGGCGCTGGCCCTGCCCGCCCTTGCGCGGGCGGAGGAGCCCTGGCCCTCGCGCCCGGTCCGGGTGGTGGTCCCCTTCCCGCCCGGCGGCAGCAACGACGCCGTCGCGCGGCCACTGGCGGAGCATCTGCAGGCCCGGCTGGGCCAGCCCTTTGTCGTCGAGAACCGGCCGGGCGCCGGCAGCACCATCGGCTCGGCCGAGGTCGCGCGCGCCCCGGCTGATGGCTACACGCTGATGGTCACCTCCTCCACTTTTTCCACCAGCGCGGCGGTGCAGCGCACGCCCTACGATCCCGCCGCGGATTTCGAGGCGGTGGCGATGGCGGCGGTGGCACCGCTGGTCGTGGTCGCCGCGCCGAGTTTTCCGCCGAACAACCTGGCTGAGCTGGCGGCTTATGCCCGCGCCAATCCGGGCAAGGTGGATTACGGCAGCTCCGGCCCCGGCAGCATCAACCAGATGGGCGCCGAACTCTTCGCCCAGAAGGCGGGCGGCGCGGCGGGGCCGCTGCGGATGCAGCACGTGCCCTATCGCGGCATGGGTCCCGCCACGACGGATCTTGCAGCCGGCACGATCCAGGTCATCTTCACCACCATTCCCTCGGCGCGCGGCGTGATCAGCAGTGGACGGGTGAAAGTGCTGGGCTGGACCGGTGAAAATCGCCCGGCCGGCGGCCCCATGGCGCCGACGCCGCGCGAAAGCGGCTTTCCCGATTACGAGGCCGGCATCTGGTGGGGCATGCTGGCGCGACGCGGGATTCCGCCCGCGATCCGGGACCGGATCAACGCCGTGGCGAATGAGGCGCTCTCCGGCGGCCGCCTTGCCACCTATCTCGAGAGCGAGGGCGCCCAGCCCACGCCGCGTTCCGCTGCGGAGGGCGATGCCTTTCTGCAGCGCGACCTCGCCCAGTGGCGGGAGGTGGCGGCCAAGGCCAATATCCGCGTCGAATGAGCATGACCGAAGACAAGCCCCGGCTACGCCGCCGTGAATTCGACCCTGCGGCGCGGGGCGCGCTGGACGGGGTTCGCGTGGTGGACTTGTCGCGCCTCGTGGCCGGCAATCTGCTGACCAAGGTGCTGGCCGATCACGGCGCGGAGGTGGTGAAGGTGGAGCCGCCCGAGGGAGACACGCTGCGCGCCTGGAAGGTCGAGGGGATTTCCACGGCCTGGAAGACCTGGTGCCGCAACAAGAAGAGTATCTGCCTGAACCTGAAGTCGCCCGAGGGCCAGGAGGCCGTGCGCCGCCTAGCCAGTACGGCATCGATGCTGGTGGAAAGCTTCCGCCCCGGCGTGATGGAGGCGATGGGGCTCGGCCCTGAGGCGCTGCTGGCGCTGAATCCGAAGCTCGTGATTGTGCGTGTCTCCGGATGGGGCCAGACCGGCCCATACCGCCACAAGCCGGGCTTCGGCACGCTGGTGGAGGGCTATTCCGGCTTTGCGGCCGTGAACGGGTTCGAGGATCGCGAGCCGGTGCTGCCGCCGATGTTCATGGGCGATGCCTATGCCGGCCTCTATGGCGCCTCCGCCGCGATGATCGCCCTGCGCGCGGCGGAGGGTGAATATGGACGGGGGCAGGTGATCGATGTCTCGCTCTTCGATCCGATCTTCGCGGTCATGGAACCGCAGATCGCGAACTGGCGCCTGACGGGCCGCCGCAAGCCGCGCACCGGCAGCCGCAGCACCAACACAGCGCCGCGCAATGCCTATCGCACGAAGGATGGAGGCTGGGTCTGCCTCTCCTCCTCGACCCAGGGAATGACGGCGAAGCTCTTCGCCTCGATCGGCCGGCCAGAGCTGCTGCAGGACGAGCGCTTTGCCACCAATGCCGCGCGGCTGCGGAACTGGGAGTCACTCGACGCGATCATCGGCGCCTTCGTTGCCGAGCGGAGCATGGCGGAGAACCTGGCGCATTTCGACGCCGCTGGCGTGACCATCGGCCCGATCATGGATGCCCCTGCGCTGGAGCAGGACCGCTATGTTGCGGAGCATGAGAGCCTGATCGAGGTGCCCGATGCCGAGATGGGCTGGATACCCATGCATGGCGAGGTCCCGCGCCTCTCCGGCACGCCCGGCATCCTCGCCCGGCCGGCGCCGACGCTTGGGGAGCACAATGACGAGATCCTCGGCCCCGCGCTGGGCGCTGGGGAGCTGGAACGTTTGCGCGCGGCAGGGGTCGTGTGCGGCTGACGTTCCCCCGCGTTATCGCAGATTGAGATGGCCCGGCATGAGGCGGGGCGAAACGGAGTGACGCGATGAACAGGCGCTTGCTTCTGGCCTTCACAGGCATTGCCCTAGCGGGTCCGCTGCCGGCCCTGGCCCAGGGAACTCCTCGCCGCATCCGGGGCACGATCGACGGTCTTTCGGGCCGCGACCTCACCGTCACTACTCGGGAAGGGCAGAAGGTCACGGTGCACCTGCCCGACAATATCGGTGTCTCAGCTCTGCGCCGGGTGGAACTTTCCTCTGTCACCCCCGGCACCTTCATCGGAACGGCGGCGGAACCCGGCCCAGACGGTGTCTGGCGCGCGCTGGAGGTGCTCGTCTTCCCCGAATCCATGCGAGGCACCGGCGAAGGTCACTATGCCTGGGACCTGACGCCGAGCTCCTCCATGACGAACGCCACTGTGGATTCAGCGGTTCAGGGCAATGATGGGCGCAGCCTTACCCTCACCACGCGCGGGCAGCAGGTGAAGGTTCTGGTGCCGCCTGACGTGCCGGTGGTCACGCCGATCCCGGCCAGCATGGACGACCTGAAGCCTGGGGTGCAGGTCTTCCTGATCGCCTCGGCCGGCGCTGACGGCACCCTCTCCGCCGCACGGATTACCGTGGCGAAGGACGGCGTGGTTCCCCCGATGTGAGCGACACAGCCCTCCCCTCTCCAGCTGCGACCCGTCCACGCCGCACGCGGCGGGAAGGTCCGCCCCCGCCTAAGCCGGGCCCCTGGCCCTGGCTGGATGGCGGCGGCCGCTTCTCCTGGTTCAAGGCCGGTACGCTGCTGGGCTGCTTCGCCCCGCTGCTCTGGCTCGGCTGGATCTGGGCCACCGACAATCTCGGGCCGGAGCCGCTGACCGAAGCGACGCACCAGACCGGAAGCTGGTGCATCCGGTTCCTGCTCATCAGCCTTGCCGTCATGCCGGCGCGCTGGGTGTTTGGCTGGCCCCGCGTCATGCAGATCCGGCGGATGCTCGGGCTCGCGGCGCTTGGCTACGGCCTCGTCCACCTCGCCCTCTATGTCGGGGACCAGCATCTGCGCCTCGGGCATGTGCTGCTGGAGATTGTGAAGCGGCCCTATCTCTCCACCGGCTTCACAGCGCTGCTCGGCCTCGCAGTGCTCGGCTGGACCTCAACCGATGGTTGGCTGCGGCGGCTCGGGCGGGAATGGAAGCCGTTGCACCGGCTTGCCTATCCGTTGACCGCGCTCGGCATCCTGCATTTCTACATGCAGTCAAAGATCAACGTATCCGAGCCGGTGCTGATGACCGGCTTCTTTCTGTGGCTGATGCTGTGGCGGCTGGTGCCGGCGCGCTGGCGGGGCCACCCGGTGCCGCTCTTCCCGCTTGCCCTACTGGCAGCAACCGGCGCGGCGGCAGCGGAATATCTCTGGTACGCGCTGGCGACGAAGCTGCCAGCCGCCATGATCTTCGCAGCCAATTTCGACCTGGAATTCGAGATCCGGCCATCCGTCTGGGTGCTGATCGTCGGCTTTGGGGTCGCGGCCCTGGCCGGGATGCTTTGGGGCGCGCGACAGGTCTTCAAAGGCCCGCCGCAGATCGTGAGGCCCAGCCGGTTGCGGGAATAGGCTGGCCTACCCCGGCAGGCAGCGGACCACGCCGGGATTGGCACGCGCCTCGGTCGCCTTGGTACCCTCCGGGCAGGCCAACTGGCGATGGGTTGCGGCAGGCAGGTCATCGAACCAGCCCGCCACTTCGGAATCGGCGCCGCCACGGCCCGCGATCCCACGGGGCGAGCCGCGCCCATCGCACCGCCCGGGGCGGCCGCGCACCGGCGAACCGCCATTGGGACACAGCCAGCGGCGGATCGTCTCCCGGTCCGCCAGGGTCATTCTGGACGGGCCGGCCAGGATGAGCCCGCTTCCATCCAAAGGTGCCGTGACGATCCGTGGTCCGGGTCCCACCCGGAACATGCGGCGCTCCTGCGCCTCGGCCGGTGCCATCACCGCCATGGCGGCCCAGAATGCCGCCCCCAAAAGCCCCTTCATCCACCCTGCCCGGTCCATTGTGGCCCTAGATGGTGCCTCACCCCGCCTCAGCAAAGCCCGACCCGCTTGACGCGCATTCCCGCCCGCGCGAAGCCGGAAGCCAGCCGCTCACATCGCGGAGGAGACCGCCCTTGGACCTGGATCCCCAAATCAAAAAGGCGCTGGAAGGCGTCTCCACCGCCACGCTGACGACGGTGCTGCTCAAGAAGGGGCTGCGCAACGTCTGGATGCGCGGCACCAAGCCGATCCGTGAGGGCCAGCCCCGCCTGGTCGGCCGCGCCTTCACCCTGCGCTTCGTCCCGGCCCGCGAGGACCTGGCCACCCCGGAGAGCTGGTCCTCTCCCATTTCCACCCGCGCCGCCATTGAGGCGATGCCGGAGGGCTGCATCGCCGTGGTCGATTCCATGGGCGTGCAGGATGCCGGCATCTTCGGGGACATCCTCTGCGCTCGCATGGCGAAGAAGGGCGTGGCCGCCCTGATCACCGATGGCGTGGTGCGGGACATCGCCGGCGTGCTCGGCACCGGCCTTCCGGTCTGGTGCAACGGCGCCGCCGCCCCGCCCTCCGTCGCCGGCCTGACCTTCGTGGCCTGGGAGCAGCCGATCGGCTGCGGCGGCGTCGCCGTGTTCCCGGGTGACGTGGTGGTGGTGGACCAGGACGGCGCCGTGCTGATCCCGCAGGCCTTGCTGGAAGCCGTGACCGAGGCCGCCGTGGAGCAGGAGAGGCAGGAGACCTGGATCATGTCCCAGGTCGAGGGCGGCGCCGCGCTCCCTGGCCTCTATCCGCCCAATGCCGAGAACAAGGCCCGCTACGAGGCCTGGAAAAAGGAGAACCAGGGATGACGGACCTCACCCAGGCCAAGGGGGTTTATGCCATCGCTCCCACGGCCTTCCACGAGGACGGCCGGCTCGATGAGGCCTCCAACGACCGCTACACCGATTTTTGCGTGGAGAGCGGGTGCACCGGCATCACCGTGCTCGGCGTGATGGGCGAGGCCCCGAAGCTGGACATGGAGGAGAGCGTCTCGCTCGCCTCCCGCATGATCAAGCGGGCCGGCATCCCGGTGATCGTCGGCGTCTCCGCCCCGGGCTTCGCGGCCATGACCTCGCTGACCAAGGCGGTGATGGATGCAGGCGCGGCGGGGGTGATGATCGCCCCCCCGAACACGCTCCGGACCGATGACCAGATCGTCGGCTACTACGCCCAGGCGGCTGAGGCGATCGGGCCCGACGTGCCCTTCGTCGTCCAGGACTTCCCACAGACCTTCAGCGTCATCATGACCCCCGGCGTGATCCGCCGGATCGTGCAGGCCAACCCGAACTGCGTGATGGTGAAGCACGAGGACTGGCCCGGGCTGGAGAAGATCTCCGCCCTGCGCGGCTTCGAGCGCGACGGCTCGATGAAGCACATCTCCATCCTCTGCGGGAATGGTGGGCTTTTCATCGACTTCGAGTGCGAGCGCGGGGCGGATGGCGCCATGACCGGCTACGCCTTCCCGGACATGCTGGCCGAACTCGTGCGCCTTCAGGCTGAGGGTAAGCGCGACCAGGCCCATGACCTGTTCGACGCCCATCTGCCGCTGCTCCGCTACGAGCAGCAGCAGGGGCCGACCGGCCTCGCCGTGCGGAAATATGTGCTGATGCGCCGCGGCGTGCTGGCCAGTGACGCGCAGCGCCGTCCGGGGGCTGGGCTGACGGCCAAGGCGCGGGAGGAGGTGGACTACCTGCTCTCCCGCGTGGCGCGCTTCGACAAGCGCGCGGATGTCGGCGCCCGGAAGGCCGCCTGAGAGTGACCTGCCGAAGGGCGCGCCCGCGCCCTTCGGCACATTGCCCTACCGGCGGGCCGGCAGCACCGCCGCGAGCTCCACGGCGGAACCCATCGCGAGATAGCCGGCGCGGTTGGGATGCAGCTTGTCGCCCGGTCCGCCGGTGGTGGAATCCGGGATCATCTCCCTCTTCAGCCCGCCCGTTGCTGGATCGAGGGTCACCCGATCGAAATCCGCCACGGCGTCAAACAGCCCGCCATCCCGGATAAAGGCGTTCAGCGCCTTCCGGTTCTCGTCCTGCCCGGCATGGCCATGGGCCGCGCTGGTGCTGCCGAGGGCTGAGGTAACAGTCGCGCCAATCACGCGCACCCCTGGGATGCCCTCCCGCAGGCGGCGGACGCCCTCCTTCATCCCGTCCCGCACCTTCTCGAACGGCGCATTGCCGTTGCGGCTGAAGTCGTTGGTTCCCTCCAGCCAGATCACGGACGTCACGCCGGAGAGCGAGATCACGTCCCGCTCCAGCCGCGAGAGAGCGGAGGGACCGCCAGGGAACGGCTTGTCCGGGCCGTACTCCGCCGGGCCGACCACCTGATTGCCGCCGATTCCGGCATTCACCACGGAGACGCGGTTGCCCATCGTGGCGTTCAGTCGCCGGGCCAGGACGTCCGGCCAGCGGTCATCTCCATTCATGGTCGAGGCCGTTCCGTCCGTGATGGAGTCGCCAAAGCCGACAATGACGGGGGTGCCAGCGGGCGCGGTCATGTCCAGCGCGTCCAGGAAGAACCAGGACGCTGTCGAGAAGGGGAAGGAGCCCTCTCCCTCCTCTGCGCCCTTCGAGCCGGCGCCCGGCGCGGTGGCATAGGAGGTCTGCAGGGCCTTAGCATGCCATGTCATCGGGCCGCTCGGTCCGACGACGTGGAAGGAAACGGCGAGCTTGCGCCCCATCAGCAGGGCTGTATCCGGATCGGCCGCGAAGGGCAGCTCCACGGGATCGGACCAAGCCTGACCGCCCGGCTGGATGGTCACCGCCTCTGCTCCACCGAAGCGAACGGGCCGGTTGGTCCCCGGCACAATCACCCCACCCCCATGCTGCAGCCCGATATGCACGCCATCCAGCACCAGGGGGCGCGTCCCGAAGGCATTGGAGAAGCGCAGGCGCGCCTGCCGTCCCCAGATCGATGGGCGCAAGACCATCCGCAGCGTCTGGTCGCGCGCCCCTTCCGCCCGATCGGGGAAGATGAAGGACTGGTCTGGCTGCGCCGATGGGTTGCCGACGGGGTAAGGACCCTGAACCGAACCGGCCCAGCTGGTCACCCAGCCCGCCCCACCGGGCGCATCTTGCGCCAGAAGATCAGGAGCGATGGCCTGGGCGAGGATGGCGGCCAGTGCCCCCTGGCCGAGACTGCGACGATGCATGGCGTGTTCCTCCGCGGCTCTATGGCCGTCGCGAGGAGGCTTCCATCTGGCGGGACGCCCGGCAAGCGGCATCCTTCCAATGTTTCGGGAGAGGAAACCGGCCCTCCTTACCGAAACACCCCGGGGCGCCCGCGCGTTGGGACGAAACAACAAGAGCCCGGCGCAGGAGTTTGGCAATGGCTGATAAAGGGAAGAGCGCCTACCAGGAGAAGGCCGGCGAGATGCCGGCCGCCGGCAACAGCAAGGGTGGCGGCAACAGCAAGCCCGGAGGTCCCGAGGTGGACATCGTCGGAAATGCCAAGCTGCGGGGTGAGGACCCCTCCCCCGACAACCGCAAGGCTGGCCAGACCTCCCGCGCGGACGGGACTTCGCCCGGCCGGCAGTAAGCCTCCACGGCATTCCAGCAGGTCCACAGGGAATCAAGGAGTAGCGCATGGTCAACGCGGCCAAGCTCGCCAATGGCGAGATCCAGGACCACATGCCCGTCGTCGGCAGCGACGGGAAGCCATTCGGCATGGTGGACCATGTGGAGGGCGACTTCATAAAGCTAGCGAAGAACGACCCGGCTGCGGGGGGCGTTCATCGCTATCTTCCGCTGACCACCGTGGCGGGGCTGGATGGCGGGATGGTACGGCTTTCCATGCCCGCAGCTCAGGCAAACGAGGCCTGCGTCTCGGAAGCTGAGATGCAGCAGCGGCTTTCCCTCGATCCGGATGCCGGTGCGCAGGTCGGCCAGGAGCGGAATGACGGGCCGCATGGCAGCCGCGCCCAGGCCCATGGTCCCAAGGGCGACCGGGAGCATCGCTCCCCCGGTGCAGCCTATGAGCCGCATCGGCCGACCAATTACGGGATCGAGAATCCCCGCTGAGCCAGGCCAGCCTCAAGGCATCTCAGGCGGCGGGAAATCCTCCGGGCGGCTGCGGTGAATACGACGTGGCGATCGCAGCCCCCGGCGCCGCATGATGGGCGAAACGAGCAGCATTGGCGCGGTCAGGATCGGTAGGATGCCGAACCAGGCCGCGACGCTGCGCGACACCAGCATCGCAGCACCTGCGGCCACCCCCATGGTCAGAGCATTCAGCAGGACAGCCGCGACCCACCAGCGGCGCGCGCGGGTGTTCAGGGCCTCAAGGGCGCCAGGCGGATCGGGATCAAGCGTGTAAGGCCGTCCATCGCGGCCAACCTCATAAAGCCGCGAAGGATCCGGCGTGAATCCCGCAGGACTCAGCGGCGCATCACGACAAAAGCAGGCATGCCGGCGCGCCCCGCCCGGCGCATGCGCCACCAGAGCGAGACGAAGCCGACCAGCCCGGCCAGGATGACCACCGGGATCAGCAGCCCGAGAAGCAGCACGGCCCCGGCGACGAGCACCAGCCCGCCCGCCATGGCCATGGCGAGAACCGCTACCCCACCGAGCCGCAGCAAGGCGCGATCGAGCCAGCCGCCACCGCTCAGCGGCTGCGGGCCGTCACGGAAATCGCCCTCCGGCGTCATGTCGAGAACCGGGGGCCGGTGCGAAGCCTGGGTCATGGAAGGCATGTCGCCCCGCCGGGCCGCGCCTTCAAGAGGGCGAGGCGCGAGGGTAAGGGATGCCGCATGACCATCCCCCGCCTCCGGTCCCTCGACGAGCTGCACCCCGGCGACCGCTACGAGTTGGGCCGCCTTTCGCTGTCGCGCGAGGAGATCTACGCCTTCGCCAGCCGCTATGACCCGCAGCCCTTCCATCTGGACGAGGAAGCGGCGCAGGATTCCATCTTCGGAACCGTGGTGGCGGCGGGACTACACACCCTTTCGGCCTGCTTCGGCATGCTGATGGCCAGCCCGTTGCTAAAAGATATCAGCCTGGCAGGCTCCGCCATGGAAATCCGCTGGCCGGCGGCGCTGCGGCCCGATGAGGAGGTTGCCGTGGCGGTGGAGGTGGTGTCGGTCACCCCCTCGCGTGCGCGGAAAGACCGCGGCTCCGCCCGGCTGCGCTACGTGGCGACGCGCGTGACCGATGGCGTCATCGTTCTGGACGCGACGGGGCTGCACCACCTGCGCCGGTGATCGGCTTCCCGGGCTGACCAGGAGCTAGCCCGCGGCCAGGGCGAGCAGGACCCGGTCCACCACGGCCTGCACGCCGAGCAGCAGGGCGTGAAAGTACCCATCCGCCGACGGCCGCCTTCCCTGGCCTGGGTGCCCGCTGATCTTACTGACGTTCGTAAGAGTGTCGGTAAGGGCAGGTGGGTGGGATGGAGATCATCAGCGGGGTCGAGCGGCGTCGGCGTTGGCGGACGGAGGATAAGCTCCGGATTCTGGCCGAGATCGAGGGCGGGGCGTCGTTGACGGAGGTGGCCCGGCGGCACGACGTCAGCCGCGGCCTGCTCTGGCAGTGGCGCGAGGCGCAGCGGCGTGGACGCCTTGTGGAGGCGATGCCGAGCTTCGTGCCGGTGCGCGTCGTGCCCGAACTGCCCGCTCCGGGGCCGGAGTGCGCTGCTGGGTCGGTGCCCGGCACACCGCTTGATCCGGGCGGGGCGCCCGAGGGGCGGATCGAGATCGTGCTGCCGGACGGCACGGCGGTGCGGGTGCCGGAGGCGGTGAGCCCCTCCGCACTGCGGCGCGTGCTGGGGGCGCTGCGCGGATGATCCCGATCCC
>NZ_JBNBZS010000038.1:0-56272 GCF_049629625.1 Roseomonas chloroacetimidivorans | reverse complement strand
CGCGGATGTCGTCGACCTCGATCACCCCAGCGGCTTACCCCACTGCGACCGTGCACCGTCAGCCCCGACCTGCTCTGATGCGGCGAATAGCAATCACATCCGATTTACTTATTTCGCGTCGAGTCCTAACGAGGTGACGGCCGACATAGCCGTTTCCGCCCGTGATAAGGATGCGCATCGAGGGTGCCCTAATGTCGCGGGGAATGCGCGGGCGTCACGACGGGCGCGCCGGCCGGTGAACAGTGAACCAAGACACTACCTCCTTGCGGTATGCCGCGGCGGCATCTCCGAGTTTGCTCGGCAGCCCTGAGCGCAGCAGCATGGCGCCTGATCATGCGGCGTAGATCTGCCCGTCATGAAGGGGGAATAGGGGGTAGCCCCAAGGAACTAGCCTGCTCGCATTGCTCCTGATCTCTCGCGCCCGTGCCATATATGCCGGAGCACTGTCCCGGCCGGACCGGTGCTGCTGGAATCTGAGGAGGGCGGACATGATCACGCGACGGGCCACCCGCCGGGTGAATATTCTCGGTGTTCAGGTCAGCGCGCTAACTGTGGGCGCGGCAACGTCAATGATGGAGCACTGGATTCAAACCCGGGAGCGCCACTACGTGTGCGTCACCGGTGTGCATGGGGTCATGGAGAGCCAGCGTGACCCAGAACTGATGCGGATTCACAATGCTGCAGGCATGGTGACACCGGACGGCGTACCGCTCGTCTGGATGTCGCATGCGCTCGGCGCGCCAGAGGTGGAGCGGGTCTATGGCCCCGACCTTATGAGGGCCATGTGCGCGATCGCTGCCAAGAAGGGGTATCGGAATTATCTCTACGGCAGTCGGCCTAGCACCCTGGCGAAGCTCAATGCGGCGCTCTCCGATACTTATGCGGGGCTGCAGCTTGTCGGCAGTCTATCGCCGCCCTTCCGAGCACTTTCCGAGGAGGAGGACGAGGAGGAGGTGCGCCGGATCAACGAGGCCGAGCCCGATATCGTCTGGGTGGGCCTCGGAACGCCGAAGCAGGAGCGCTGGATGGCACGCCATATCGGCCGCCTGAACGCACCGGTCCTTGTTGGCGTCGGCGCTGCATTCGACTTCCTCGCCGGCGATCTGCCCCAGGCGCCGCGGTGGATGCAGCGCAACGGACTAGAATGGGCCTTCCGCATGGCGCAGGAGCCTCGCCGACTTTCTGGCCGATATCTGAGGAACAACCCGGCCTTTGCAATGCGCGCGTTCGTCCAACTCGCGACGCGGTCCCGCTTCATTGCGCCGGATGAGGGAGGCACGATAGCTCAGTAGGAGATACCCCCTTTGATCATGCGGCTCTCCGCGGTCGTGGCCCTATAGCTGTCGCTGGGTATGACATTTGGCACAGGAGAGTCCTCACCATGGCTGCACGACGTGTTCTGGTGACGGGTGCTGGCGGCTTTATTGGCCATCATCTGGTGACGTATCTCGTCAGCAAAGGCTTCTGGGTTCGTGGCGCGGACATCAAGCGGCCGGAGTACTCCAACTCGATGGCGCACGAGTTCCTCATCGGGGACCTTCGTGATCCGACGAACTGCCTCGCTGCCACGCAGGGGATCGACGACGTTTACCACCTCGCTGCGGACATGGGAGGAATTGGCTACATCACCGGAAATCATGCCGTCATCGCGCGGAACAACACGCTGATGAACATTGGCATGCTGGATGCGGCGACGCACTCCGGGGCGAGCCGCTTCCTCTACTCGTCTTCCGCTTGCGTCTATCCGCATCACCTTCAGATCAGCCCTGAGGTGGTACCGTTGCGCGAGGACGACGCATGGCCCGCGGCTCCCGAGGAGGGATACGGTCTGGAAAAGCTTTTTGCCGAGAAGCTTTGTGAGTACTACGGCCAGGACCACGGTATCCAGACACGCGTCGTTCGCTTCCACAATGTCTATGGCCCCCTTGGAACCTATGATGGGGGGCGCGAGAAGGCGCCGGCAGCGATTTGCCGAAAGATTGCCGGCCTTGCGGATGGAGGCGAGGTCGAGATCTGGGGTGACGGCCAGCAGACCCGATCGTTCATGTATGTTGATGATTGCGTCGAGGGTATCTACCGGATCATGGAGTCGGGCTACAGCGCTCCGCTGAACCTCGGAACGGATGAGCTCGTCACCATCGACGAACTGGTCGACATCGTGTCGGATATCGCGGGCAAGTCCGTCCGCAAGCGCCATGACCTCTCGAAGCCGCAGGGCGTTCGTGGCCGCAACAGCGATAATAGCCGCCTGCGCGAAATTCTGGGTTGGGAGCCGAGCCGCAGCGTAAGGGAGGGCCTCGTGCCGACCTATGCCTGGATCGCCTCGCAGGTAGGTGGCCCGCCAGCCTTGGCGGAGGCCGATGCCGACCTTGCGCGTGCGGTGATCTGATCCGCTAGGCATCGTGCAACCCGGGCGTCGGAGTCTGTCCGATGAGCGAGCTTCTTTCGTCTCCGGCTGGGGCCTTTGCAGAAGCCGGGCCTCCATCGCGGGACGTCCTCCAGCCCCCTACGTGGCGGCGTAGCATCGCGCGCCGACTGGCATTGCCGCTGCTGGATGCTGCGGCAGCGCTGCTCGGCATGACAGGCGCGCTGCTGCTGATCGGCGGTGGGGACGTGGCGCTGCTGGGCCCTTGGCTGGCGGTCGCCCTCGTCTGTGCGGTGCCGGCGGTTCATTGCGCACTCGGCCTCTATGAGACGGCCGGTCATGCCTCACTGGAGAGATTAAGGCTCCGAGTGATCGGCGCAGCGGCCGCGCCCTGCCTGGCCATCACCGGCTTGGCAGTTGTTGGTCGCGCGGAGGCGGCGGCGGTTCCGACTCTCGTGATCGGCAGTTTGTCTGCGGGCGTTCTTGGGCTCGTGTTCGAGTTCCTCCTGCGCCCGGTACTGATCCGCTATGCGGCCTGGGGCATGCAGGCCATCCTCCTGGGGCACGGCGATGCGACGGCAGGGGTAGCCCTGGCGTTGCAGCGCCAGCCGGAACTCGGTCTTTTGCCAATCGGCTTTGTCGCGGATTCGCGAGATTCTGAGGGGCGTATGCCCGTGCCGTATCTCGGGACTGTGAGCGAGGCGTCACGAAGGCTCGGCGGTAGTCCTGCCGTGCTGATCGCCGTCTCGCCTGACTGCCCCCATTTCGACGTCGCGGACCTTCCGTTTCAGCGCATCATTGCCATGCCAGCGGGCATAAATTTGCCCGCGCTGCGCGTGCGGTCGTGCAGCCTGGGCTTGGCACCGGGCTTCGATGTCGGAAATGGCGCCCAGACTTGGGCCCACCGATGGGTAAAGCGCGCGCTTGAGCTTTGTATCGCTGTCCCCGCGCTTGTGGCGGCTGCGCCTGTGATAGGCTTTCTCGCTCTGGTGATCCGGCTGATCAGCCCTGGTCCGGCCATCTATGTTCAGCAGCGCGTCGGCTATCATGGGCGCACAATCTCCGTTCTTAAGCTGCGGACGATGCACCGAAATGCCGATGTGCTGCTGACGGAGCTTCTTGCGCGAGATCCCGTCGCGCGGGCCGAATGGGACAGCCACATGAAGCTTTCGAAAGATCCACGTGTGCTGCCCTGGATCGGAGATTTTATGCGCCGCAGCAGTCTTGATGAGCTGCCGCAGCTTTGGAATGTGGTGCGGGGTGACCTGAGCCTGATCGGGCCGCGGCCTTTCCCGGTCTATCACGTCAGCCGCTTCAATCCGGAGTTCCAGGCGCTTCGCTCGAGCGTCAAGCCCGGGATCACGGGGCTGTGGCAGGTCTCGGATCGTAGCAATGCCGACCTGGCACGCCAGGAGGCCATAGACAGCTTCTACATCCGGAACTGGTCGCTTTGGCTCGACCTCTACATCTTTCTGAAAACCATTCCCGCCGTCCTGAGCGCGCGTGGCGCTCGCTAGCCCTAGGCAGATCGGCGGACAACCGCGGCCCATTCCAGCCACCGAGGCATTTCCATGGCGAAAGATCACAAGCGGGTTCTTGTCACCGGCGGAGCCGGCTTCCTCGGGTCCCACTTATGCGAGCGATTGCTCGAGAGCGGGCATGAGGTGCTTTGCGTCGACAACTACTTCACCGGCCGGCGCGAGAATATCGCGCATCTGCTTTCGCATCCCCGGTTCGAGACTATACGTCACGACATCACCTTCCCGCTCTATGTCGAGGTGGACGAGATCTATAATCTCGCCTGCCCGGCTTCGCCCGTGCACTATCAGTATGACCCGGTGCAGACGACCAAGGTGAGCGTCATCGGCGCGATCAACATGCTTGGCCTGGCCAAGCGGGTAGGGGCCCGCATTCTTCAGGCCTCAACGAGCGAGATCTATGGCGACCCCGACGTTCATCCACAGACGGAGGAATACCGCGGCAACGTCAACCCGCTCGGGCCCCGTGCCTGCTACGATGAGGGCAAGAGATGCGCAGAGACGCTATTCTTTGATTATGCGCGCAAGCACAAGGTGAAGATCCGCGTCGTCCGGATCTTCAATACCTATGGCCCTCGGCTTCACGACAGTGACGGGCGGGTGGTCTCAAATTTCATTCTTCAGGCCCTGCGCGGTGATGATCTCACCATCTACGGGAATGGGCGGCAGACCCGCGCCTTTTGCTACGTAGACGACCTTATCGCCGGGCTGACTGCGATGATGAGCGCCGATGATGACGTGACTGGGCCGATCAACCTGGGCAACCCGCACGAGATCTCCATGCGAAGCCTGGCGGAACGGATCATCGCACTGACGGGGTCGCGTTCCCGGATCGTCAGCCACCCACTTCCGGAGGACGACCCGACGCAGCGCTGCCCGGATATCACCCGCGCACGTCAGGTGCTCGGGTGGCAGCCCCGGGTACCCCTGGAGGAGGGGCTCCAACGGACCGTTGCATACTTTGCCGAGCGCCTGACCCGGGAATCACGGCAGGCGATAGTCTCAAGTCAGAACGCGAACGCCTAGCGAAGCAAGGGGTGACGCTCATGGATATGCAATCTCACCATGATTCGGTGATGGTCGACGACGAAATCGCCGTCGCGATACCCGGCGAGGGAGTTTCGTCGGCCTCTGATGCGGTTCCGGCCGTCGCGCGCATCGTGCCGGTCATTCTCTCGGGCGGCTCAGGCACGCGCCTCTGGCCGGTCTCCCGCGAAGGGCTCCCGAAGCAGCTTTGGCCCTTGGTGTCAGAGAGAACGATGCTGCAGGACACGGCGCTCCGGGCGAGTACCGTGGATGGAGGCAGTGTCGAATTCGCGCCTCCCGTTATTGTCTGCAATCAGGAGCATCGCTTCCTTGTGGCGGAACAGCTCGCGGCTGTGGGCGTCGCCGGCCACCGCATCGTCCTCGAGCCGGTTGGCCGCGACAGCGCTCCGGCGGTGGCCGCGGCAACGCTTCTCCTGGCAGAGGAGGACCCCGATGCGGTCATCTGGATCATGGCGGCGGACGCCATGATCGCCGACACGAAGGCGCTGCATAAGCTGCTTCCAACGGCTGCGCGGGCGGCGCAGCTCGGGCATATCGTTACATTCGGCATCGAACCTACGGCGCCGGAGACCGGCTATGGCTATATAGAGGTCGGTGATCCGCTCGACACGGTGCCGGGTACCCATGCTGTCTCGCGCTTTGAAGAGAAGCCGTCGGCCGAGGTCGCGGCCCGGTTCGTGGCGTCGGGCAGGCATCTCTGGAACTCCGGCATGTTCGTGTTCACGGCTCGCACCCTGCTGCGGGAGCTGCACGAACATGCACCGGAGGTGGTCGAGAGGGTGAGCGAGGCGGTCCGGCGGTGCAAGCGCGACCTCGACTTCGTTCGCCTGGACGCCGCGGCATTCGGCGCCGCACCCAGCCTCAGCCTCGACTATGCGGTGGCGGAGCGGACACGGCACGCCGTCGTCGTGCCGGCGGACATATGCTGGGGCGACATCGGAAACTGGGATGCGCTCTGGAGGTATGGTCGCAAGGATGCCGACGGCAATGTCTCTTCGGGAGATGCTCTGCTTCTGGGGGCGGAGGATTGCTACGTCCGCAGCGATGGCATGCTGACAGCCGTTGTTGGCTTGAAAGATGTGGTGGTAGTTGCCACACCGGACGCGGTACTGGCGATCCATCGGGACCAGGCGCAGCGCGTGAAGGAGGTCGTGCAGAGGCTGCAGCGTTCGCGCCGCAAGGAGGCGCTAAGCCATAGTCGCTGCTACCGGCCTTGGGGATTTTACGAGACGCTTATTCTGCAGTCGCGCTTCCAGGTAAAGCGGATCGTGGTGGAACCAGGGAAGATGCTTAGCCTGCAGAAGCATTTCCATAGGGCAGAGCACTGGGTGGTTGTTGAGGGGTCGGCGCTGGTGGTGCGGGACAGCGAGGAGGTGCTGCTTCGTGAGAACGAAAGTATCTATCTGCCGCTCGGCTGTGTGCACCGCCTGATCAATCCGGGCCGGATTCCTCTCGCCTTGGTCGAGGTTCAGGTCGGCTCATACCTGGGCGAGGATGATATCGTCCGATTAGAGGACGCCTACGCGCGCTGCTAAGGCGCGCGCCGGACCGCGTGGCGGCCCGGGGGCGGCGGCTGGTCTGTTCAGGCCATGTCGGTTGTCTTCCTGGCCGCCATGACTGCGTGTTGCAAGGGCAGCTTACTCGCTGCCTGGGGATGCAGGCGAGCAGTTGCGGCGACTGCCTCACCTGGAGCCATGGTCTGCGACACCGCCCAGATCGCCGCCTGGGTACGGTTGGTCATCTGCGTTTTCCGCAGAAGCGCCTTGACGTGCGCTTTCACCGTGGCCTCGGTAAGGTTGAGCCGGCGCGCGATCTCCTTATTGGACCTTCCGTCGGTGATGCATTGCAGAATTTCGCATTCGCGCGGGGTTAGCGTCGTGGTGCGCCGCTGATCTGGTAACACCGGTGGAAGTGGGAGGAGCTCTCTTGCCGATGGCGAGATGTCGGCCGGCATGGCTTGCAGCGGGTCAAGCAGCAGTTGAGCCAGACTGGTCGGCAGAAGGTACTGGCCAAGCATGACGAGCTCGAGCGTGCGACACAGGACGTCGACGGATACGTTCCGCGACAGAAAGGCCTCAACGCCGATACGCACGGCCTTGAGGAGCACGGACGCTTGCTGACAGTCGGTCAGGATGACTGATTTCAGGTTCGGGTACCGTTCCCGTAGTGACCGGATATTGCCAAGCTGGCTTTCGGCCTCCGCATCCGATGCGAAGCTGCAGACGGCCAGGTGAAGGGATGTGTCAGCGGGTAAGTTGGCGAGCGCCTCGTCCGGGCTTGATCCCTGAGCTACCACGGCGAGCGGTGGTGTCTCGAGAATGCTGTGCAGCGCTTCCCGGAATAGTCGCTGCGAGTCAATTAGGATGATGTTGACCGGCTCCGTAGTAGTCCAGTCGAGGGGGCGCTTGTGGGGCATGTTGGATCGGTCCTTGCTGGATGTCGCGTGCCGCGGACGGACGAGCTCAGGAGAGAGAGCCGGGGGGGCAGGCTCTGGTGTGAAGGGAGGGCTCGTTCGTCGTCGATGCTCACAAGACGGACATTGCTAGGAAGAAACAATAGTATAGGAGGTACTCATTTCGGAAGTCTTGTTGATCGGGCCCAAATACAACTGGTTGTCAACGGGCGTTGAATGTTGCGCGAAAGCGGGCTTTGAATATTCCCCAATTCGCTGGTGCGGTCCGGCGTTAGACGGGAGCCTGAGCCTCGGATTTTGGCGGTCGCCCGCGGCGGCGAGGAGGAGCGGCGGTTGCGGGTGGGTGGATGAGGGCTTTGGAGCGGATGTGCTCGGGGACGAGGTCGGCGTGCTGACGGAGGCGGTAGCTGGCGCCCTCGATCTGGACCACCACGGCGTGGTGCAGGAGCCTGTCCAGTAGGGCTGTCGCGACGACGGGATCGCCGAAGACCTCGCCCCATTCTGCAAAGCCGCGGTTGGAGGTCAGGATCATGGCGCCTTTTTCGTAGCGCGCGTTGACGAGCTGAAAGATCAGGTTTCCACCGCCCGGGACGACGGGCAGGTAGCCGATCTCGTCGATGATCAGCAGAGCAAAGCGGCAGTAGAACCGGATCTTCTCGCGCAAGGTGCCCTCGCGCTCGGCTTTGGCCAGGGCACCGACGAGGTCGGCCAGGGTGATGAAGTGCACGCTGCGTCCCCGCCGCACGGCCTCGACCCCAAGAGCGATGGAGAGGTGGCTTTTGCCGGTCCCGGGCGGTCCGATGAAGTGGACGACCTCGCTGTGCTCGATGAACTTCAGCTCGGCCAGGGCAAGGATGCGGTTGCGGTCGAGGGATGGCTGAAAGGCGAAGTCGAACCCGGCCAGGGTCTTGATGGTGGAGAGCCTGGCCATGGCCAGGGAGGTCTTGATCCGGCGGGTTTCGCGCAGCGTCAGCTCCTCAGCCAGGATGGCGTCGATCGCCTCCAGCGCGCTGACCTCACCGCGTTCGAGCTGATGGATGATGCTGTCGACGATCTCCAGGGCGCGCGGCATGCGCAGGCCCACCATGTTGGCCTTGATGCGGTCGAGCACGCCGGGGGAGAGGTCGGTGCGGGGGCTCATCAGGCGTGCCCCTTGGCGGCAAGCACCCGGCCGAGGGCGTCGTAGAAGTCGAGTGACCGGCGGGCCACGACGTCACCGGCGCGCTGTGGGACGCTGGATGGCGCTCCTGGTGGGCTGCTGGTCCGTGCCCGGGCCTGCCGGTGTGCGGGATCGATGCGAACCTGGTGGCGGCCCTGCAGGGGGGCATGGCTTGCGATCAGGACGCCGTTCTCGAAGATCCTGATCTCGTCGATCATGCTGTGCACTTCGAGAACGCGGCGCCGGACGGTGTCGGGCACGCTGTAGGCATTGCCGCCGACGCTGATCATGCCCTCATGCGAGATGCGCCGCTCGAGCCGCAGGACCGCCCGGTAGGGCACCAGTGGCAACGGCGTCAGCGCGGGTTTCTCCGTGGAAAAGCTCTCGTTGACGACCTGGCGGGTGGTGGCATGCACCCGCGCGTTGGCGACCGTGTCGAGCCAGTGGCGTAGTTGCAGGTTGAGGTCGTCGAGGTTGCGGAAGCTCCGGGCGAGGAAGAAGTCCTCGCGGACATAGTGGAACGGCCGCTCGACCTTTCCCTTGGTCTTTGGCCGGTAAGGGCGGCAGGCCCGAGGCTGGAAACCGAAGTGCCGCGCCAGGTCGAGCAGGCCGCGGTTGTAGGCGACAAGGCCGTCACTGTCCTGGCCGAGCACGGCGGTTTTCATCCGGTCATACAGGATCTCCCCCGGCGCGCCGCCGAGCGCCTCGAAGGCGGCCACGTGGCAACGCAGTACGGTCCCCAGATCCTGATGCACCACGTAGCGGGCCCAGATCAGCCGCGAGTAGCCCAGCACCATCGAGAAGAGCCAGACGATGTGTCGGCTGCCGGGCTCGTCGGTGAAGCTCACCTCGAAGCGAGCGAGATCGACCTGGGCCTGAGCGCCGGGTGGGGTTTCGAAGCGGACCTCGAAGGGCTGAACCGGGTCCGGCCGCAGGCCCTGGACCGCGCGCTTGACCGCGGTATAGCCGCCCTCATGGCCCCGCTCGCGCAACTCGCGCCCCAGCCTGACCGCCGTCAGGCCGGGATAGGCGGCCAGCCGCTCCCGCAAGTAGGGCAGGAAAGGATCGGTGCTCTTGGGCCGTGGCTTTCGCGGGCCGTAGCGCGGCGGCTCCAGGCCAAGCGCGATGTACTTGCGCACCGTCTTGCGATCCAGGCCCAGTTGGCGGGCAATGGCAGTCGGGCTCAGCCCCTGCCGGTGCAGTTCCATAATCATGACCAGCTCCCCAAGTCGGACCACCGAGGTGCCCCCTCCTGTCAGGAGGGCAGCATCGGCGAAGGCGCGGCCGGAGCAGGACAGGGCTAACCCATCACAAACCCCGATCCGCAACAAAGTGGGGAATATTCTCCGCCCACTTCCGTGGAGCATTCACCGACCCGCGACACTGGTTAAAACAAGAGTGCGGTGCATGAACGACTATTAAGCATCTGAGGGGGGTGGACCACACGCTCTAGTAGTCCCTGAACAGGGCTGATTAACCTTAATGGGCGGGAAATTTTTGGATTTTGGTAGCTTTTTCAAGGACCTGAGGGAAAGCAGTTACGGGAGCAGTCCGCGGAGATGGGCAACTTGCGTAATGGTTGCAGGAAGCGACAGTCTCACGAGGTGTTGACCTGCGCTGAGGTATCTTGGCTCGAGAGCTCGCTTCGCCTTCTCGTGGTAGATTAGCCGGCACTGCATGCTCGGCGCCACGCGCCGTAGTGACAATCAGAGGCGGGGTTGGCCGAGCGAAGGCTGCCACGATAAGCGCTGCGGAGCAGAACTGTGCGCCAGGAGAGAAATGTAAGAAGTCACTGGCGAGAGTTCGATACTGGCGCCGGCCTGCAGCTGTATGGCACGACAATCTGCATTGTGAACTGACCTTTACGGCGGCTCAAAAACGCCAGGGGGCCGCGCAGAAGAGCTCGCAGCCGGAAAGTGGGATGTTCGATCCACGGACAGATAAGGGGGGCATCCTCAGCGACCGTTTGAGGATAGCTTGGCAGGGCGCGGGTGGGGTGTTTCAAGCTCGGGATAAGGCCCCGAAAGACGCGCCGCCCGATGGCCGAGGTTGCCCGCAAGACAGAGCGCTACCCATCTGACCTGACGGATGAGGAGTGGCAGCGGATCGAGCCGTTGATGCCGCCTCCCCCACGCCGGGGCCGCAAGCCCTCTGTGGACCTGCGCGAGGTGCTGAACGCGATCCGCTATCTGGCGCGCTCGGCGGGGGGCGGCTGGCGCATGCTGCCGATCCATTTCGGGCCATGGCAGACCGTATACTGGTGGTTCCGCCGCTTCGTCCGGCGGCTCCTGTTCAGGACCATCCACGATGTTGCTCTCATGCTGGACCGCGAGGCGGCGGAACGCGAGGCGAGCCCCTCGGGCGGCGTGCTGGACAGCCAGACGGTGAAGGCGCCCTTTGCCGAGATGCGCGGCTACGACGGCGGCAAGCGGATCGTCGGCCGCAAGCGCCACGTCGCTATGGACACGGGCGGGCGGCGGCTGATGGTGAACCTCACCACGGCCGACGTCTCGGAAAGCGTGGGCGCGCCGGCGATCCTGACGGCCATCCGCAAGCGCTGGCCGTGGCTGAAACACCTGTTCGCCGATGCGGGCTACGACCGGACCAAGCTGATGGACAAGGCCGCCTACCTCGACTTCGTCGTCGAGATCGTCTGGCGCTTCGACCAGAAAGGCTTCCACCTCCTCCCGCGCCGCTGGGTGCTGGAGCGCACCTCCGGCTGGATGATCCGCTGGTGCCGCCTCGCCCGCGACTACGAGCGCCGCCTCGACGTGTCCGAAGCCATGATCCACGTCAGCATGGGCGCCCTCCTGCTCCGCCGCGTCGCCCATCCCTGATTCCCAAACAGTCACTCAGCGTAGCGCTGGCATCAAAGGCGTTGCCCACGCGCCATTCGTCCTTCCTTACCCATCCTCTGGCGTAGCATCCAGGCATGCGGCAGGATGTCGCCGGCGAAGTAGCGCAGCATTCTTCTGTCCTCTCCCCGCAGCCTCCAGGGTGTTAGCAATTTTCTCAGCAACGGCCCGAGATTCGTTACCGAGGTATCTTTAATGCCTAGCGCTGGTCCTGTCGGAACGCTGCCCTGGAATCCCAGGGCCACGAAGTTCAAGCCGGCAATCTGGGCGACATGCATGTTGTACCAGAACCTCGGATTGCACTCGAGGAAGTAGAAGGATCCGTCTGGACTGATGCGTATGTCGAATCCGAGAACCCCGTCATATCTGAAGTGTCTGTTGACCTTGCGGCAGGCCTCTAAGATGTGAGGTATGTCAAGGAAGCTGACTTCCTGGTCATCCTTGCGGTATAGAACAGACGCGATTTCCTCTCCTTTGTGGCACAGGAAGAAGGCGCTGACATCAACGCCGTCTATGTAGTTTTGAATGAGAATTGGGGCATACGTAATGCGCCCGGCGAGCTCTTCAGGTCTGTTCCATACAAGCTTGGTGACGCCAAGGCTTCCATACATGCTGAGCGGCTTGGCGACGGAAGGCGAGGCTATCTGGCGCAGTCGCGCCAGCTCCAGGATCGCTGCCTCGTCTTCGGCCAGAAGGGTGATCGGGTGCGGAAGTGCCAGCTTCTGGCAAAGCTGCGAAAATAGGAACTTGTTATCAAGGACGTCGAAAACCTCCGCTGTGGGAACAGGAAAGCAGCGCGCGTTTACGTGGTCCTTGACTGTCGCGAGATAGCGAGTGGTGATGGCGTCGCTCGGGATGATGTATCCGATCTGCTTCACTGTGCAGATCTCATTGAGGGTGCTGGACCGGATCTCATGGAACCGGTCCTTGGTGCTCTGCGCATCGAAGAAACCGCTGCAGGCATGAGACATGGACAGCGGGCGAGCCTCACTGGTCCCAAGAACATAGACCGCGTGGAAGTAATCTGCGGCACATCGCAGCGCCCGATATTGCAGCCTCGAGCCTGTCGCCAGCACCAGGCAGCTTCCCAGCTCTTTAGTTCCGGGGCCGAACTCCGTGGGCATTGCTTCCTCCATCAGGCGTCTTTGATTCGGCTATGAGGGCATCATTGAGCTGCTTGTGCACCTGCCGGAACATGCACGGTGTGAATGACGGGGCTGGTGCCGCTTTGATGGCCCCCATCCTGTGGCTGATCGCTCTTGCTGCGCTGGCGGCAAGCCGTGGTGTTGCGCTGGTCAAGGACAGCTAGGAAGAACAGTCCGGCAGTCATGTAGGTGCCGTTCCGGTACGGATCGTGCTGCGTGAACATCTCGCAGCTAAGTGTCGGCCTTGCTGAATGGCCCGGAGATCCAGCCGCCGGGCTGCTCATGATGAGGAGGTGGCAAGAGCTGGTCGCAATCTCCGCTTGAAGCGGATCATGTTCTTCAGAGTCTGATCCAGCGGCCGTTCAAATCGCTCGTAAAGCCAAAGTCCGACCGCAATGCAGGCGCCGGAAGCGGCCAAGCGGAACAAGGTGTCGAGTTCGCTGACTGGACCGACTGCACCCAAAACTTTTCCGGTGATTGAAAGGCAGAACCAGTGCGAGAGATAGATTGTGTAGGAAGCATCGCCGATCCGGGCAACAGCTTGGTTAACCGGCGCATTGGTCTCGAGATGATCGCGCACGCTGCTGGCTAGGACGTACAGCGCGGCCGCAAAAATGGTCCGATGAAGCAGTGTATGCTCTGCGGCTTCGATGGGTGCTATGGTCAGAAGCAGCAGGGCAGCAAACGGAACCGCGTATAGCACCAGCCTTGTCTTGCCCGCAGCCGCATCGGCTATGCAAAATAGCCAGCCGATGCCGAAGGCAAGCATGTACGGGCTGAGAAGATGATAGTCCCAGATGCGTTCGGCCAAGCCTGTGCCAAGGAAGAAGCCGGCAGCCCCGAGCAGGAACAGGAGCGCTGCGACGCCGGCCTGGCCTCTCGCCGTTAGTCGGCGGAACGCGAGAAGCCAGGCGGCAACGATCGCATAGAAGATCATTTCATGTTCGAGAGACCATCCCGGGGCAAGGGTGGGCATTTCCCTCTGGGGAAGAAACAGCAGGGATTTGATGATGGCGCCGGCGGACGGGTCCAATGAGCCCAGAGTCCATCGCGGGTTGATCCAGCTTGCCAGGAAGACCAATGCGGTGAAAAGCCAGTAGAAGGGGGCAAGCCGGGCGAGGCGCGCCAAGATGAACTGCACGCCTGATTCGTATCTGGGTGCGCTCAGGCAGATGACGTAGCCTGAGATGATGAAGAACAGCTCGACCCCGAACCCTCCGAGATAATCATACGATGAGTTTTGGATTTTCGTGGGCGAGAAGTGCTTGGTCACAAGATCTGAATGCCAGATCACCACCTCCGTGGCGGCCAATGCTCTCAGCCACTGGATGAAGTTCTTTTTGTCATGCATCGTACGCATCCCGTTGTCCCCGGCGATGCCGCGTCCGTGGTTCCTGGCCCGCAAAGGGAGAAACGAGCGCGGAGCGGGCCCCCGGACTGAGGCTCGGCAAGGCCCAGCGGCCAAGCGGCGTTCGCAGGTGGTAGTGTCGGAGGCCCTGGCTGATCTTTTCCTGGTGGAGTGGCGGTCTGGCGACGGTCTGACGTTGACAGCCCCCCGTGCTGGCGCTGGCCTTCGCCGTTGCTGCAGCTATGGAAAGCATCGCCGGTCTGACCCTTCCTGATGTGGCCGAACTGAGCTGCGCCAAATGCTTGCCCGGTCTTCTGGTGGGTCCAGGCTTTCGATGCTGTGCACCAAGGCCCAGGCATTGCACCCGTCCGAACTTCCAGGCCCCATTCAGTCGGGGAAGCGAGCCATGCCCAGTCATGCCGGTTGGCGATCCTCGTTCGCGGCAATGCGCGTGAGAACAACATGCGTGACAATCAGCCGAGCGATATTGGCTCCGATCAGCGCTACGCAACTTCCCGTTATTCCGAAGGGCCCAGTCAGTGCGAAGGCCAGGGCTGCTGTCGTAAGTGCGCCGATCGCGTTGATGGCGAAGGCCAGAGGGACGACCCTGAGACCGTGTAGGAAGGAGATGACCAGGTCGGCTGCATAGCCGGCGACGGTCGCGATAATCAGTAGCCGTACCTGGGGGGAGAGTATGAGGTAGGTCGAGTCTGACCCGTAAACAAAATGAAGCAGGTGCCCAGGGGCGATCAGGACCAGCGCAGAGAAGGTCAGTAGCGCTGGTGCAGCGAGGACGAGGTAGCGCCTCGTTGATCGCCAAGCAGCCATTGTGCCGCTTGCGCTTGCCTGAGCCGAGGCTTGCGGGATGATGTTGCAGAGACCGGTAATGAGCGGGTTGGATAGGTTGACGATGTTGAAGGCCGCCTGAAGGTTTGCCACAGCCGCCGGGCCGGCAGAGATCGATAGTGTCCATGACAGGATCTGGAACCGGGCAATCGACAGAAGCCCGTTGCCGAGAGACCAGAAGCCGCCGACGGCCCAAAACTGGTTCATGGTGTGCCGTAGAGCGATAGGCGTGCTGAGGCGGATACGAAGTTGCCAACATTGCAGAAGGGCCGCCAATCCCGACGTAAGGGCGATTGCATAGAGGGCATTGGGCAGATCGAGGGCTGCGACCGTTGCGAGCCAGAGGATCACCACGACCTGCCCCAGGTAGCTGACGGCGTCGCCGAGAGACGCAAGGCGGTGGCGAAACTCGGCGAACAGGCCCCGCCGCATGCCTTCCTGAACCTGCCAGAGCAGGAAGCAGGAAAGAGCTGGCAGAATCAGGTCGGACCGCCCGAGGAGGAGCAGTGCCAAGCCCAGCGCAGCTCCAAGCGCGATGGAGACGCCGGCGATCAATACGACGGCTGTCTTCAGCAACTGAGCCTGCTCCTTTTCCTGGGCGAGCACGAGAAGCACCGCAAGTGGGTGAAACAGGACCGTGGCGTTGATGAGTTGCAGCGCGAACATGCCACCGAGCAGGAGGGCGTAGGTACCGTACTCAGCAGGGGCGAGATGCCTGGCCAGGAGAACGCTGACGAGAAAGGTCCCGACGCTGACAAGCCCCTGGTCGATGATCGTCCAGGTGGCGCGCATCAAGGTAGGCCTATCCCACATCTACCGCGTCCTCCAACTTGATACGAAAGGTGGCCCGCGTTGGGAAAACGCAGGGCGCATGACGCGTTCTCAGTCCGCTGTGCCGGAGCAACATCGGAGATGCCGGGCCTGCATCGCCCAAAGCCGGAAGGAGCTGCACCACTTCCTCCTCGGGGCGTGGACCGACCACATTGTGCCGCAGGGCCTTCGGACGCCAAAAAGGAATAAGGGGGTAGCCCGGTCGGATCGGCGCTGCCTCGTCTGGTTGTATGGGGCTCAGCGTCTGTCAAATAAGGTGCAAACGGAACTTCGTGGTGCGGACGACAAGCCGGGATCGGGCGCCCCAGTGCTTCTCCGCAGGGTCCGCTCTCACCCAGGCTGCACCTCGCTGTCTTTGGCGAGAAGTGCAGAATGGCCCTCCGCGACATTGTGCGTTGTACGAAGGTCGGCGTTGATCACCGTGGGAAAGGCGCCCGGGCACTTTCACCCGTGATGGCTGCGCGTTATCCGGCTGCCGGGGCCGAGCAAAGCCAGTCCTCACGACCGCAGCATCCACGAACCGAAACATGATCCGTGGACAGGACCTCCGCTGTTCCTACTTGGGCGTGAGAAAGGAAGTGCGTGGTCTGGGCAAGCCCCGCAGCGCCAGCGAGAAACAGTGTCTCGCCTATGGCTGGAAGTCCTAGCCGGTCATGGCCAGCACCGATGCTGTACCCTCCAGCATCAAGGAGACCCTGTTGCGCCAGCCGAACCGGTGGCTCATCGCAGCAGCAAGTCCATCGTCGACACCTGCTGCTCACTCGGCGGCACTGCCGACATCGGCTAACGCTCAAAATGCTGTCCTCCCCCGAGGTGCGGGATATGAAGACTACGAAGCCCCCGTTGGAGGATGGCCAGTTACTGGCGTGGTCGGGATGCCGCCGCCTAATCCGACTTGCGGTGCCCTAACGGGTATGTGAGCTTCTTCCCTGCTGCCCTTGTGCGCGAGGCTGGCAGAGCACAGATGGACTGCATGCATACGAAAGCCGACCGTCACCACGGTGGGGCCAGATGAGCGAGGCTGGATCGATGAACCAGCCCGTTCAGGGGCCGTTCCCTGATCGGGTGGTCAGCCTCAGCCGGGTGCGTGATGACAAGCTCTGGGCCGTGGTCGCCGCGGTCGGCCGGAAGACGCGGGTTGCCGAGATTTATGCCAGCCGTGCGGCGGCCGATGCCGACCGGACCTGGCGGGAACAGCAGGTCCGCGCCTATGCAGGGTTCTTGCGCAGTTCCAGCATGCCCCTGCCTAACTACACAGTTTCACCCATTCGCCGTGCCGACCTCCCCCGTAGTTGGCGTCCACTACCAGCCCTGGGCTTCCTGAGGGGGCAGTTTATCTGAACTATGTCCCCCTGAGCCATCTACGCAGACGGGCGCGGCGGCTTCCCCGATATCTCGCGCCGACTGATGGGCCCCTCGTGGGGCGCCGGCTCCGTTCGGGCCTGGAACACGGACCCGGAATTGCAGGCAACGCGCCGGGCGGCTTGGTGCCAAACTGCCGGGGGTGGCGGGCGTTACCCTCCAGCCATTAGGAAGGAGTAAGCTATGTGCCCGCCCGACAATGAGGACAAAAAGGGCGCCAGCATCCTGCCCGAGGAGAATGCCGTCTCCAGCGCCACCGGTTTCAGCGGGCCCTATCCGAGGCCGCGCGACAAATCGCCCGAGCATCAGTACAAGCCGCAACCCGGAGACAACAACAATTTCGTCGGTCCCGACGCGCCTGGCGGGCCGGTGAACATCCGCGTCAAGGGGGCTCCAGGGGATGCGCCAGGCCAGCCCGACGAGCGGGCTGAACCCGATGCCGGGGTCACGGAGGAGACGAAGAGAAACACCACCGGGAAGGGCAAGCACGCCGTTTAGGTCTTTCGGGCTTGAAGGCGTTCTAGAGGGCAGGTTTCGCCTTAGAATAACCTCGCCCTGCGGCAATCTGCTCCGGGGAGTTTGACGCACTGCCGGCGAGTTCGGCGGCGCGTCGGAGTGGCGGGATGGGGAAGCGACGAGGTGCAGGCCCGCGATGGTTGCGGGCAGGCGCGCGTAGGCGCCGGCAGGATGGCCTCCACCTTGAACGAAGCCGCACTCAGCTCCGTAACGCCCTCCAGGTAGGCATCCGAGGCGCCGGGTCTAGGCAGCGTGGGCAGGGCGGCTCATCATTTCGGCTCGGACCGCCTGCACGGAGCCCTGCCCAATGGACGAAACAGCCCTGGCCCAGATTAAGGCCCTGCATCCCGAGCTGATTGCTATCCGACGAGACATTCATGCCCATCCGGAGATGGGAATGGAGGAGGCTCGAACCTCGGCGCTGGTGGCGAAGACGCTGCGGGGCTGGGGGCTGGAGGTGACGGAGGAGGTTGGAAAGTACGGCGTTGTCGCCACGCTTAAGGGACGACTGCCGGGACAGCGGGCGATCGGGCTGCGCTGCGACATGGACGCGCTGGCGATCCCGGAGGGGACGGGGCTTCCCTATGCCTCCACGAACCCGGGGACCATGCATGCATGCGGGCATGACGGGCACACGGCGATGCTGCTCGGCGCTGCACGGCATCTTTCGCAGAACCCAAACTTTGGCGGAACGGTGCAGTTCATTTTCCAGCCCGCCGAGGAAGGGCGCGGGGGCGCGCGGGCGATGCTGGCGGATGGGTTGTTCGAACGCTTCCCAGTGGATGCTGTCTATGGCCTGCATAACGAGCCCGGGATGCCGGTCGGGCAGTTCGCGATCCGGCCCGGGCCGGCGATGGCGGCGGCGGACCGATGGGTCGTGACCTTCCGGGGCACCGGCGGGCATGGCGGAGCGGCCCCTCATCTCTCAACGGATGTAACGGTGCTGCAGGCGCAGTTCGTGCTGGCGCTGCAGACCGTGGTCTCACGCAACATCGCGGCAGTGGACGCCGCGGTGATCAGCGTCGGCGCCATTCACGGCGGATCCATGGAATCGCTCAACGTGATGCCGGCGGAGCTGGTGATCGGCGGGACGGCACGGTCCTACACGCCGGCAGTGCGGGACACGATTGAGCGGCGGATCGGAGAGTTGGCCTCGGGGCTGGCGGGGAGCTTTGGGTGTTCGGCGGAAGTCGCCTACCGGCGCGGGACCTCCCCGCTGCTCAACCACGAGGAGCAGACGGAGGTCGCGATGGAGGCGGCGGCCGCGCTGGTCGGGGCAGGAAATGTGGAGGGGAATGCGCCGCTGGTGCTGGGGGCGGAGGACTTCTCCGCGATGCTGGAGGCGCGCCCGGGGGCGTTCATGTTCATGGGGAATGGCGGGGGCGGCGCGACATCCCAGGGGCTGCACACGCCGTATTACGACTTCAACGACGACGCCATTCCGTATGGGGTGGGGTACTGGGTAAGCCTGGTCGAGCGGGAACTGGGGAGCGTTGGAGAGCGGTCAGCGGCCTGAGTGTCCCCTGGGGCGGGCCGCGCTGGGCGGCCCGCCTGAAGGGTCAGGCCGGGCGGACATCCATGGCGAGAGTCATCTCGTCCGCACGCGGGGTGTGCTTCAGGCCCCGGCGCATGGCCCAGATGTTCTTCTGGACGTGCAGGGGTATCCAGGCGACGTCCGCGGCCGCAATCCTCGTGGCCTCCTGCATGAGCTTTTCGCGTGCCTCGTCGTCGGTGGTGGCCATGGCGCGGCCCAGGACTTCGTCGAAATGCGGATTGGAGTAGCCGGTGCGGTTCACCGTGCCCCAGCCCTTCTCCATGTCACGGGTGCCGAGGAGGCCGCGGAGGCCGGAGGAGGGCTCGCCATTGGAGTTAGCCCAGCCACCGAGGGACATGGAGTTGTCGAAGCGGGCAACGCGCTGGGCCACGACCGAGAAGGGCATGGTCTCGACCTTCGTTCTTACGCCAATCCGGGTCCACATCTGGCCGATGCTCTGAGCGACCTGGGCATCGTTCACGTAGCGATCGTTGGAGGCCAGGAGGGTGATGGTAAAACCCTGAGGGTAGCCGGCTTCGGCCAGAATCTTCTTTGCGCGTTCGGGGTCGAAAGCGGGGGGCGGTAGGTCAGGGACGTAGCCATAGGCGCCGGGAGGCATGAACTGGCCGGTGGGAATGGCGGCACCGGACATGATGCGGTCGGCGATAGCCTGGCGGTTGATGGCGGTGGTGAGGGCCTGGCGCACGCGTAGGTCCGTCATGGGGTTGCGCGCCAGGGCTTCCCCGTTCGGGCCGGTGGCGTAGGGCGACTGGGAACGAAAGTCGGAGCGCAGATAGACGGAGCGGAGACTGACAGTCTCCGAGATGGTGAGGTTGGGTTCAGTGCGGAGGCGCGCGATGTCGGAGGTGGGAACGGCATCGATAAAGCTGACATCGCCAGCCTGGAGGGCGGCCACACGAGCGCCGTCATTAGAGATCATGCGGTAGTTCACGCGACCCCAGGTAGGCTTCGCACCCCAATAGGCGTCATTGCGCTCCAGCTCCACGCGGTCGTTGGAGCGAAAGCTGATGAAGCGGAAGGGGCCGGTACCGATGGCGTTCTTGCCACTATTGAAATCGCCGGTTGAGGGGTTCTCGCCAAGGCCGTGCCAGATGATGAAGACCTGGGACATGTCGGCGGGCAGAAGCGGGTAAACTCCGGCGGTCCGCATGCGGATAAGGTGGGGGTTCACCACCTCCATGCCCTGGATTGCCTTGGTGAAGACGGCAAAGGAGCCGGGGCTATTCAGCACATGCGGCACGCGGTTGATGGTGTAGGTGACATCGGCGGCGGTGAAGGGCTCGCCGTTGTGGAAGCGGACGCCCTCGCGCAGCTTGAATTCCCAGGTGGTGTCATCGACCAGGCGCCAGGATTCGGCGAGGCCGGGAATGAGGCGGCCCTGGGCGTCGCGATGTACGAGGTTGTCGAAGATGTGCTGGGCCAGGGCACTGTTCGGCGTCAGCGTGTAGTAGTGCGGGTCCACCGAACTGGGTGGGGCGCTGACAGCAAGATCCAACATGCGCGTGCCTTGCGCGGCAGCGAGATCCGGTAGGGCGGCCGCGGCCGCGGCCGTCAGGAGCAGGCGGCGGGATGCTGGGAACATGCGGGGGGGGCTCCTCAGGCGGGAAACGGCCGTCCATCCGATGCAAGGAGCGCACCAGGGGCGGCGAGGAGTGTCAAGCGTGCTCATGGTCCCTCATGAGCCCCGACCGCGGGCAGTGCCACAGCGTAAGCCGCGCACCGGCAGCACAGCGGCATGCTTCCGCTAACTCCAGGATCTGTGCCGCACCTGCGTGCGGAATGATTGCTCTCGCATGCGTTATAGTATAACGTAACATGACTGCCGGAATATGGCGTAACTGGCGAGCAATGGTGAAGCCCAATGACGATTTCGTATCGCACAACGTTGCTGGCGACGGCGACCGCCCTGACCTGCCTGTGCGCGTCCGAGTGGGCGCAAGCACAAGAGCCCGTCTCGATCCCAACGGTTTCGGTCACTGCGAGTCCTATCGCCACTGACCAACTCGGCAGCTTCGTGCCGGTGACGACGCTCGACCAGCAGCAGATCGCCATCCAGCCTGCCCGCTCTCTCGGGGACGTCCTGCTCTTCGAGCCCGGCATCAGCGCCACCACCTTCGCTCCGGGTGCCAGCCGGCCCATTATCCGCGGCCTGGATACCTTCCGTGTCCGTCTGCAGGAGAACGGCTTCGGCGCTGGTGACGCCTCCGCCTTCGGCGAGGATCATGTCGTGCCGCTCGATCCCCTATCGGCGGACCGCATCGAGGTGGTCCGCGGGCCGGCCTCGCTGCGCTGGGGCTCGCAGGCGATCGGTGGCGTGGTCAACCTCATCAACAACCGCATCCCCACGACCCTGCCGGATCGAGCGGTCCAGGGGCGGGTCTCAGGAGGCTGGAACAGCGGCTCGCGCGGCTGGGACGGGGTGGGCAGCACCGATCTGCGCGCCGGCAACTTCGTCGCGCATTTCGATGTTTTTGGGCGCTACGACAGCGACTACCGCATCCCCGGCGGCGGCCGCCAGGCGAACAGCGGCGTGCGCACCGACGGAAAATCCGCGGGCCTGAGCTACATCTTCGACCAAGGCTTCATCGGCACGTCGATTTCGCATTTCCGGAGCCTCTACGGCATTCCCGGCGGCGAAGAGGCCGAGACGCGCACGCAGATCAATGCCGAGCAGGTACGCTGGTCCACACGCGGCGAGTACCGTCCGGGCCGCGGTCCCATCCAACGCATCAGCGCCTGGCTGGGTTTTACCAACTACCATCACGAGGAAATCGGCGCGGCGGAGGCCGATGGGCACGGCGGAGAGGAGGAGTTTGGCGCCGTCGGCGAGCGGGTGGTGCATGGCGGGTTCCGGAACAACACCTGGGATAGCCGCGTCGAGATGCAGCACGTCCCGATCAACACGGGCATCGGTGCTCTGAACGGCACTTTCGGCGTGTCAATCGAGCGGGAGAGGCTGCGTACCACCGGCGAGTTCCTGGAATTCCTGCCTCCGGCCCGGACGGACCGCTATGCCGGCTACTTGTTTGAAGAGTTGACACTCTCGCCGCGTCTCCGGCTGCAGGCGTCTACCCGGGTCGAGTTCGCCCGCATCGCCGGCTCTACCGCCATCTTCCCCGGCGGGAATCTGCCCGCGGATTCGGACGAGGAACTGGAGAACACCGGCCGGCGCCGCAATTTCATGCCGGTCAGCGTCAGCCTCGGCCTGCTCCGGGACCTGCCCTGGGACATGCAGGCGCGGGTGACAGGTCAGTATGTCCAGCGGTCGCCCAGCGCCGCCGAGCTTTTCTCGCGCGGCGCCCATGACGCATCAGGCACCTTCGACATCGGCGATCCCAATCTGAGGAAGGAGAAGGCTGCAACCGTCGAGATCGGGCTGGCAAGGGTGGCCGGGTCCACCCGCTTTGACGCAAGCGCCTTCCTGTCGCACTTCGACGGCTTCATCTACCGCGCCCTCACCGGCAACAGCTGCGGCGAGGAGTTCAGCTCCTGCGCGCCGGGGCTGGATGGGGACTTCCGTCAGGTCGCCTTCGGCCAGCGGAATGCCCGCTTTTACGGCGTGGAGGCCAAGGCGGAGCAGGATCTCTTTGATCTGTGGGACGGAAATTTCGGCGTCTCCGCGCGCTACGATTTCGTCCGGGCCCAGTTTGAGAGCGGTGGCGGGAACCTGCCCCGCATTCCGCCCCATCGCCTCGGCGGTGGCGTATACTGGCGTGACGGTACCTTCCAGGGTGGCGTCGACTACCTGCACGCCTTCAACCAGAACCGTGTGAGCGAGAACGAGACACCGACGAAGGGTTTCGATCTGCTGAACGCGCGGATCGGCTACACGGCGCGTCTAGACGAGAACAGGGCTGCGAACTTCTCCGTCATTGGCACTAACCTGCTGGATCGCGATATCCGGAACGTCGCCTCCTTCAAGAAGGACGAGGTTCTGCTGCCCGGCCGGACCGTGCGCCTTCTTATGACGGTGACCTTCTGACCGGTTAGGGCCGGAGGGGGCTGGATCGTGACCGCGCTGTTCATGGCATCGCGGTTCCGAACCCGGGGGCCGCTCCGGCCCTTCACGCCCCCTGCGATACCCCGCCGCGTGATTGCGCGAGAGCTCCGGAGAGCTCCCTGGCCGCATCCTGGAGCAGGGGCAGGAAGCGACGCACGATTTCGTCACGTTGCGATGCTTCGTTGAGGTACATCAGGTTGAGTGCGGCGATCGCGGCGCCATTTAGTAGGACGGGAACGCCGATCGCGCTCGCCAAACCGCCGTATTCTCGCGCGGAATAGGCATCGTCCATCACGGCGTATCCCTGCGCGCGTATTTCGCGCAGGAAGGCCTCGGCCCGTGCGGCATCGCGCGCCGGCTCGTTCCAGGGCTCGGCCGAGCGCGTGGCGAGGGAGAGGGCCCGCTCCCGCTCTGCCGGCTCACAGAAGGCCAGGAAGGCGCGGCCGAGCGAGGTGGCCAGGATCGGCGCGCGATAGCCAGACCTTCGCCCGAAAAGAAGCCGTCCCTCCACGCGGCTCGTATGGGCGACCACCATTGCGTCGCCATCGAAGACGGCGACATCGGAGGGCCAGCCGGTGCTGCGGCGCAGCGCTTCCATCACCGGCGTGGCCGCGAGGCCGACCTCCCGGTGCGCGGCATAGCCCGCACTGAGTTCCAGCGTGCGCCCGGTTGGAAGGTACACGGCCTGATCCGGGTGGCGTACGACCAACCCCGCATGGATCAGCGTCTCCAACATCCGCACAACGGCGGGCTGGTTAAGGCCGGTGAGGCGGTGGATGCCCTTCACTGTAGCGCCATCTAGCCGGTTCACCGCGCGCAGGACGTCCAGGCCGCGCAGAAGCGCCGTGACGGGCTCGTAGGAGGGCATGGCGAATTTCCGTGAACGGGAGGCAGATTGGTGTTTCCCGGTGCGGGATCCCTCTGTTAGGCTAGATTTGAAACTGAATTTCATCAAATGAAATCAAAGGGCGGGCTTCGAAGCGTCGCCAGGAGGAAACGGCCGAATGGGCCAGAGCGCGACCACCATGACGGCCGAGTTGCGGCCGGAGGGTGCCGCCAGCGGGGCTGGGCCGTTGGCAGGGCTGAAGGTGCTGGACCTCTCGCGCGTGCTGGCCGCGCCGTGGGCGACGCAGATCCTCGGTGATCTCGGGGCCGAAGTGCTGAAGGTGGAGCAGCCGGGCAAGGGCGACGACACGCGGGGCTGGGGGCCGCCCTTCCTGGAGGACGGCTCGGCGCGGCCGGATGCGGCCTATTATCTCTGCACCAACCGCAACAAGCGCTCCCTCGCCATCGACTTCTCGCGACCCGAAGGCGCCGCGCTCGTGCAGCGGATGGCCGAGGGGGCCGACATCCTCGTGGAGAACTTCCGCACCGGCGGGCTGGCGAAATACGGGCTGGACGCTGCGTCCTTGCTGCGGCGGAACCCGCGCCTGATTTACTGTTCCATCACCGGCTTCGGGCAGACGGGCCCCTATGCCTCGCGCGGCGGTTACGATTTCCTGATCCAGGGCATGAGCGGGCTGATGAGCGTCACCGGCCGCCCCGAGGGTGAGCCTGGGGAGGGGCCCGTGAAGGTTGGGCTGCCGGTCAGCGATCTCTTCACGGGGCTCTACGCCGCCACCGCCATCCTAGCCGCGATCAACCATCGCCACCTCACCGGGGAAGGGCAGCACATCGACCTCGCGCTGCTGGACAGCCAGGTCGCGCTGCTGGTGAACCAGGCGATGAATTTCCTGGTCGGCGGCGAGGTGCCGCAGCGGTTGGGTAATGCCCATCCGAATGTCGTGCCCTATCGCGACTTCGCGGCCAGCGACGACTACATCCTTGTCACCTGCGGCAGCGACGGGCAGTTCTTTGCGCTCTGCAGACTTCTCGGGCGCGAGGATCTGGCGGCCGATCCCCGCTTCGCCACCAATGCCGGGCGGCTGCGAGACCGGCGCGTGCTGGAGGTGGAACTGGCGCGCGCCATTGCGCCCTGGCGCGCGGCGGATCTGCTGGCTGCCATGGCGAAGGCCGGCGTGCCGGGCGGGCCGATCAACTCCATTGATCAGGTGCTGGCGGACCCGCAGATCGCCGCGCGAGAGATGCTGCGCAGGATGCGGCGCGATGACGGGACAGAGGTGACGGTGATCGCCTATCCCGGCCGCCTGTCCCGGAGCCCGGCCAGCTACCGCTTGGCCCCGCCACGGCTAGGGCAGGACACGCGCGCGGTGCTGGCGTCGGAGCTGGGGCTGGATGGAGCGCAGATCGAGGCATTGTGCGCATCTGGCGTGATCGCGACGGCCGAGCCCGCCCGGCAGGACAAGGAAGCGGAGAGGACGGCATGAACCATCTCGGTCGCCGTAGCCTGCTGGCCGGCATCGCCGCGCTGGCGACCGTGCCCGCTGCTTCGTCCGGCGCGCGGGCGCAATCGACGCCCTGGCCTGCGCGGCCGATCCGGCTGGTCGTGCCTTTTCCGCCGGGCGGGCCGACCGACATCGTCGCGCGCGTGCTGGCCGAGCGCATGTCGCGCAGCCTGGGCCAGCCGATTCCGGTGGAGAACCGGCCCGGCGCGAACGGCAATATCGGCAACGAGGTGGTCGCGAAGGCGGAGCCCGACGGCTACACGGTGCTCTACAACACCTCCTCCATCGCCCTCAGCCCCGCGCTCTACACGCGCCTGCCCTATGATGCGATGCGCGACCTGGCGCCGGTGGTGCAGACCGCGACCATCCCGCTGGTGCTGGCGGTGAACCCGTCTCTGCCGGTGCGGGATATCCGGGGCTTCGTGGATTATGTCCGCGCGCGGCCCGGTGCGCTCTCCTATGGCTCCGCGGGCAATGGCAATGTCACCCATCTCGGTGCCTTCCTGCTGCTGCGCTCCCAGGGGCTGGAGGCCGTGCATGTCGGCTATCGCGGCAGCGCCCCCGCCCTGGTGGATGCCGCCGCGGGGCAGGTGCAGTTCCTGACGGACACGGTGAACTCCGCGCTGCCCCTGATCCGCGAGGGGCGGCTGCGGGCGCTGGCCGTGACCAGCCCGAAGCGCTTGGCACCCTTGCCCGATGTTCCGACAGTTGCCGAGACGCTGCTCCCGGGGTTCGAGGTGGGCGCCTGGCAGGGGATCATGGTGCCCGTGCGGACCGCGCCCGCCATCATCGAGCGGCTGAACGCGGTGGCGATGCAGGCCTTGGCCGATCCGGATGTGCGGGCGAGGCTGGCCGAGCAAGGCACCGAGCCGCTGGGCTCCACCCCCGAGGAATATGGCCGCATCCTGCGCGAGGAAACCGCGCGCTGGGGCCGCGTCATTGCCGAGAGCGGCGTGAAGCTGGACTGACGCGATGATCGGTGCCCTTCCCCTTGCCGCCATTCCGCCCGAGGACGAGGCGCTGCGCTCGGAGATCCGCGCCTTCCTGCAGGAAGCCGTGGCCGATATTCCCCCCGAGCGTCGCGCACGGTCCTGGATGGGCTTCGACCCCGGCTTCAGCCGAAAGCTGGCTGAACGCGGTTGGCTGGGCCTCACCTTCCCGAAGGAATATGGGGGCGCCGGGCGCGGGGCCTTTGCGCGCTATGTGCTGGTGGAGGAATTGCTCTCCGTCGGTGCGCCCGTTTCCGCGCATTGGATCGCGGACCGCCAGAGCGGGCCGTTGATCCAGCGCTTCGGGACGGAAGCGCAGCGCCGTTTCTACCTGCCGCGCATCTGCCGGGCCGATGCCTTTTTCTGCATCGGCATGAGCGAGCCGAACACCGGATCGGATCTGGCGAGCGTGACCACCCGCGCGGTGCGGGAAGGCGAGGGCTGGCGGCTGAACGGCGCCAAGATCTGGACCACCAACGCGCAGCATTCCCACTACATGATCGCCCTGGTGCGCACGAGCGGCACGCCGGCCGACCGGCACAAAGGCCTCTCGCAGCTCATTGTGGACCTACACGCGCCTGGCGTGCGGATCAGCCCGATCCGCGACCTGGCCGGGGACGCGCATTTCTCCGAGGTGGTCTTCGAGGATGTGCTGCTTCCCGCCGATGCGCTGATCGGCGACGAGGGTTCCGGCTGGATGCAGGTGAATGCCGAGCTAGCCTTCGAGCGCAGTGGGCCGGAGCGCGTACTCTCCTCCGCAGTGCTGCTGGACGAATGGGCGCGCTGGCTGCGCGAGGCTGGCGCGACCGGGGCGGCCGAGGCGCTGCTGGGGCGGCTGTTGGCACATCTGGCGGTGCTGCGCGCCATGTCCATCGCCGTCACCGGGCGGCTGGTGGAGGGAGAAAGCCCAATCGTGGAGGCGGCGCTGGTGAAGGATCTCGGCACCGAATTCGAGCAGATGATACCGGTGGTCGTGGCCGATATCCTTGCGCAGCCGGGTCTTCCGGCGCCGGGGCCGCTGATGCGGACCCTCGCTTATACGGCGGCGATGGCGCCCTCTTTCTCTCTGCGCGGCGGCACGCGCGAGATCCTGCGTGGCATGATCGCGCGCGGGATGGGGCTGCGGTGATGGACAGCCTTCTCGTCCGCTCCGCCGAGGAACTGTTCTCCCGCTATGCCTCCTCCGAGGCCGTGCGGGCCATCCGCGCGGGCGGTTCACCCGAGGTGCTTTGGGGAAAGCTGGAGCAGGCGGGCTTCCTCGATGCGCTGGTGCCGGAGGCCGCGGGCCGGACTGGTCTGAGCCCCGCGGAGGCTCTTCCCGTTCTGATGATGGCGGGGCGCTTCGCCGTGCCGCTGCCAGTGGGCGAGACGATGCTGGCCCGCGCCGCCCTGGCGGCGATGGGGGGGGCGCCGCCGCCCGGCGCGATCCTTTTGGGGGAGGCCTTCGGGAACGGGGTGCGGGTGCCCGCCATCGGTCTGGCCGAATGGGTGCTTCTGCCCCGGGATGACGAAGCTCTCTTGCTGCCCATGGACGGGATGGTGCGGGATGAGGAAGCCGGCTCTCCCCTGGGCTGCGTCCTACGCTGGCCCCCGGGTGCCGGACGGCGCGTGGCTGCTTCCGGCCTGTTTCCGGCCGGTGCCTGGGCGGAGGTGGCGGCGATGGCCGGCGCCATGGAGCGCATCCTGGAGAGCACGGTGCGCCATGCGCAGGACCGCCAGCAATTCGGCCGCCCCGTCGCCGCCTTCCAGGCCGTGCAGCAACAGATCAGCGTGATGACCGAGGATGTCTTCGCCACGCGCATGGCCGCGCAGCTTGCCTCGGTGCCGGATGGCGAGGGCATTGCCGGGCTCAACCCGACCCGGATCGCCGCCGCCAAGCTGCGCGCGGGGGAGGCGGCGGTGCGCGTCTCCGCCACTGCCCATGCGATGCACGGCGCCATGGGCATCACGGAGGAGTTGGACCTGCATCTTCTGACCGAGCGGCTGCGGACCGGCCGGATGCGCTTCGGTGGGGAGGCGCATTGGGGCGCTTGGCTCGGCCGGCGCTTCCTTGCTGGCGATGCGACCGAAACCTTGGCCTTCGTGCGCACGCATTTGAGCCCTTCAGCGCTGGAGGCAACGGAATGAACGACTTCCTTCTTTTCGAGCGTGACGGGCCCATCGTCACCCTGACCATGAACGCGCCGGAGCGGCGCAATGCCCTGGGCATTGAGGGGGAAACAACCGAGGCCTTCACCGAGGCCTGCCGCCGCATCGCGGCCGAAGCGGATGTGCGCGCCGTGATCCTGACCGGGGCAGGAACGGCCTTCTCGGCGGGCGGTGACCTGAAATCCATGCGCGAGCGTTTCGGCATGAACCCGGCCGACATCCGTGAGAGCTACCGGCGCGGCATCCAGCGCATTCCGCTCGCCCTCTACGAACTGGACGTGCCGACCATCGCAGCGGTGAACGGTCCGGCCATCGGGGCGGGGCTGGATCTGGCCTGCATGTGCGACATCCGCATTGGCGCCGAGAGTTCAGTCTATGCCGAAAGCTTCGTCAGCGTTGGCATCGTGCCCGGTGATGGTGGTGCCTGGCTGCTGCCGCGCGCGGTAGGCCAGTCCAAGGCGGCGGAAATGGCCTTCACGGGAGACCGGCTGGACGCGCGAGCGGCGCTGGAGTGTGGGCTGGTCTCGCGCGTCGTGCCGGATGCGGTGCTGATGGATGCGGCCCAGGAACTGGCGGGCCGGATCGCCCGCAACCCACCCCAGGTGCTGCGGATGACCAAGCGCCTGCTGCGTGAGGGGCAGCATATGCGCCTCTCCTCCCTGCTGGAGATGTCGGCGGCCTTCCAGGCCCTGGCGCATACCACGCGGGATCACGAGGAGGCGGTGAACGCCTGGTTCGACAAGCGCAAGCCGGTCTTCGAGGGCCGGTAAGACGCCGGGAAGGAAGGGTCACATGGAGCGTGTTGGTTTCATCGGTCTTGGGCGGATGGGGCGTCCCATGGCGTCCAACCTGCGCCGCAGGCAGTTCGCCCTGTCCGTCTTTGACATGGCACCTTCAGCCACGACAGCGCTCGAGGAACTGGGGGCGGTTCGAGCCTCGTCAGTGGCCGAGCTAGGGCGCTCCTCGTCCATCGTCGTAACCATGCTGCCGGGGCCGCGTGAGGTGCGGGAAACCGTACTGGGCGCGGATGGCCTGCTGGCAAATCTCGCCCCCGGGTCCCTGGTGGTGGACAGTTCCACGGTTGACCCGGCTACGAGTGACGCGCTGGCAGCGGCCTGCGCGGACAAGGGCATTGGCTTCGTGGATGCGCCGGTCGGGCGCCTGGCCAGCCATGCGGAGCGGGGGGAGAGCCTGTTCATGGTGGGGGCGAGCGAGACGGATTTCGCCCGCGTCCGCCCACTCCTGGAGGCGATGGGCAGTACGATCCACCATTGCGGGCCGCCCGGCAGCGGTACACGGACGAAGCTGGTGAACAACCACCTCGCCGTGCTGCTCTGCACGATCAACGCCGAGGCGCTCGCCCTGACAGCGCGCTTCGGGTTGGACCTGGAGCGAACTCTTGAGGTTCTGCACGGCACCACGGCCACCAATGGCCAGCTGAAGGTCAACTGGCCGCAGAAGGTACTGTCCGGCGACACGGAGCCGGGCTTCGCGATCGACCTGGCCCATAAGGACCTGAGCCTGATCGTGGAGGCCGGCAACGCGGCGCGCGTGCCGCTTCCCATGGCGGCGGCGGGGCGGGAGACGCTCTCCTCCGCGCGTGCGCGGGGCTTCGGGGGGAAGGACTTCTCGGCGCTGCTCGACGCGCAATGCGACCTGTCCGGGATCGAGCCGCCACGGTTGAGGGCAGGCCCGCCCGGCGGCTGAATCGGACTGATAAACAGAAAAAGACAAGAACAGGGAGGAGTTGAGCATGGCGGAGAGGCAAGGTGGGATCGGCCGGCGGGCTGCCCTGGGCGTGGGCACCGGCCTGCTGGCGGCGGCTGCCGCACGCGCCCAGGCGCAGCAACCCACGATCCGGATCGGGTTCCTCACGGACCTTTCAGGCCCGTACAAGGACATCACCGGGGAGACGGGCGCCATCTGCGCGCGCCAGGCAATTGCGGACTTTAACGCAGCCGAGAAGGGCATGCGGGTAGAGGTGCTGCTGGCCGACCACCAGCAGCGGCCCGATGTTGGCTTGGGCATCGCGCGCGAATGGTTTGACCGCGGCGATGTTGATGTGGTGATGGATGTCGGCAGTTCGGCCATTGCCCTGGCGGTGAGCGGGCTGGTGACGGAGCGGAACAAGGTTCACCTGAACACCGGTGCCGCGTCATCGGACCTCACGGGCAAGTCCTGCAACGCCAATACCATCCACTGGCCCTACGACACCTGGTCCAACGCCAATTCCACCGCGCGGTCCTTGCTGAACTCCGGTGGAACCCGCTGGTTCTTCATTACGGCAGACTACGCCTTCGGCAAGACCATGCAGGCCGACGCGGTCCGGATCATCGAGGCCGGCGGCGGACAGGTCGTGGGCTCGGCGCTGCACCCTTTCCCTGGAAATACCGACTTCTCCTCCTACCTGGTCCAGGCGCGCGCCCGGCGGGCCAATGTCGTCGCCTTCGCCAATGCCGGGGCGGATATGCTGAACTGCGTGAAGCAGGCAGCAGAGTTCGGGGTAACGCGCGCCGGAATCCGCCCGGCTGCGCTGGTAGCCTTCGTCCAAGACGTGAAGTCGCTGGGGCTGGAGACCGCGCAGGGGCTGACCATCAGCGAGAGCTTCTACTGGGACCTGAACGATCGGACCCGCGCCTTCACGGAGCGGCTGAAGCCGCGCCTGACGAACGGCAACATGCCGAATATGGACCATGCCGCCGCCTATTCCGCCACCCTCCATTACCTGAAGGTCGTGTCAGAGTTGGGTGTTGCACGCGCCAAGGCGGATGGACGGGCCGTGGTCGCCGCCATGAAGCGCCTTCCTACCGAGGATGACTGCTTTGGCAAGGGAATCGTGCGCGCCGATGGGCGCAAGATTCATCCCATGTATCTCTTCGAGGTGAAGAAGCCCTCCGAAAGCACGGGACCTTGGGACCTGCTCAAGATGGTGGGCACAACGCCAGCGGAGAGTGCGTTCCGGCCCCTGGCTGAGGGAGGCTGCTCGCTGATAGCAGACCGATAAGATCTGGCGCCGAGAGGCGGCGCTCGTAAGCGTGACCTTGCTGCGCATGGTTGAACTCGCGGGCTGGCGTTGAACGGTGGAGCCACCGCGTTCCGGGATACTGCCAGCAGGCAACCGCGAGATGGGTCGCTATGGCCGGGATTTGCTATGGCGATCCGAACCGGCCCGAAGTTGCCGACGTCACCGCGCGCATCTGAAGGTGCCGGTTCTCCTTCCCATGAGGGACGGGGAGTGGGTGATGGGCCTTGGGATCTTCGCCACTATCGTGGAACAAGGGCCTAAATCGATCCGGCGTCGGCCTAGAGAATGGGCTTTACGACAAGACGCCGTCTGTGACGGCGGCACACTTCCGGCAGTTTGATGGATACCCGAACCGAAACGGATTCCCAATCTGAAGGTGATCTTTCCAAGGATCTGTCACCTCTCTTTGTTGCTCTTGCGCAAGGCAGAGTTTCCGCTTCCTATTTGCATCCAAGAAGATGTTGAGGGAGGAAATGACCATGGATCGTCGCGTCCTGCTCGGCGTTACGGCCACCGCCATACCGGCGTCACTTGCCGCACCCGCCATTGCGCAGACCGCGCCGGAGGTCCGGTGGAGGTTGACGTCTTCCTTCCCGAAAAGCCTCGACCTTCTCTCCTCGGCCCCGGAACTCGTTGCGCGCCGTGTCGCGGCGCTCACCGATAACCGCTTCCAGATTCGTGTCTTCGCGGCGGGCGAGATCGTGGGGGGCCTGCAGGCGCTGGATGCCGTGCAAGCCGGCACGGTGGAGGCGGCATTCACGGCGCCCTACTACTATGTCGGCAAGGATCCGACCTTCGCCTTCTTCTCAGTGCTGCCTTTCGGCCTCACCCAGCGGCAGATGACTGCCTGGCTGCGCCATGGGGGAGGCATCGAGTTAGCGAACGAGCTCTTCAAGGAATACAACGTTCTGGGCTTTCCGACCGGCGATACCGGCGCGCAGATGGGGGGCTGGTTCCGCAAGGAGATACGCACACCGGACGACTTCAAGGGCCTGAAATTCCGGGTCGCCGGACTAGCTGGTGAGGTCTTCGCGCGCATGGGCGCCGTGCCCATCCAGATCGCCGCGGGTGATATCTACCCGTCCCTGGAGCGTGGCACCCTGGATGCTGTGGAGTTCGTGGGTCCGCATGACGACGAGAGGCTCGGCTTCGCACGCGTTGCGCCCTACTACTACTATCCCGGCTTCTTCGAACCGAGCGCGCGCCTGTTCACCATGGTGAACCTCCGCGCCTGGGAGGCGCTACCCGAGCAGTACAAGCAGGCCTTCCAGGTCGCCTGCCTCGAGCAGGAATCTGAGTTGACCAGCCGCTATGACCATTCCAACCCGCAGGCGTTGCGGCGCCTTGTGGCGGCGGGAACACAGCTGCGTGCTTACTCTCGTCCGGTGCTCGAGACAGCCTGGCGCGCAGCCAACACCGTTTTCGACGAAATAGCGCAGCGGAACGAGAGGTTCCGAAAGGTGCTGGAATCCTATCGTCGGTACCGAGATGACGAGTTCACCTGGTTCCGGGTGGCCGAGAACTCTTATGACAATTTCGCCTTCACGGCGGCGCAGACCGTCCGTTGAACCCGGGCTCCGGGGAGGTCGCCTCCCTGGAGCCCGCCCAGGAGCGCCGCGAGATCGTGCGCGGGTGATGTTGTCCTTGGCTGGCGGCGGAACGTCGATCCGAAAGTGGTCCAGCCAAGATTAGAGGCGCTGCCATAGGCTGCTGCTCAGGTGAGTAGATTTAGTCGGCGGCCCGCTGGCAGGCGTGGTGCCCTCCACGGACTCCGCGAGATTCAGGGCAGACCCCGGTCACGTCAGCTGGCTGGCGGCACAGGAGAGGGGCAGGAACACTGCCTTCCCCGCCATTCCGGTGGCGGTTGACGGTTGGCCATAAGATGTGTTCTCGGACAGCCCTTCCCGGTGCCGGCGCACCGCGCCGCTCCCAGGCATAGAGTATTCATGATCCGTCTCGACTCCATCAGCAAGCAGAACGGCCAGCAGCTTGTCTTTATCGATGCCTCCGCAGCGCTCCAGCGCGGCGAGAAGGCCGGTCTGGTTGGCCCCAATGGTGCAGGCAAAACCACCCTGTTCCGCATGATCACCGGGCGCGAGCAGCCGGATGAGGGCCAGGTGCTGGTGGACCGTGGCGTCAGCATCGGCTTCTTCAGTCAGGATGTGGGGGAGATGTCCGGCCGCAGCCCCGTGGCGGAGGTGATGGATGGCGCCGGCGACGTCAGCGCCGTGGCGGCCGAGCTGGCAGCGCTGGAATCCGCCATGGCGGACCCGGGGCAAGCGGACGACCTCGACGCCATCATCGAGCGCTTCGGTGAGGTGCAGGGGCGCTTCGAGGAGTTGGGCGGCTACGCGCTTGAAGGTCGCGCGCGGGAGGTGCTGGCTGGCCTCGGCTTCAGCCAGGAGATGATGGAGGGCGACGTCGGCAAGCTGTCGGGCGGCTGGAAAATGCGCGTGGCGTTGGCGCGCATCCTGCTGATGCGCCCCGATGTGATGTTGCTGGACGAGCCCAGCAACCACCTGGACCTGGAGAGCCTGATCTGGCTGGAGGGGTTCCTGAAGGGCTATGAGGGTGCGCTGCTGATGACCTCGCACGACCGCGAGTTCATGAACCGCATCATCAACAAGGTGGTGGAGATCGATGGTGGCGCACTGAACTCCTATTCCGGCGACTACGAGTTCTACGAGCAGCAGCGCGCCATGAACGAGCGACAGCAGCAGGCGCAGTTCGAGCGGCAGCAGGCAATGCTCGCCAAGGAGATCAAGTTCATCGAGCGCTTCAAGGCACGCGCCTCCCATGCCTCGCAGGTGCAGAGCCGTGTGAAGAAGCTGGAAAAGATCGACCGCGTCGAGCCGCCGAAGCGCCGGCAGACTGTGGTGTTCGAGTTCGGGCAGGCGCCACGCTCGGGCGACGACGTGGTGAACCTGAAGGGCGTGCACAAGCGCTACGGCAGCAAGGTGATCTATGAGGGGCTGGACTTCCTGGTGCGTCGCAAGGAACGCTGCTGCGTGCTGGGCACCAATGGTGCCGGCAAGTCCACCTTGTTGAAGTTGGTGGCAGGTTCCACCGCGCCGGACCAGGGCACGGTATCGCTCGGCGGCAGCGTAAAGATGGGCTACTTCGCCCAGCACGCCATGGAGCTGCTGGACGGCGAGCGCACCGTGTTCCAGTCGCTGGAGGATGCTTTCCCCCAGGCGGCGCAAAGCTCGTTGCGGGCACTGGCCGGCTGCTTCGGCTTCTCGGGCGATGAGGTGGAGAAGAGGTGCCGCGTGCTCTCGGGCGGGGAGAAGGCGCGGCTGGTGATGGCGCGCATGCTCTACGACCCGCCGAATTTCCTGGTACTGGACGAGCCGACCAACCACTTGGACATGGCAACCAAGGAAATGCTGATCGCGGCCCTGTCGGAATACGAGGGCACCATGCTGTTCGTCTCGCATGACCGGCACTTTCTGGCCGCGCTCTCCAATCGCGTGCTGGAGCTGACGCCGGAGGGAATCCATCAGTATGGCGGCGGCTACACCGAGTATGTGGCGCGCACTGGGCAGGAGGCGCCCGGCCTGCACAGTTAGCTGGGCGGCTCAGCCCGGTTAGCCAGGGCCAATGCCCCGGGCACCCGCGCGATGCCGGCCGGGTAAGGGCCGCCGAGCGGCGGATGATGCCCATCAGCCACATCGACAAGCTGGTGGAAGGCTTGGTCCTGGCTACCTTGTTTTCTGTCGGCGGTTGCAAGTGCAGGCCCGCTGTCCGAAAGGCCTTGGTGTGTACTTCGGATTGGGGCTGACCTCAGGCATTTCTCAGGTCTGATCACGCGGCAGCGATGGTGTCGGGTATGCCAAGGCGGCTACGCCGGTCCGTATCCTTCGCCCCACGCCAAACCAGATCGGGCGAGATCCAGACTGTCAGGTCACCACGCGAGATCAGGGCCTGATCGTGCTCACGCCAGTTCCGGGTAAGGTAGCGCCACAGCAGTCGTCGAGACCCTGTTGTAGCCTGGCCCATGACACCTCAGCGTTGCTTATCGACGCAACAACGTCGTTGATAGGAGGCGTCGACAAATCTCATGGGCGACGGCGAATCTCTGTTCCCTGGCGAGGGATCCTGCTGTTACGCTCTCTCTGAAACGACATTTCAATAAATGAAATTGAGTGACGGCCGAAGTGTAAACTACTGGGAGGAAGCGCCCGAATGGGCCGGTCAGCGAGCATTGCCCTCGGCGGAAATCGTCTCCGCAATCCGGACCGATTGCCCGGCCCTCTGGCGGGGCTGAGGGTGCTCGACCTGTTCCGCGTGCCCGCCAGCCCTGGGCTAACGGCGGTGCCCAGCTTCTTCCTGCATTCGGGGATCCGCTGAGCGTGTGGGAATGTGGCCCCGGTCTGGCTCGTGGAACGCTGCCCCAGCGCGTGGAACTGGCTGGCTGCACCAACCTGCGTGACATTGGCGGCTATCGTGGCGATGGCGGGCGACGGGTGCGCTTCGGGCAGGTGTTCCGTGCTGCGGCGCTGGGTTCGCTGACCGACGACGACCTTCCGGTGCTCGACGCGCTGCACCTGCGCACGGTCGCAGACTTGCGCGGCGTAGAGGAAAGCGGGCGTGCGCCGTCCCGCCTGCCGCGGCCGGGGCCGGAGGTGATCGCGCTGCCGGTCGAGCCCACGGTGGGCGCCTCGCTGCGCGATATCCTGGCCACGGGCCGCGCGACGGGGGAGGATGTGTTATCCCTGCTCGGGCAGGCCTATCTCGCCTATGCCACGGAAAAGCTGCCGCGCTTTCGCGCCCTGCTGGAACTGGTGGCGGAGCCGGCGCGGCGGCCCATCCTGTTCCACTGTTCCGCAGGCAAGGACCGGACCGGCTTTGCTGCCGCGATCCTGCTGCTCGCCCTCGGCGTGGAGCGGGAGGCAGTCATCGAGGACTACCTGGCCACCAACCGCTTCTGGCGGCGCGAGCACGCGCTGCCCGACGGAACGCCGCCGGAGGTGGCCGAGGCTCTGAACCGCGCCCACGCGCACCTGCTGGAGGCCGCGCTGGAAAAGGCAATGACCGGCTATCGCGGCGTGGAGGACTTCTTCGCCGGTGCCATGGGCTTCGGCCCCGCACGTCTGGCCGGGCTACGCGACGCATTGCTGGAGTGACAATGGATCGGCCGTAAAGGCCGGCGCAACATGGGAGGAAGCGGGAATGCTGAGAAGGACCATCCTGCGCGCGGCATCAGCCGCGGCATTTCCAATGGGGCTAGGCTTCCCCGCCATCGTCCGGGCTTCGGACCCCTTTCCCACACGCGCGGTCACCATGGTGGTGCCCTTTCCCCCGGGCGGCGCGACGGATGTGGCAGCGCGTACCCTGGGCGAGCGCATGGCACCGCTCCTCGGCCAGCCCGTCGTGATCGACAACAAGCCCGGTGCCCAGACCGCGATCGGTGCCGACGCGGTGGCTCGTGCCCCCGCCGACGGCCATACCATTCTGATGGCTTCCGGCACTACGATGACGCTGAACCCGCTCCTGCCGGAGCGTCTGCCCTACAAGGCCGAGGACTTCGCGCCGGTGGTGCTGGTGACGACGCTTCCCTTCGGCGTAGTGGTGCGCAAGGGGCTGGCCACGGATATCGAGAGCTTCATCGCCCTCGCCAAGTCGCGCGGCGGGCAACTCAATTACGGCTCGAACGGCCCCACCAGCTTCAACAACATCGCCGCCGTGGCGGTGATGGAGGGTCTGGGCATCCGCATGCAGGAGGTGGGCTACCGCGGTGACGCGCAGCAGCTGACCGACCTGATGAGCGGCACGCTGGACGTGATCGTGGTGGGGGGCAGTTCGGCACTGGCCGCCATGCGCTCGGGCCGCGGCACGATCATCGGCTGGACAGGAGAGAAGGAGCGCCTTGCAGTGACGCCGGACGTGCCGAATTTTTCCGAGCGGGGGCCGAACATGGTGTGCCAGACGCATTTCGGGTTGTTGGCGCCGGCGCGCACGCCACCCGCGGCCGTCGCCAGGCTCAATGCCGCGGCGCTGCGGGCCATGGAGGCGCCGGAGCTGAGGCAGCGCCTGCTGAGCGAGGGGCAATACGTGGCGGGCGGCCGGCCGGAGGACTACGCCAGCTATCTGCGTCGGGACATGGAGCGCTGGCGCGACCTCGTCGCGCGCCTCGCCCGGAGCTGAGGCGGGCATGGCGGGCCGGGTCGTCATCGCCGGTGCGATGGGGCTGGTCGGGCGGGCTGCGCTCGACCGCTACGTGGCCAACGGCTGGGAGGTGATCGGCCTGTCCCGCCGCATGCCGGCCGAGGAAACAGGGGCGCGCTTCATTCCGCTGGACCTGACCGATGCCGCGGCCTGCCGCCGCGCCATATCCGGCCTGGGCGCCTCGCACCTGGTTTATAGCGCCTTGTACGAGAAGCCGGAGCTTCGCGCGGGCTGGCTCGACACGGAGCAGATGGAAACCAACCGCCTCATGCTCGCCAACTGCGTGAACGCGCTGGACGGGGAGGATGGGGCGCTGCGGCATATCACGCTGCTGCAGGGCACCAAGGCCTACGGCGTCCATCTCGGCCAAATGCCGATCCCGGGCAAGGAGGACGCGCGCCGCCACATCCATCCGAACTTCTACTGGCTGCAGGAGGACTATCTGCGCGAGCACCAGCAGGGGCGCGGCTGGCACTGGACGGTGCTGCGGCCCCAGGCGGTGATCGGCTTCGCAACCGGCAGCGCCATGAACCTGCTGGCCGCCATCGGTGCCTATGCCGCGATCAGCCGGGAGATGGGGCTGCCCCTGGTCTTTCCTGGGAAGGGGGACCGGGTGACGGAGGTGACCGATGCGCGGCTCCTCGCCGCCGCTATTGCCTGGGCAGGCGGCGCTCCGGCGGCGCAGGACCAGATCTTCAACGTGACCAATGGCGACGTGCTGACCTGGCGCAGCCTCTTTCCCGTGGTGGCGCGCGTTTTCGGCATGGAGATGGGTGCAGACCACCCGATGCCCATGGTGGCGATCATGGCGGACAAGGAGCCGGTCTGGCAGGGCATCGTCCGGCGCTACGGGCTGAAGCCCAGCACCCTGCGGGATCTGGTGGGCGTGTCCTGGCAGTTCGCGGATTTCGCCTTCAGCCGCGATGACCAGGCGGCCTCGCTCGTCAGCACGATCAAGATCCGCCAAGCGGGCTTTGGCGAGTGCATTGACACCGCTGCCATGCTCGACTGGTGGCTGACGGAATTGCAGCGGCAGGGAATCCTGCCACCCTGATCTGGTGGACACCGCGCACCGCGTGCCCGGCGCGGCCTGCCACCGGGCGAGACGCTGATCGTGGCAAACACGGCGGCGAGGGAGGACGGTCCGATCATGCTGATCCCACGCAAGGCGTTCCTGGGGCTGGGTGCGGCGGCGCTGGCCGCACCGCGTGTCTCCCGTGCTGCCGATCCGGTGAAGGTTGGCGCGCTGTTTCCGCTGAGCGGCGGCACCGCCGTGCAGGGCCAGCATGTCTGCGAGGCCATCGAGGTGGCGGCGGCCATGGTGAACGAGGCCGGCGGCGTCCTTGGCCGTCCCGTGCAGGTGGTTCGGCGGGATGACGAGAGCACCCCAGCCGTGGGCGTCAGCCGGGCGAACGAGTTGATCGGCGAAGGGGTTGCGGTGGTGATCGAAGGCTGGAACAGCCCGGTGACGCTCGCCATCCAGACTGTGCTGGCGCGGGCGGGCGTGCTGGACATCACCGCCATTTCCAAGGCCGACCAGATCCTGACCGGCGGCGGCAACCCGCTGGCGATCCGCCTCAACTCATCCAACGCGCAGGACGGGCGGGTGATCGCGGATTACCTGAAGTCCAGCGGCGCCAAGCGCATCGCTTTCCTCACCCAGAATGACGCCTATGGCAACGGCGCCCAGGCCTCGATCGAGGGCGAGCTGAAGGCCGTCGGCCATGAGTACAGCAAGGTGGGCGAGGAGAAGTTCCCCTTCACCCAGGCCGATTTTCGCGTGGCCCTGACCAATATTCGCTCCAGCAACGCCGATGCCGTGGTGGCCATCAACGCCAATGAGGGATCCGGTCTTCCTGCCCTGATCCGCCAGGCCCGGCAGATGCGCCTGCGCGGCGATTTCGTGACAGCCGTCGGCACGGTAGCGCCCAGCGTGATCCAAGTGGCGGGCGAGGCGGCGAACGGGATCATCGGGGCCGACATCTACTTTCCCAGGGAACAGCCATTCGCCTCCAACCCGGTGAACCAGGATTTCGTGCGCCGGGCGGAGGAGAAGGCCCGCTACACGCCGGACAAGTTCATGGCGCTTGGGGCCACGGCCCTCCAGGTCTGGGCCCTGGCAGCGAACGAGTTGAAGACGCTGGACCGCGAGAAGGTCGCCACACGCATCCGGGGTGGCGCCTTCAAGGGCACGGTGCTGGGTGACATTCAGTTCAGCCCGGAGGGGCAGCTCGCCTCCAGCCATCGTCTCTTCACCGTGAAGGACGGCAAGATCGAGGTGCGGGCGTGAGCCCGCCCGGCCCGGCCCCCCGCCCGCCACCCGTGCTGCGGGTGGAGGATCTCTGCGTCCGCTATGGTGCGCTGGTGGCGCTGGAGGGCGTGAGTTGGGAGGTTGGGGCCGGTGAGATCCTCGGGATCATCGGCCCCAATGGCGCGGGCAAGAGCTCCTGCTACGATGCCACCACGAACATGGTCATGCGGACCGGGCGCGTCTGGCTGGGCGGGCGCGAGGTGACGGATGCGCCGCCGCACGGGCTGGCCGCGCTCGGCCTCAAACGGGCCTTCCAGCAGAACGCCTTCTTCACGGCGATGACGGTGCTGGACAACAAGGTTGCGGTGCTGGCGCGGGAGGCCGGCACAGGCCTCCTGCCCAGCCTCATCCTGCCCTGGCGGGAAGCCTCGCGGCGCGCGATGCTGGAGCGTGAGGCGGCTGATATCCTTGAGCGCTTCGGCGTGCCGCGCGCGATGCACGGGCTGCGGCCGGGCAACATCCCCTATGGCAGCCAACGCATGCTCTCCATCGCCCTGGCTTTCGGGCGGGGCGCGCGGGTTCTGATGCTCGACGAGCCCGCGGCCGGGCTGGGCGGCTTGGACATGGTGCGGTTGTCGGAGCTTCTGCGCGGGCTGAAGGCGGCGGGCATCGCGCTGGTGGTGATCGAGCACCACATGGACCTCATCATGTCGGTGGCTGACCGGATCCTGGTGCTGGAACAGGGCCGGCCCATTGCCACAGGCAGCCCGCAGCAGGTGCAGAACGACCCGCGCGTGCTGGAAGCCTATCTGGGGCAGGCCGCATGACGGCGCCGTCGGAGCATCCGGTGCTGGAGGCGCGGAACCTGCGGGTAGCCTATGGCGGCCACGTCGCGCTCGACATTCCGCATCTCGCCCTCGTGCCCGGCGAGCTGGTGGGGGTGGTGGGCGCGAACGGGGCGGGGAAATCCACCCTGGTGAATGCGCTGCTCGGCTGGTCGCGCGGTGCTCCGAGCGTGAGCGGCAGCGTGCGGCTGGATGGGGAGGAGATCGGCGCCATGCCGCCGCACCGGCGCGTCGCACGCGGGCTGGCGCTGGTGCCGGAGGGCGGCGCGGTGTTCATGCGCCTGTCCGTGGCCGAGAACCTGGCCGCCGCGCAGCCGCCGCGCGGAGCCGGGCGGCGCGGGCATGACGAAGCGGAGATCCACGCCCTCTTTCCCCGGCTGCGGGAGCGCCGGCACCACGCCGCCTCCGCCCTCTCGGGTGGGGAACGGCAGATGCTGGCCATCGCCCGGGCGTTGCGGCTGGGGCCGCGTGCCCTGTTGCTGGATGAGCCCTCCATCGGCCTCGCGCCGCGGCTGGTAGCTGATGTGCTGCGCGCCGTGCGCGGGCTGGTGGATGCGAAGCTTTCCGTCCTGTTGGTGGAGCAGAACGTGCGCGCCGCGATCGAGGTGGTGGACCGGCTGATCCTGCTGGAGCGCGGCCGCATCCTTGCCCAGGGGCCGGTGGCAGAGATGCGCGACGATCCCCGCATCCTGGAAGCCTATCTGGGGGAGGCTGCGGCATGAACCTGGCGCAGCAGGTCATCAACGGCCTCGTCCTCGGCCACGGCTATGCTCTGATCGCCGTGGGCTGGACCGTGCTGCTGGGTGTCGCGCGGCTGGTGAATTTCGGCCATGGGCAGATCTACATGCTCGCGGCCTTTGTCACCTGGTGGGCGGTAGCGGAACTGGGCCTGCCCTATCCCGTGGCAATCCTGGTGGCGATGGCGGTGGGGGTGGCGGTCGGGCTGGTGATGCAACTGGCCATGCTGCGCCTCACATTCACGCAGGACCTCGTCTCCATCATGATCGTGACGCTGGGCTTCGGCCACATGATGCGCGGCGTGGCGGGGCTGGTCTTCGGCGGGCGGCCGCAGGTGCTGGAAACGCCGCTGAGCTATGTGGATTTCGAGGTGGCAGGCGCCTGGGTCACGGCGCAGGACCTGCTCGTCGTCCTCGTCAGCATCCTCGCCTTCGCTCTGCTGCATTTCGGGCTGGAGCGAGGCACGCTCGGCCGCAAGGCCCGCATGGTGGCGGAGGACCCGAAGCTCGCGCAGCTCGCGGGCATCGACGTGCGGCGGGTTTATCTTGCCGTCTTCGCCTTCGAGGGGGCCGCGGTGGCGCTGGCCGCCGCGCTGGTCGCGCCGCGCACGCCGATCCTGACCAGCATCGGCTTCGAGGAGGTGATCATCACCTTCGTCGTGGTGGTGCTGGGGGGTATCGGATCAGTAGCGGGTAGCTACCTGGCGGGGCTGGGCCTCGGCATCTTCACGGCGCTCTTCGGCGGCTTCGTCTCCCCGGCCTATGCCACCACCGCCGCCTTCGGGGTGCTGATCGTGGTGCTGGTGCTGCGGCCGAGCGGCCTCGCCGTCGGCGCGGCGGGAGGGCGGCGGTGAGTCCGGCGCTCCGCTTCCTGGCCTTCGCGCTCGGGGTCGTCATCCTGCTGTTCGCGCCGGGATGGCTGGGCGGGGTGCATGGCGCCTTCGCCGTGATCGCCATCATGGCGGTCGCGGCCTATGGGCTGGACATCGTCGTCTCGGATCTCGGGGAGGTCAGCCTCGCCCATACGGTGTTCTTCGCGGCGGGAGCCTATGCGACGGGGCTGATCGCTACGCGGCTCGGCCTCGGCGGCTGGGCCACGCTGGCCGGGGCCATCGCCGCCGGCACGCTGATCGCGCTCTTTCTCGGCCTCGTCACGCTGGGGCTGCGGGAATTCGTCTTCTCCCTCGTCACCTATGCCGCCACCGTGGTCGCGGCGGCCATCGCGCATAACTGGAGCGCGCTGGGTGGGTCGGACGGGGTTTCAGGCATCCCGACGCTCGATCTCTCGGTCGGGCCGTTGCGGATGGGGGCGGCGAATGATGCGCAGCTCTGGCCTTTTGCCCTCGCGCTGCTGCTCGTCACTCTCTACGCCGTGCGGCAGTTCCGCCGCTCGCGGCTGGGGGCCATGGCGATGATGGTGCATCTGAACCCGCGCCTCGCCACCATGTCCGGCATCGACGTGCGGCGGGTCCGGCTCGGGGTCTTCGTGCTTTCGGCACCCTTCAGCGCGGCGGCGGGTTGGCTCTACGCCTATCAGCGCGCCTATATCGGGCCCGACCTGTTCGAGACCTATTTCCTCGTCCTCATGCTCACCGCCGTCGTGCTGGTGGGAAGGCGGCGCCTCTTCGGGCCGCTGATCGGCATGGCGCTGGTCCTGGGGCAGGAACGTTTTCTCTCCTTCGGCGGCGACATTAACGCGATCATCCTGGGCGGCGCGCTGGTCGTGGCGCTCGCCCTGCTGCCCGGCGGGCTGGACGGGGTACTGGGCCGCCTTCTGCACCGCCCCGCCAAGCCCGATCCTTTTCCCGAGACGAGGCCGCTGACCCAATCATGAGCCCGGACTCCCTGAACCAGACCGGCCCCGCCGCGGCGGGCCATACGCGCCGCCCGCTCTACCGCCGGGCGGATCTGCTGAAGCTGCTGGAGCCGGAGAGCATTGCCATCGTCGGCGCCTCCGCCCGTGCGGGCTCCTTCGGCGAGCGCACCGCGAAGAACCTGTCGGGCTTCGCCGGGCGCCTGCATCTGGTGAATCCGCGCTACGACCGCCTCGGCGACGCGACCTGCCACGCCTCCATTGCCGCCCTACCGGAGGTGCCGGACCTCGTCGTGGCCGCGACGCCCATGGAAGCCTGCGAGGCGGTGGTGCGGGATTGCGCGGCCGCCGGCGTCGGCGCGCTGGTGCTCTATGCCGCCGGCTTCGCCGAGACGGGGCGGCCGGAGCGCGTTGCCTTGCAGCACCGCCTCGTTGCCATGGCGCGGGAAGGGAGCATGCCGCTGCTAGGGCCAAACTGTATCGGCCTGACCGACTATGTGCGCCGGGCGGAAATAAGCTTCGTCGCCATCCCGCGCCCGGCCGCGCCGCCCACGCGCCCGGCCCTGGGGATCGTCAGCCAGTCCGGCAATCTTGGCTTCGCCCTGGCCCAGGCGGTGGAGGCCGGTACGCAGGTGGGCCGCGTCCTGACATGCGGCAACTCCGGCGATATCGACGTGGCCGATCTCGTCGCCGCACTGGGCGAGGATCCCGCCTGTTCCGCCATCGCCCTGCTCTTCGAGGGCATGGCCGATCCCACGCGGTTGATCGAGGCCGCCACCATCGCCCGGCGCAACGGCAAGCCGGTAGTGGTGCACAAGCTGGGCACGGGGGAACAGGGGGCGCAGGCCGCGATGTCTCATACGGGCTCGCTGGCCGGATCGAGCGAGGTGTATCGCGCCGCCTTCGACCGGGCGGGCATGGTGCTGTCGGAAAGCTTCGAGGGGCTGCTGGAGCTTACGGGCTTCCTCGCCAAGGCCGGGCAGCCGCGCGCGCCGGGGGTGGCGGTGGTCTCCACCTCTGGCGGCGCCGCGATCATGGCAGCGGACCGGGCGGAGGCGCATGGCGTCGCGCTGCCCCAGCCCGCGCCCGAGGCCCAGGCCGTGCTCTCGGCCCGTATCCCCGAATTCGGCTCGGCGCGGAACCCCTGCGACGTCACGGCCCAGGTGCTGAACGATCCAGGATCGCTGCGCGACTGCGTAGAGGCCCTGCTCACCGATCCCGCCTATGGCGCCATCCTGCTGCCGAACGGCTTCGCCTATGACGTGGCCACGCCGCGCTTCCACATGCTGGACGAGATGGCCGCGCGCCACGGCAAGGCCGCCTGCGTTGTCTGGACCACCCAGTGGCTGGAGGGGCCTGGCGCGCGGGAGGTGGAGGGAACGGAGCGCGTGGCGCTCTTCCGATCCATGGATCGCTGCATGGCCGCAATGGCGGCTTGGCAGGCCCAGGCCGCGCGCGCCAGGGTAGGGGAGGGGGCGCCCGAGCGCCTTTCCCCGCCGGGCGCGAAGGAGGAGACCGCGCGCCTGCTGGCCGGGGCGGCCGGCCCAGTGCTGACGGAGCGCGAAGCCAAGGCCGTGCTGGCCGCCTATGGCATCCCGGTGGTGCGGGAGGTGCTGACCCAGGACGCCGAGGCCGCCATGGCCGCGGCAGAAGAACTGGGCTTCCCCGTGGCGCTGAAGGTCGAGAGCCCGGCCCTGCCGCATAAGACCGAGGCCGGCGTGATCCGCCTGAACCTGGCCGATGCGCGCGCAGTGCGCGAGGCTTTCGCGGCGGTAATGGCGAATGCCCATCGCGCCGCGCCGGACGGGCCGATCAACGGCGTGCTGGTGCAGCCCATGGTGCCCCCAGGCATCGAGATGGTGGTCGGCGCGCGCCGCGATCCGCTCTTCGGCCCCACCGTGCTGGTGGGCCTGGGGGGAATCCTGGTGGAGCTGCTGCGCGACAGCGCCGTGGCGCTCGCGCCCGTGGGCGGGGATGAGGCGCGCGCCATGCTTGGCCGCCTGAAGGGGGCACGGCTGCTCTCCGGCTTCCGCAACCTGCCCGCAGCCGACATTGACACCCTGGCTGGCATCGTCCAGCGCGTCTCGGAGCTTGCCGCCGACCATGCAGACCGGATCGCGGAAATCGACGTGAATCCCGTGATCTGCGCCGGCACGCGGCAGGTGGCCGTGGACGCGCTGATCGCCCTCAGCGCGGCGGAGCCTCCGCCGCATGGGTGAGCAGCACCAGCTTGCCCGTCGCGCGGCGGTTGCCCAGCGTCTCCAGCGCTTCCGCCGCGCCCTCCAGCGGAAAGCGGCGGGATATAGCGGGTTGCAGCTTCCCTTCCGCCACCCAGCGGAACAGGCGCTGGAGCATCTCCCGGTTCGCCTCGCGCTCCCGCCGCGCGAATTCGCCATAGAACACGCCGGTCACGGCGCAGTTTTTCAGCAGCACGAGGTTGAGCGGCAGGCGAGGGATCTCCCCCGCCGCGAAGCCGACCACCAGGAACCGCCCGCGCCAGCCGATCGAGCGCAGGGCGGGCTCGGTGAAGGGGCCGCCCACGGGGTCGAAAATCACGTCCGGCCCGTTGCCATCCGTCATCGTGCGGATCTCGTCGCGCCAGCCGTCGCGGGTGTAGTCGATCAGACCCTCCGCCCCCGCCTCGCGGCAGGCGGCCAGCTTCGCCTCGGAGGAGGCGGCGGCGATGACGCGGGCGCCGAGCAGCCGGCCTATCTGGATCGCGGCCAGGCCGACGCCACCGGAGGCGCCGAGCACCAGCAGCGTCTCGCCCTGCTTCAACGCGCCCCGATCCTCCAGCGCGTGGAGCACGGTACCGTAGGCCAGGCAGAGCGCGGCCGCCGAATCCGGCGCCACGCCATCCGGCACCAGCACGCATTTAGCGGCATCCACCGCCGCGGCCTCGGCGAAGCCGCCATGGGTGATCACGGCGGCCACGCGCGCGCCAATCGCCGGCTCGCTTACGCCTTCTCCCTGGGCGGTGACAATGCCGCAGACCTCGCCGCCGGGCACGAAGGGCATGGGGGGCTTCTGCTGGTAGCGCCCCTCGATGATCAGCGTGTCCGGGAAGTTCACGCCGCAGGCCTCCACGCGCAGCAGAACCTGACCCGGACCCGGAACGGGATCCGGGAGGCTCTCGACACGGAGTGCCGAGGGCGGTCCATACTCGCGGCACAGCACGGCTTTCATCCCGGGCATCTCCTCCTCGCTTCTGGCGAGAGGTTGGGCGCGGGGCGGGGCCGGAGACAAGACGGGACGGAGCGTTAACATGGATTTCGCGTACTCGCCCAAGGTGCAGGACCTGCGGGCCAGGCTGCAGGCCTTCATGGATGAGCACGTCATCCCCAACAACCACCTGCACCACGAGCAGCACGCGGCGATGACGGACCGGTGGCAGCCGGTTCCGATCGTCGAGGAGCTCAAGCCCAAGGCACGCGCGGCAGGGCTTTGGAACCTGTTCCTTCCCGCCTCCTCCCACGGCGCGGGACTGAGCAACCTGGAATACGCGCCCCTGGCCGAGATCATGGGCCGCATTCCCTGGTCCAGCGAAGTGTTCAACTGCTCTGCCCCCGATACGGGGAACATGGAGACGATCGAGCGCTACGGCACGGAGGAGCAGAAGCGCCGCTGGCTCGCCCCGTTGCTGGACGGCAAAATTCGCTCGTGCTTCGCCATGACCGAGCCCGATGTGGCCTCCTCCGACGCAACCAACATCCAGACGCGGATCGAGCGCCAGGGCGACCATTACGTCATCAACGGGCGGAAGTGGTGGTCCTCCGGTGCGGGCGATCCGCGCTGCGCCATCTTCATCGTGATGGGCAAGTCCTCCCCGGACAACCCGGACAAGTACCGCCAGCAATCCATGATCCTGGTTCCCCGAGATACGCCGGGCCTGACGATCAAGCGCATGCTGCCAGTCTTCGGCTTCGATGACGCACCGCACGGCCATGCGGAACTCCTGTTCGAGAATGTGCGCGTGCCCGCGGAGAACATCCTGCTGGGCGAGGGGCGCGGCTTCGAGATCGCGCAAGGGCGGCTAGGGCCGGGGCGCATCCACCACTGCATGCGGGCCATCGGCCTTGCGGAACGCGCGCTGGAGATGATGTGCCGCCGCTCCCTGGAGCGTCGCCCCTTCGGCAGGCCGCTGGCCGACCAGGGCGTGATGGTCGAGCGCATCGCGAAGTCCCGGATCCTGATCGACCAGGCGCGGCTGCTGACCCTGCACGCCGCCTGGCGCATGGACATGGTGGGCAACAAGGAGGCGCGGACCGAGATCGCCGAGATCAAGGTGGCGGCGCCCGAGATGGCCTGTCAGGTGATCGACTGGGCCATCCAGGCCCATGGTGGCGCCGGCGTGACCGAGGATTTTGACCTCGCCTACATGTTCAAGATCGCGCGCACGCTGCGGATCGTGGACGGGCCGGACGAGGTCCACCGCTTCCAGCTCGGCCGGATGGAACTGAACAAGTACCGCCCGCCCCGCAACTCCATGGCGGGGGCCGCATCGTGAGCGGCACGCTCTTTGACCTGTCGGGCCAGGTCGTCATCGTCACTGGCGCCTCACGCGGGATCGGGCGCGCCATAGCGGAGCGCATGGCGCAGCACGGGGCAAAGGTCGCCGTCTCCTCGCGCAAGATCGAGGCTTGTGAGGAGGTGGTGCAAGGCATTACCGAGTGCGGCGGCGAGGCTTTCGCCCAGGCCTGCAACATCGGACGCAAGGAGGATCTCCAGGCGCTGGTGGATGCGACTCTTGCACGCTGGGGCCGGATCGACAGCGTGGTCTGCAACGCCGCGATCAACCCGCATTTCGGCCCCTCAGCCGACCTGCCGGACGCAGTGTTCGAGAAGGTGATGGCCACCAACATCCGGTCCAACCTCTGGCTCGCGCATATGGCCATGCCCGGAATGGCTGAGCGCGGCGGGGGCACGGTCATCATCGTCTCCTCCATCGCGGGGCTGCGCGGCACGCCGGTGCTGGGGGCCTATGGCATCTCCAAGGCAGCGGACATGCAGCTGGCGCGGAACCTGGCGGTGGAATGGGGGCCGCGGAACATCCGGGTGAACTGCATCGCGCCCGGCCTGGTCCGCACCGACTTTGCCCGCGCGCTGTGGGAGGACCCGGCCATTCTGCGCAAGCGCACCCGCGACACGCCGCTGCAGCGCATCGGTGAGCCGGACGAGATCGCGGGCGCAGCCGTCTTCCTGGCCTCTGCGGCGGGGAGCTTCATGACCGGCCAGACGATCGTGATTGATGGTGGAGTGTTGGCCGGCCCGCCGATGGTCGGGGAGGAATAGGGACATGCCCCCGGATGCGCCCGTGCCATCGGACGGCATGCCGGTGCTCGTGCCGGTGCTGGAAAGCCATCGCTTCGACGAGGCGGCGCTGGCGCGCTACCTCGCCGGCCGCCTTCCGGGTTTCACTGGGAAAGGGCTCGTGGTGCGCCAGTTTCAGGGCGGCCAATCCAATCCCACCTTCCATCTCGGCACGCCGGATGGCGACTTCGTGCTGCGCAAGAAGCCGCCGGGCAAGCTGCTGCCTTCCGCACATCAAGTGGAGCGTGAGTTTCGCGTTATGCGCGCCCTGGCCGGCAGCAAGGTGCCCGTGCCCGTCACGCACCTCCTCTGCGAGGATGAGACGATCATCGGCACGCCCTTCTTCGTCATGGATCACGTGCCCGGGCGCATCTTCGCTGATCGCGTCATGCTTGCGGGTACGCCGGCCGAGCGCGCCGCGGTCTATGCGGAACTCGCACGCGTGCTGGCGGCGCTGCACCAGGTGGACTGGCGCGCGGCGGGACTGGCTGATTTCGGCCGCGCCGAGCGCTACATGGAGCGGCAGGTGCAGCGTTGGGCGCGGCAGTGGGAAGCCTCCAAGGTGGAGGAGATGCCGGCCATGGACCAGACTGCCGCCTGGCTTCTGGACCACCTGCCCGCCGATGAGGAAACGGCCATTGCTCATGGCGACTACCGGCTGGGCAATGTCATTCTGCATCCGCGGGAGCCGCGCATCGCCGCCGTGCTGGACTGGGAGCTGGCGACGCTGGGCCACCCGCTGGCCGACCTCGCCTATGCCTGCCTGACCTACCACATGCCTCCCGGCCCCACTGGGCTGACCGGCGTGCTGGGCACGGACTATGAGGCACTGGGCATCCCTACGCAGGAAAGGTTCGTGGCGGAATACTGCCGCCACGCCGGCCGTCCCGTTCCGGCAGATCTCGATGTCTTCGTGGTGTTCTCGATGTTCCGCCTCGCCTCCATCGTTGCGGGGGTGTGGCGGCGCGCGCTGGACGGCAACGCCTCGGACCCGCGCGCCATTGGCTACCGCGAGCGCTACCGCGGCATGGCCGAGCGCGCCTGGGGCATCGCCCAGCGCCTGGGCGCCTGACGAAGAAGGGAGGAGCGATGACGAGCATGACACCCGAGGGACGGGACGCCATGGCCGTTCCCGGCGCCCGTATTCTGGCGGAAGGGCTGCGCTTCCCCGAGGGGCCTGTGGTCCTGCCGGACGGGCGCGTTGCCCTGGTGGAGATTGAGGCCGGACAAATCACCACCATTGCACCGGACGGGACGAAGTCGGTTCTGGCTAGGCCCGGCGGTGGTCCCAACGGCCTGGCCCTGGAACCGGGGGGCATGCTCCTCTGCTGCAACAATGGCGGCTTCGAGTGGATCGAAGCCGCAGGCACGTTGCGGCCGCACGGCGCCCCACCCTCCTATGACGGCGGCTGGATCGAGCGGATCGACCCCGAGACCGGCGCCTGCACCCGCCTTTACGACGCCTGCGAGGGACGACGCCTGCGCGGGCCGAACGACCTGGTGCTGGATGGCGCGGGCGGATTCTGGTTCACCGATTACGGCAAGGTCCGTACTCGGGAGCGCGACATGGGCGGTGTCTACTGGGCCGCGCTGGATGGCAGCCGGATCGTCGAGGCGGCGCATCCATTTCCCGGCGGCGCCAACGGCATCGGACTCTCGCCAGACGGGCGTCGCCTCTATGTCGCGGAAACGGAGACGGGCCGTCTCTGGGCCTTCGATGTCCAGGGACCTGGCGCGCTGCGGCGGGATCCCTGGCCAAGCCCGCATGGCGGCGCGCTGCTCTGCCAACTGCCAGGCTTCCGGCGGCTGGACAGCCTGGCGGTGACGGCCGCAGGCAACATCTGCGTGGCGACGCTGGTATCTGGAGAGATCACCACGGTTGCACCGGACGGCCGTATTCTGGACGTGCTTCGCTGCGGTGAGCGGATGCCCACGAATATCTGCCTCGGTGGCGCCGGCCTGCAGATGGCCTTCATCACCCTTTCACACACGGGGAAGTTGCTGGAGGTGCCATGGGCCGAAGCGGGGTTGCCGCTCGCGGGCTGAGAAGAGCCTGTTATACGCTTGGGCCAGGGAGGAGAGGGAATTCTCTTCCTCCTGGAACCTTCCAGAGCCCTCGATCTGACTTTCGGACCGTGAGGCTTCCTTGGGCCGTCTTTCGGGTGCTGCGGTTCGGGGTACAGGGCGGGGGCCTCAAGCCGGCCCTTGCACCGACACCTGGAGGAACGCGCGGCAGCCACCGGCAGAGAGGGATCGATTTTGCCGGGTACTCGGGATGACATGGTGCTGGTGTCACCGCCCCGCCCGGCCCATAGGGGGGGGCTGAAGCATGGAAGGTCCGCCTGATGGACAAGGACGAGCTCACTGCCTGGGCCGTGAAGAATGGCTGGCAGGTGATGGCCGGCGCACCGAGCCTCACCAAACCGTCGGCGCCCAAGGAGGCTATCGTTCGGATGGTTCTTAAGGCGACCGTAGTGAACCTTGAGGTCAAGAAGCCCGCGGGCAAGTGGGAGAAGATCTCCGGCGAGAGCTATGCCAAGGTCCAGCCCGACCCCGATACGGGCGTCCCCCAGGGTCTCGGCTTCGAGAAGATTCCAAGCTTCTCCATGCTGATGCAGGAGAACAAGGACCGGCAGATCTTCGCCAACATGGGCGGGCCGCCGAAGCGCCGGTAGCGGCCGCTTCGGGATGACGGGCTGTCGGCACCCCGTCCGTGGCGGCGGCCAGCCTCTACCAGCCCGCTTCCGGGGTAATCGGGATCACTCGGGCCTCCGGGCAAGATGCCGCGGAAACTGTGGGAAGCGGGCTGCCGGGTACGGCCCTACTTCAGGTGCTGGGCGAGGTGCTTGTTCATCTCAAACATTGTCACCTTGTCCTTGCCGAACACCTCACGAAGCTTGTCGTCCGCCAGGATCTCGCGCCCGTCCTCCGGGTTCTGGAGCTTATTGGCTTTGATATACTCCCAAACCTTGCTGACCACTTCGCCGCGGGCAAGCTTCTCCTTCCCCACGACAGCCGCGAGCGCCTCTGACGGTTGCAGGGGCTGTTGAAGCGCGTTCGGCTTGTTACCCTTGGCGGGCTTCGCGACCTTGGTCCCCTTCACCTTCTCGCCGTCCCCCGCGCCCGCCTGCTTGGACGTCGTGGCGTTCGTCTTGCTGGGCATTGACACACTCCTGATCGTTTCTGCTGGCGGCCCTCACAGGCCGAGTGCCAGCATCCCTTGGGCCGCAACGGCGATTGTGCTTGGTGGGTTTCTGCTAGCCCTGCTTCCGGTGGGCGGTTGCAATCAAAACCGTGATGCGCTGGCCGTCAGTAGCCAGCAGGGTCATGACCCATCTCGCCTATGCCGATAGCCGCAATCTCATCACCGAGGCCCTGAAGGTCAGCGCGGTGGCCCGCGGCATGGCACACGGCCTGCACGAGGCGGGGCAGCGGGGTATCCTGACTTCGGCTACGGCTGCCCCAACCGTCTTATGGACCTGCTCAGCCGGGCTGAGGCACCGGTGCCGGCTGTCGTCTTCGGGTGTGTGACGTCATGCGACCGAGGCCGGGTTCGAGGTAGTCACAGTGGATTGCAACCTCTCGAGCGAGGGAATCAGGTGGGCACGAGCCGTGCCGGTCAGGCATGTTACCCGTGCGGCAGTTTGCGGAACCATGTGGGCGGTGGGTCGGGGGGCGTGGGCGCGCCGGTTCCAGAATAGGAGGGATAGATGACGGCGAGCTTGGCAGCTTGCGCCTGCCGCAATTCGGCGCAAAGACGATTCAGCTCGTCGGGGCGAGCGCCAGCCTGCAAGGCAGCCTTGTAGGCATTCAGGGCGGCCCTGATGGGGTCGTCATACTCGGGCGTATACGACACCCACCAGGGCTCGACGCAGACGGGGGGCGGGTGAAGCGGAACCTTGATGCCCCGCCGCTTGGCTTCCGCCATCAGCACATCACGGCGTGAGGACAGGACCGCGAGGTTGACTGCAGGGACCGCCTTTTCGGATGCGGTCTGGAGGGCGTCGAAAGCGTCCCGGATCGCTTGCTTCAGGGCATCGTCAGAGAGTGCTCGTAGCCTCATGCGGGCAGGGTGCCATCGCTGATCAGCGCCGCAGAATCCCATTTGCGTGGGCCCGGGCACAAGATCCCAGGCCGCCCCAGGCCAGTAGTCGAGGAGCTTGGCCTCGTGGGGGACAGGATTGATGCGCCCTTAGGGCTTCCTGTCGCGCCTGACTGCTCGGTCCTTGCGAACGAGCGAGGGACCGCTGGGCTCACCGCTTCCCTGTCCCGGCTGCGCTCTGGGTCGCACTGCTCGCCCCGCCCTGGAGGCACGACTTGCGGGGGAAAGGGGAGGGAGATTGGCAATAGGGGTGCCTCGTGACCGTTCTGGGCTAGCGGCTTGGCGTGCTGAAGGGCACGGCGTCGCAGGATTGCGGCTGAAATGCCCTGCTGCGAGGCACGGGCTCAAAGGGCGGGAGAGGCGTAGAAGCGGCGAGTCGCCCAGAGGACGGGGACAACAACTTCGGGCCGGGTATCGGGAAAGGCAGGCTGGGATTACAATGTGCTAAATCTTGTGCATCAAATTGCCCGGCTCACAAGCTTCGGAGAAAGGTGAATTCTCGGAGAGAAAAATACCGCTTGTTTTGAGATCGAAGCATCAAATCTGACGCACGAACAGCTGCAACACCTAGCCCATATTTCGGTCATGACCTTTGCAGAGAGAAATTGTCCTGGGATGGACTAGAGCAGCGATAGGAACTGGGTATGAGCATGAACTGGAAATGAGGGTAACGACTGCCAAACCGTGTTGATAACAGCCCCGGGAAAGCAAAGTCGTCCGCCTCGCACTAGGTGCCACTCAACGCTGCCGCCTCGTTCCGGCTAAGGCAGTCCAACTTGGTGGCCTTCGGGCCAACTTCTGCGGATATTTCTCTTGGCCGACAAGTAAGGACTATTTGCGCTGGTGCCACATTCGAATCATGGCTTCCAGGGAAGCGCGGCCTATTCCTTCTATAACATTGGCAGTGGTGCCGTGCACCCGCGCGAAAGCACCGGTCGCTTGCCCTACGAGAGTATCTTCGCCGCAACCGAGGGCTCGGAGCGCATCACAGGCCCATGCGTAGTGCCGGGCCTCATCCGCCGCGAAGCTGCCGATGAGTCCGCCCAGCGATGGAGGATAAGGTTTAGCCGCGTAGCGGGCGTATTTCTCGCGCGATTGCCATTCATTGGACACGAAGCCAAGCAGCACGGTCCGGTCGCCGCCAGGTAGGCCGATGATCTGCACGCCGAGCTTGAACAGTCCGGTTGGTAGGTGCGGCAGAATCGGTGGTGTGGCGCCCATCTCGCGAATGAGCGCTGAAAGTTCGTGCGCATGCCTTTCGTGGTCCTGCCGAAAGACTTGGAGCGTGTTCCGCAGGGTCCGGTCGCGCAGCGCGGAAACGGCCAGGGCGTACATTGGCAGCGCATCGTGCTCCAACTGGAGCAGATCAATGAGGTCTGCCTGCACAGTCGCGGCATCGACCGGCGTATGTCGGGTCATCGTTTCAGCCATGCTCAACGTCCCCAAATCTGCACAGATGCCGGCCAGAGACCTATACGGCAACGCGGATTCTACCCATCCGGCCAGGCGCGCGGGTAAGCGGCAACGAGAAGTAGATCACCGGAGCCCGTATCATCACGCGGGCGATGATACGGGCAGGCGCCGCCTGGGAGCGAGGCCTGGCTCGCCCCCAGGGACCGGTTCGTGTCAGCCCCGGCGAGGGTGCTCCTGCGATTCTCCGGCCTCAGCAATGCTGCGTTTCGCATCTTCAGCCGCGCCGCGCAGAGCCTCTCCGGCTGCCTGGGCAACATCACCGGCCGCCTTGCCGAGCGTGCCACCCGCTGATGAAAGACCTCCCTGGTCAAGCCGGTCTTTCGCCTCCGAGTAGGTGGACGCAACGGCGTCCTGGACTCGGTCAAGGCGCTCGCCTGCCGCTGCACGCACCTGCTCGTAACCTTCGCGCGCTGCGTCACCGACGCGATCCGTCACGCTGTCGCGTACTTCCCCGAGCAGCCTGTCCTCAGTTCGGGTCCGTGGCAGCACCGCGCCGAGCGCCGCACCCAGCGCGAGGCCAAGCGCCCCGAACAGGAGTGGCTGGGCCTCGGCGAAGTGCTCTAGTCCACCAGGACCAGTTCGCGTCGCCGAGGAAGCATGGCGTCGGACGGTAGAAAGCCCCTCTCCCACGGCCTCAGCGGCCTGGTGCCCGAGCGATCCGATGCCCTGTGCCGCCTTCCCCGCCGTGTTGGAGATATTTTCGGCAAGATCTGACCCGGCCGTGGTGACGTGAGAGGCTGCGTCCCTTACGGCAGAAGTGGCACGCGAAACGGTCTCGCGTGTCGCCCCGGCGGCGTCGCTCACCTTCTCCTGCGTGGAGCCAATAACATCCGAGACTTGGGCGCGCGCCGTACCCGTATTTTCCGAGGCCGCGATCGGCATGCTGCCGATATATGATGTGCTGCTCGATCCATGATCCGGAGCTGGCAGCAGCTTGGGGTTCGAGCTGGATGTCGCTGAGGCAGCATGGCTTCCCGTGCCATTCTTGGACAGGAGCAGCCAGGCAATGCCCGCCCCAATCAAGGCCACGGGTAAGGGATTATCGCGGACCGAGGCCCCGAGATTGCGTACGAATTCAGCCCCGCCTGATCCCCGCGCATAGTCGGCCACCTGATCCACAAGCTGGTCCATCATCTGGCCGGGCGCCAACTTCTCCCGGAGCGCGTCCAGCGTCCCGGAGACGTTCGCGCGGGTCTGCTCCACCTCCGTCTCGATCTGTCCGGAAGACTTTTCTCCGGGGTTCGTCGTCCCGCTCATCGCACCTGCTCCTTGGCGACTTCGGCGTCACGCGACAGCTGCGTCACGGTCCGGTCCGGTGTGAGATTGGAGGCCTTAAGGCGGTTAAGCCCGCCGCGCAGCACTAGGTAGCCGATCACCGCCACGACGACCGCGACGATCAGGGCCGAGACTGTCGCGGAGAGGTGGACGAACTCCACAAGAAAGGCGACGGCCGCCTGCAGCAGGATGACCAGCGCTCCCAGCAGCAGCACTCCGCCGATAGCAAGGGAGGCGCTTGCCGCCCCTACAACTGACACCTTCTCGCCGATCTCGGCACGAGCGAGCTGGACCTCCTTTCGGACCAGTGTGGAGGTCTGGTCGACAAGGTCGCCGAGCAGGTCGGGGATTGATCGGTCGGTATGCTGGCTCATAGCGGTGTTCCCGTCCGCTCATTCGGCATCGGGCTGGCCCCGGTCGTTCCATGCGATCCGGCAGTGGGCAAACTGTCTGCCGTCACCGTCGGCGCCACAACGCCTGCTTCGCCCACCGGGGTATCGGGCATGCTGCCCGGTGCGGCGTCGCCCGGCCGGTGCGCCACCGCACCGCCAAGGCTGGCCGCAGACATGGTTGCCGGCCTCGCGACGGCCTCTCCGTGCGCTGGAACCCAACCCGGGGCTGAATGAGCTATGGCCGAAACTGGGTGATGGCGATGTGAGAGAGGCGGCGTATCGAGGTGGGTGGAAGCCTGCCTGAACCTCCCGAAGGAGCGATACGCCGAGATGAGCGATACCACTGTTGTCCCCCTGCGTCAGCCGGAGACGGTCGAGGATCCGCTGACAGCGGTTTTGAGGAGCGGCGCCCGCCGGCT